>JAJXWS010000002.1 GCA_021781495.1 Acidobacteriota bacterium | reverse complement strand
GCGGCCATGGCGCTGGCCTTCTTCGCACTCAATCCCAACCTGCTTTATCTGCAAACCACGGCCATGACAGAGCCGCTCTTCCTGTGCGAGATGATCTGGACCGTCGTTTGGCTCGTGGAGTGGCACCAGTCCCTTCTGCGCGAACCCCATCGCGCCTCGCGCCTGCTCTGGCCCATTGCAGGCGTTCTCATCGCGGCCATTTACACGCGCTACGACGGATGGATTCTGGCATTCCTCGCATGGGTCGCCATCGGCCTGGTGCTCCTGCGTCACAACACACTGCGCTCCCGCACCTTCTGGCTGGCAAGCATTATCGTGGTTGCCGCGCCCGTCGTCTGGTTTGTCTATAACGCCGTGGCCTTCGGCGATTGGCTCGACTTTGCCCGCGGCCCCTACTCCGCCAAGGCCATCGAACTGCGCACAGCCATCGGATCAGGCCCGCCGCATCCCGGCTGGCACAATCCCTGGGTCTCGCTCTTCTTCTTTCTCAAAGCCGCGGAGATGGATGCGGCCGCCGTGGCATGGGGCAGACCCCTCCTGCTGCTAAGCCTGCTGGGGACCGGCCTGGGCTGCATCGCCGCCCGCCGCAGGGCCTTCCGGTGGGCGCTGTTGCTGTGGCTTCCCGTTCCCTTCTACGCGTACTCCATCGCGTTCGGCTCCGTGCCCATCTTCGTTCCTGTCTGGTGGCCGCACTCCTGGTACAACACCCGCTACGGCATGGAGCTGCTGCCCGCCTTCGCTCTCGGTCTCAGCTTTCTCGCGGAGTTCTCGCTGGCCATCGCCCGCAAGCTCAGGCCCAGTTGGCCGCGCTATACCGCGGCCCTGCTCGGCCTGCTCATCCTTCTCAATGCAGTGCGCGTCCTCCACGAGCGGCCGCTCACCTATGTCGAGAGCATCAAGAACATCGACTCGCGCCGTCCCTTCGAGCAGCAGATCCCGCCCGTCCTGCGTGCGCTCCTCGCCACCCGGCCCGGCGGCATCGTGCTCATGGAAACCTCCGTTTATCCGCAGCTCGTCGCTCTCACCGGAATTCCCCTCCGCCAGACCATCAATGAAAGCGACAAGCAGTATTACCAGGCTGCGCTTGCTGACCCGGCCGCCCACGCCGCCATCGTCCTCGCCTTCGACGGCGATGAGATCGACCAGGCCGTGCACGCGCATCCCGGCGGACTCATACCCGTTCGCCGCTTCTACGCGCCCGGCCAGCCCTCCGGCACGGTTTACGTCGTCCTACCCCTCAACAAAGGAACCGGGCGGTGATAGCATCGGGCAGTAGAACGCTTCCAATCGATGCTGCCCTGGGCCGCTCTGCCTGCGTCGCCTTCGATTCAGGCAATGCTCATGCGTCAGGCTTCCACTCGCCCCGGGCCATTGGAAGATGGAATGAGGACATCCCATGAGCACGGCACTTGCCTGGTTTGCGCAACCCTTCGATTTCAGCTGGATTCAGCAAGTCGTCGTGTTCAGCGGCGCATTCAGCCGCCTGCTGGTGGCATGCCTGCTCGGCGGCCTCATCGGCCTTGAGCGCGAGGCCAAGCGCAAGGCTGCCGGCGTGCGCACCAACCTGCTTATCAGCATGGGCAGCGCATTCTTCACTCTGCTCTCCGCCGTGCTGGCCGGCGACGGCAACCCAAACAAGGGCCAGGTTGCCTCCAACATCGTGCAGGGCATCGGCTTCCTCGGCGCCGGACTCATCCTGCACAATCGCAGCCGCATCAGCGGCCTCACCAGCGCCGCCAGCGTCTGGGTCGTCGCCTCCATCGGCATGGCCTGCGGCGCGGGGCTCTATGCCACTGCCGTGCTCGCCACCGCCATCGTCGTCGTCGCGCTGGAGATCGTCGGCATCCTGGAGCGCCGCGCCAGCATCAAGATTTACCCGCTCGTCTATGAAGCTCGCGGACACGATCATACCGCCATGCTCCAGTCCATCCTTGACGCCATGGACAAGGCCGGCGAGCGACTCGCCAACATCGACAGCGACACCGTCGGCGAACTCCAGCGCGTCAGCTTCACGCTCACCGCAACCAAAAAGCAGCACGCGCGACTCCACACGCAATTGATAGCCGAACCGGCCATCGAGGCGCTGTTCAACTTTCGCGATCCGGAGGAAGATTGATTCCCTTCACCAAAGCCCACGCCTGCGGCAACGACTTTCTCATCGTCACCGAAGATGCTGCCGGCAGCCACGACTGGGCCACTCTCACTCGCCGTCTCTGTGCGCGCAACACCGGCGTCGGAGCCGACGGCATCGAATTTTTCGCGTGGACCGGCCCCGCATCCGGCCGAATCCGCCTGCACAATGCCGACGGCTCCATCGCCGAGATAAGCGGCAACGGCACGCGCTGCGTGGCTGCCTGGATGGCTGCCTCCCTCCACTCCCAGCCCGGCGACAGCCTCACCATCGAAACCGACGCAGGCCTGCGCATCTGCCGCGTCAATGCAGTCAGCACCGCCGGCGAGTATTCCGTGCAGATCACCACGGGCATGGGAATCCCCACCTTCGCCGCAAAGACCGTCACCCTTGCCGACGGCACCGCCATCACCGGCTCCTCAATATCCACCGGCAATCCGCACTTCGTCATCGTCGTGGACAATCCCGAGTTCACGGTTGCCGGTCGATCCTGGCAGACCATCGGCGCCGAGATCTGCGTGCACCCTGACTTTCCCAATCAGACCAACGTGGAGTTTCTTCGCGTTCTCAGCCCCACCGAAATCGAAATCCGCATCTACGAGCGGGGCGTCGGTCCCACAACATCCTCCGGCACCGGCAGCTCCGCATCCGCCACCGCCGCGATTTCTCTCGGCTTGGTCCAATCCCCGTTGACCGTCTTGGCTCCCGGCGGCCCGCAAACCGTAAGCTGGAGCGGACCAGGAACCGAGCTTGAGTTGACCGGACCCGCATCTCTCATTGCGCGCGGCGAGGCCTGGTAGCTATGTCCGCGCAGCCGCAGCCCAAGCCGCTCCTCAGGCCTCCCTGCCCCGCCCCGGACGCGGGCATCAGCGTCATCTCTCCCGCGTCCTTCGCCGCGCAGGAGCGTGCCGAGCACGGCATCGCGCGACTGCGCAGCCTCGGCTTTTCTCCGCGCCCTGGCGCCAACATCCAGACGCGCGGCCCGCTTTTCTTCGCCGGATCGCCCGAGCAGCGCCTAGCAGATCTGCACTCCGCCTTCGCCGATCCGCACAGCAGCATCGTGGCCTGCATGCGCGGCGGCTACGGCTCCAACTACCTGCTCAACGGGCTCGATCTCGATCTGCTGCGCAGGCATCCCAAGCCGTTCTTTGCCTACAGCGACCTCACCGGCCTGCAACTTCACCTGCTCGATCAACTCGGCCTTCCCGTCTTCCATGCGCCCATGGTGGCCGCCGACTTCGCGCTGGAAGATGGCGTGCACCTGCCCAGCCTGCGGGCCGCCCTTGCCGGCGAGCCATACAGCCTCGGTCCAAGCGAGGGCCTACGCCCGCTCAAGCCCGGCAAGCTGTGCGGAACGCTTTACGGCGGCTGCCTCAGCATCCTCGTCTCGCTGCTGGGCACGCCGTGGGAACCGACCACGGAAGGCAAGCTGCTCTTTCTGGAAGACACCGGCGCCAAGCCCTACCAGGTCGATCGCATGCTCTGGCAGTTGCGTCAGGCCGGCAAGCTGCAAGGGGTTCGCGGGCTCATCTTTGGAGAGATGCTCGACTGCGCATCTCCCGGCGCGCCGCCTCAGTTGCTGGAAGAAGTGCTCCTCCATGTTCTCCGCGACTTCGATGGCCCCATCGCCACCGGCCTGCGCAGCGGCCATGTCTCGCGGCAAAATGTAACCCTCACCTTTGGAGTAGAAGCCGAACTCGACGTCGCGCAAGAGGCTCATCTGCGCCTGCTCGAACCGGCGATAACACGATGACATCATCCCAGCGTCACATCCATCTCAGCGGCATCTGCGGAACAGCCATGGCTTCGCTCGCCGGGCTTCTCCAGTTGCAGGGCCACCGCATCACCGGCTCTGACAAGGCCGCCTATCCGCCCATGAGCGACCTCCTGCACACGCTCGGCATTCCTGTCCTTGAGCCTTACGCAGAGTCAAACCTCGATCCCGTGCCGGACCTCGTTGTCATTGGCAATGCGCTCTCACGCGGCAACCCTGAGGTGGAGCGCGTCCTCGACGACCGCATTCCCTTCACCTCCATGGCCGCTCTGCTGCATGACGAGTTCCTCGCTGGCCGCGAGTCGCTGGTCGTCGCCGGCACCCACGGAAAGACCACAACCACCAGCATGCTCGCATGGATCTACCAGGTGGCCGCCCAGGAAAATCCCGCGCTTGAGCCATCCTTCCTCATCGGCGGCGTTGCAGAAAACTTTGGCAGCAGCTTTCAACTGCGCCCCACGCGCACCTTCATCCTGGAAGGCGATGAGTACGATACAGCCTTCTTCGATAAAGGCCCCAAGTTCCTGCACTACTTCCCAGACGCGCTCATCCTCACTCATGTTGAGTTCGATCATGCAGACATCTACGCCGATCTTGAGGCCGTAAAAATCGCATTCAAGCGCCTCGTCAACCTCGTCCCGCGTCGCGGCATCGTCCTCGCCTACGACGGCAGTCCCAATGTCACCGAGTGTGTAAGCCACGCGCTTTGCCGCGTCGAGCGCTACGGCTTCACCGCGCAGGCCCAGTGGCAACTCCGCAACCTGCGGCATGAAGGCGGAAGCATCCTCTGGGAGGTCTGGCACAACGGCAAGCAGTGGGCCCAGTTGCAGATGCAGCTCGCCGGCGAGCACAACGCGCTCAACGCAACCGCGGCAGCTGCGCTCGCAGCCTCGCAGGGCATCAGCGCGCGCGCCATTCAATCCGCGCTGGCCTCCTTCAAGAGCGTCAAGCGGCGTCTGCAGGTGCGCGCGCACATCGCCGGCATCACCATCATCGACGACTTCGCGCATCACCCCACGGCCATTCGCGAAACCCTCCGCGCCCTTCGCTCCGTCTATCCGCAGTCCCGCCTGTGGGCCGTGCTTGAGCCGCGCTCCAATACGCTGCGCCGCAAGGTGCTCGCCGCCGACCTCGTCGAGAGCCTCCGCATCGCCGACCGCGTCATGCTCGCCGCCGTCTACCAGCAGCAGCGCATCCCGGAGCCGGAGCGTCTGCATCCCGAAGAGATTGTGCAGGCCCTCAACGCCGCAGGTACTCCGGCCGAGCTTCATCCCGACGCAGACGCCATCGTCAGCAGCCTCGTCCCTCAACTCAACGCCGGCGATGTTGTCGCCATCCTTTCCAATGGCGGCTTTGACGGCATCTACGAGAAGCTTCCAGCCCGCCTCAGCGAATACACGGAAGCGCAGGGACAAGGCGCATGATCTCTTCCCTGGTAATGCTGTTCACCATCATCGGCCTCGGCGCTCCCGCTGCGCTCGTCTTCATTCCGCTCACGCTCGTCACCGGCAACGCCACGCCGCTCTACAACGCCGCACAATGGATCGTGCGCGCCAGTTTCCGCCTCGGACGCATCCGCGTAAGAACCGCGGGGACCGAGAATGTCCCGCCTCACACCGCCTGCATCTTCATGGCCAACCATGTCTCCAACCTCGATCCGCCCGCGCTCATTCCCAACATCCCCGGACGCACCTCCGTCTTCCTCAAGCGCTCGCTGATGAAGATTCCCGTGCTGGGCTATGGCATGAAGCTGGGAGAGTTCGTACCCGTCGATCGCGACGGTCGCATCGACAGCGCCATTGAGAGTGTTCGCGCCGCGCAACGCGTTCTGGAAAAGGGCCTGCACATCACCACGTTCGTTGAGGGCACGCGCTCCCGCGACGGCCGCATGCTGCCCTTCAAAAAAGGGCCCTTCTACCTGGCCATGGAAACCGGCGCTCCCTGCATCCCCGTCTCCATCCACGGCACTGAGACGATGATGGCCAAGGGCAGTCTGCGCATCCGTCCCAGCACAGCGCACATCACCTTTCATCCGCCGCTCTATCCTCGCGATTTCGCAAGCCGCGAAGAACTCATGCAAGCCGTGCGGACATCCATCGCATCCGGTCTGCCCGAGTGGATGCGGCGCTGATGCGATAGCGCAAAGCCATGTGCCCGTCGCTAGGGCACAACCATCGCGTTATAGCCATCGCCAAGCAATCTTTGGCTCATGGCAACGGCATCGCTTCGATTGGTAAACGGGCCCACCTGCACGTGGATCAGCCCATCCGCCGCATCGTGCCGCGCCATCGCCGCGTAGCCGCGCTTGCGCAGCGCATTCACCAGCACGCCTGCGTCCTCCGCGTGCGACACCGCTGCAACCTGCACCATCAGCAGTGGCCCCTGCGGTTGTGTCGCCGCCCTGGTCGCAGCCGCGCTGCCCACAGCCGCAGCTCCAGGCAAAGCTCCAGACTGCGCTTGCGGCAAGGCAGGCCTTACCTGCTGTTGCATCGTCGAGGGATTGCTCGGCGCAGCCGGAACCGCCCCCTGCAGTTCGGCCAGCGCGCCTCCATCCGCCGCCGGAGTCTCGTCCGGTTCACCCGCAACAGCCGCTGGCGGTGCCTGATACGGATTCGGCGTTGTGGCAGCAGGCTTCGCGCCGGATGCTGCCGCGGCCGCTGGCATCGCAACGCTAGCCGGCATCTGGGCGCCTTTGGCAGCCTGCTGCGCTGCGCCTCGCCGTCCCGCGGCATAGCCCAGTCCAAAACACAGCCCACACAGCACCAGCAGACCCAGAACTAGCCCCGCCACCATCATCGGACCCAGCGTCAGTTCTGTGTCGTGCTGTTCTTCCGCGGGCTCTAACTCGCCTCCGCCAATTCCTCGTTGCATATCCCGTCCTTGGGTTCAGTGCATCCACACAGACCTGGCACAGCCGCGCTCTCGCTCCGCGTCTTCTTCGCAAATTCTTATATCGCTCAGCTCTGCGCGCCTGCCTGCGGCTTCTCTGTTTCCATCTTTCCTTGCAGACCCGTCTTCTGCAGCAGCGACAGCAACTCCACCGGCAGCGGAAACACAATCGTCGTATTCTTTTCCACGCCAATCTCCGTCAGAGTCTGCAGATAGCGCAGTTGCAGCGTAATCGGCTGCTCTGCCAGCAGTTGCGCCGCATCCACCAGTCTCTGCGCGGCGTTGAACTCGCCCTCGGCGTGGATGATCTTCGACCGCTTTTCGCGCTCCGCCTCCGCCTGCTTGGCCATCGCGCGCTGCATCTGCTCGGGCAGGTCCACCTGCTTCACTTCCACTGAGATGACCTTTACGCCGAACGGCTCCGTACGCTGATCCATGATGGATTGGATGCGCAAATTCAGCTTGTCGCGATGGCTCAGCAGTTCATCCAGTTCCACCTCGCCCAACACCGTGCGCAGCGTCGTCTGCGCCAGCTGCGATGTCTGGTAAACATAGTTGGATACCTTGATCGCCGCGTTGTTCGGATCCACCACGTACAGCGTGACCACGGCATTCACCTTGATGGTCACATTGTCCCGCGTAATTACATCCTGCGCCGGAACCTCCAGAACCTCCTGGCGCAGGGAGATGCGGATGATCTGATCAATCGGCCGGAAGACCAGAATGATTCCCGGTCCCTTCGGCGTCGGCAGCGCGCGTCCCAGCCGGAAGATGACCCCGCGCTCATACTCCCGCAAAATCTTGATGGAGTTCACCAGGTACAGCACCACAATGGCAATCAGAATCGCAAACGGAATCGGCAGTTCAGACATTGGGCCTTCCTCACTCAGCAGGGATTGTACTCCACGTTGACCTTCGCCATATCTCACACCACTGGCGCGTGTGATTGCTGCTCCTGTTCCGGCGTCACGCGCAGCAGATACTCCTCATGCCCCACCACGCGCAAACGTGCTCCCGCAGGCACCGGCGCGCTGGCCACAGCCCGCCAAATCTCTCCCTCCACCACAACGTGCCCCTCGGGCTCCAGCGGCTCCATAGCGGTTGCCGTGCTCCCAATCAGCGCATCCGCGCCCAGCCTCGCCTTCAGGCGTCGCGCGCGTACCGCCAGCCGCACCAGCAGCACCGTGATGCCGCCAAACCCCACGCTCACCGCAATCGCCACCCATGGGTGGATGGCCATCTCCGGCACCGGCGCGGCAATCAGCGTCAGGGTTCCAAACAGCAGGCACGCAATCCCGGCAATCGCCAGCGCGCCGTGGCCGCCAAACTTCGCCTCCAGCACCATCAGCACCACCGCCGCCACCAGCAGCAGCACCGCCGTGTAACGAATCGGCAGCAGATTCAGCCCAAAGACCGCCAGCAGCACCATCAGCGTCCCCAGCGTGCCGGGAACAATCGTGCCGGGCGTATTAAATTCCAGGTAGATAAGCAGCCCGCCGCCCACCAGCAGCAGCATGGCTATATTCGGATTCACCAGCCATCCCAGCAGCGTCTCGCGCAGCGTGGGCTTCATCGTCTCCACCCGGGCGCCCGCCAGATGCAGCGTCATCTTCGTCCCATCCAGGCGGGTAATCTCGCGGCCGTCCAGCTTGGCCAGCAGCTCCGCTTCGTTGGCGGCCGTCAGATCAATCAGGTTCTGCGCCAGCGCTTCCTCGGCCGTATACGAGTGGGACGATTGCACGGCGGCCTGCGCTGCCTCGGCGTTGCGATTCCGCTTGGTGACAAATGAGCGCAAGAACGCCTGCGCATCGTTCAGGATCTTCTGGTTCATCGTCTCATCCGGCTTGCCAAACTCCAGCACCGGATGCGCCGCTCCCGCGTTGGTTCCCGGAGCCATGGCCGCCACGTCCGCTGACTCCAGCAGAAAAAATCCCGCCGACCCTGCCCGCGCACCCGCCGGAGCCACATACACAATCACCGGCACCCGCGAGCTCAAAATCGCGCCGGCCATGGCCCGCGTCGACTCCAGCATCCCGCCCGGCGTGTCCAGCTCCACCAGCAGAGCCGCCGCGCCCTCTGAGTTGGCGCGCGCAATCGCTCTCTCCAGCATTCCGGCGCTCACCGGCTGGATCGTGTCATCCAGAACCAGCTTTTCCACCAGGGGCTGCTGTGCCCGCGCCGCAACCGCAAGACCGAGCACCAGCCCAATCAGAACTGCCATGCTGGCCAGCCTGCCGCTCCCAAACCCGCCTTCGACCTGAAGCATGGTCTGCTCCTACACTGCCTGCACCCAAACAACCTACTGCTTCGCGGCAGCTTTCGCTGCAATCTGTCGGCTTAAATCCTGCGCCGACCTGCTTCCGGGGTCAAGTTTCAGAGCTGCGCCGGCCTCTTTGCCCGCATCGTCCAGGTGACCGGCGGCAAGGTCCAGCCGCGCCAGCACCAGGTGCGCCTCCGCCAGCGGAGTCAGCGCCAAGGCCGCCTCCGCCTCCTTCCGCGCCGCTGCCACGTCGCCCGTGCGTTCCCGCACCTCGGCCAACCCCGCATGCGCCTCCGCCACCGATCCATCCGCGGCCACGGCAGACTGGTAAAGCCGTTCCGACTCCAGCAGCAACCCGCGATGCAGATAATCCTTTGCCTGCGCCGCCAGCCGCAGTGAGCGTTCCCGCGGCGACAGCGCAGCCAGCCGCGTTGCCTCCATCTGGTCCATCATCACCGCCGCCTGCCGAAACGCCGCCGCATCAAACGTGCGAACAATGCGCTCCAGCGGGTCGGCCTTCGCGTCTGCGTCCGTCGCTGTCTTCGCGGGCGTCTTCCACGCCGCCAGCAATCCCTGCGCCTCGCTGTCATTCGGACGCAGCTTCAGGGACTGGTTCAGCTCCGTCAGCGCCTCGGCATCGGAGCCACGCCGCTTCAGGCTCACCGCCAGGTTAAAGTGGTAGTCCGCCACGCTCGGGTCAGCCGCTATCGCCTGCCGAAACAGCGCACCGCCGTCGTGTCCCTGGCGACTTACAGCAACGCCCTCATTGTTCAGCACTTCCGGCAGCGGCAACACCTGTGCAACGCCCTTGAACGCCGCCTCCGCCTTCGTATACTCCCCAAAAAACAGCAGGGAAAGCCCGCGATAAAACCCCGCCTCCAGCGCATCCGGACTGTTCTGTCCCACCCGCGCAAACGCCGCCGCGGCCTGCTCATACTGCTGCTCGGCGTAGTCCTCCCGGCCCAGCGCCATCCACGCCGGCGCAAAGTCCGAGCTCAGCTTCACCGCCTGTTCCAGGTGCCGCTGCCTCTCCGCCTGGTCCGGTTCCGTAATGCCGCGAATGTACTGCTCAAACGCGTCCACGCGAATCGTCTTGCCCGTGGCTACAAAGGTCTCTTCCGCCACGCTGAATCCCGGGTCCAGCACCCGCGTCAGCTTCCATGCCAGCGAGTCGAACACCGCAATCAGGTTCCGCAGGTCGCCCCGCGCAGTCACCATCTGGCTCATCCGCAGGTGCGGAACGTCCACCACACGCGCCTCGGCCACCAGGTCCGTGCCCTCCATGCGGTAGGCGCCCACAATAATTGAATCGGCATCCAGCGTCTGCGCCAGCTTCAGCGAGCTGGCTCGCGACGGCTGAAATCCTTCCGGCAGCCCCAGGTGGTCCAGCGCATACAGCCGGTCCTGCCGGTTCATCGGCGAGAAACCCGCTGAGGCAAACCGGCTGCTCAGCAGTTCCGCCGCCGCCTCCCGAATCCATTCCAGGCTCGGCTGTGCCGTACCGTTGTCAAACGGCAGCACCAGCAAAATCCGCCCGCGGTCCGCACCCGAACCCTCCTGGGCCTTTGACGCAGGCCCCTGGCCGCTTGCCTGCAGGGTCGGCCCCAGCCACATTCCTGCGGCCAGAACCACCGCCATGGCATGCCACCATGACCTGTATTTGCGCGATAAAGAAAAGAATTGCACGACAAACTGATTATAGGTTGTAACCCTCGCAGGCAACGTCTTCCTCCCGCAGAGTCCGTTCCCCTCACTGGCCCGGCCGCGGCATCTCCGCCATGGCCTCAAACTGCCGGTTAAAGCGAATCAGCGCAATCCACATCCCCCGGTCTTCCCGCGTCCACACCAGGTCTCCTCCCAGCCGCCTCGCAATCGCCTCCGGCGCCATGTCGTGGTGCAAATCAAAATAGCGCTCATCCAGCGCCTCTCCCCTCGTTCCCAGGCTGAAGGGCAGCGAAGGCGGATCGTACTTCGTGGAAAACACCAGCGCAGTGGAGTACCCGCCCGGCTCCGCGGCCGCACGGTCAATCTGCGCCGACGTAAAATCCTCCAGCCGGTAAACCGCATATGGACGCTTCAGGTACCCCAGCTCAGGCCGTGTCAGCTCGTCCGTCACCGGCCAGGCGCTCAGCACCGTCGAGTCTGGATATCGCTGGTTCAGTTGCGCAATTCCCGCCATGTGCATGCGAATCACATGCGCATATTGCAGGTTGTCCTCCGGCGCAAACCGGTACGGCGGATTGATAAACAGCGCAATCCCAAACGCAGCCGCGGAAAACGCCGCCAGCCCCTGCCAGTACGGCACGCGGCGATAAAACGTCGACACCGCCACCACGAGCACCAGCGGATACATCGGCAGCAGATACCGCGTGAGCAACGCGCCGCCCAGCACGCTGAATGCAATCGCGTTCGCAAGCAGCACAAAGAAGATCCGCCACAGCGTCTGCACGCTGATCGCGGCCCTCTCCCGCCCGCGGACATCCCGCCGCGGCTCCAGCATCAGGGCCGCCATCATCATCAGCACCGGCACAAACAGGTTCATGTGCGCCGTCAGATGCAGCAGCCGGTAGCCAAACGCCGCAACAATCCGTACCGGCGTCAGCGTCGCCTCGGCGTTGTAGCGCAAAAACTCCGGATTGCCGAACACAAATCCCGTCTTGGCGTAGTGCCACGCATACCAGCCCGCCAGCGGCGCCGGCGCAGCCGCAAACCAGGCCGCCTCCCGCCACAGCCGCACGCGCACCGGCCACTGCGCGCGAATGCTCGCCACCGCATTTACCGCCGCCAGCGTCAGCGGAACGGCAATGGATGTCTCCTTGCACAGCGCAGCCGCCGTAAAACACAGCGCCGCCACCCACGACTTGCGATGCCGGTCCGGCAGCGCATAGACCAATCCCCACACCGTGCACGCGGCGGCAAACATGTCCGCATGGGCCAGCGTGCTTTGCACAAACCAAACCGGATACAACGCTGTCAGCAGCACGGTCCAGAACGCAACCGCGGCGGATCCTGCCACGCGCAGGGCCAATCGCCACACGCCCACCAGCCCCAGCGACGCCACCATCAGCACCGCTTCGCGCGTCACCTCCGGCTCAAAGCCCGCCAGCTTCCACCACAACGCAAGATAGATGCTGGGCAACGGCGGATGCGCGTTGCTCAGCGTCGTCATCGGAATCAGCGAGCCCGTCCGGAAAAAATCCCACGCCGCCGGAATATAGTAGCCCGCCTCATCCCAGTAGTAGGGCAGCCGCATCAGCGTATAGTGGCTCGCATACAGCGCCACGAAGATCGCCGGGAAGATCATCCAGACAGGGAGCGGCCTATCCCTCCGCAGCTCAAAGCTTTGTATCAGGCGCAAGCGTCGCATCATGGCTTCCGGCTCTTGCCTAATTCACCGGTCCCTGCGGAAATCCATGGCTCTGCGGCTCCAGATTCAGCGTGCCGAAGGCCTGCTCATACTGGGCCAGGTTCTGCCCCAGTACATTCCACAGAGCCTTGGCCTGCTGCGGGCTCAGGTAGATCGCCTGGTGATTGCGAATCGTCACCTCTTCCGGGCTCTCGCTCGACGCCAGTCCGAATACAAGCTGAAAATCCCATACGCTCACGCGCACATGCACGCTGTTGGCATAAGATTCGCGGTAGTCCGCAGTCTGAGTGAGCTTTACTTGGGGCTGTGCTGGTGTTGTACTCATGATTCCACCAGCTTAGTGCATTACCCCGCCGGCTCGCCCGCGAACTTCGGCATCGCGCTGCCGCGCTGCCACCAGCCCTGGGCAGATTCCTGGTGCGAAAGGAGGGACTCGAACCCTCATGGGTTTCCCCGCCAGATCCTAAGTCTGGTGCGTCTGCCAATTCCGCCACTTTCGCCCGTCGGCAGATGCTCTACGCATCGCCGCTACAGAGAGCGCCAGCGGCCCGTAGCCACGGCTCTCTCTCCTTGGATTGTACTGTGTACGGTTCCCGATTGCGACAGCCGCTGAGCGCGCTCGGCCCAAACCTCGTCCTGCGCGCAACGCGCTCTTAGCCCAGAGTCTGCTGCTCCTACTCCGGTATCGGGCCTTCGCCCGGCGCAGGTCCCAGATTCTTCGGCTGCGGTTTCTTCTTCTCGTAAGGCTCGGGGCTTATCTTGCCCTGGTGGCAAGTCCC
Source organism: Acidobacteriota bacterium (assembly GCA_021781495.1). GTDB lineage: Bacteria > Acidobacteriota > Terriglobia > Terriglobales > Acidobacteriaceae > Telmatobacter. The sequence goes on along the minus strand of JAJXWS010000002.1, from coordinate 99,393 downwards.
GCAGGTCACCGGCAACCCCGATCCCTCCACCTTGGCAATGTAGCTGCTGTTGATCTCATCGGTCATGGTGTACATCATCCGCGCCACATCCTTCATCGGCTTTGAGTCGTCCGCAAAGTTCAGCAGCGGCTTCCCATCCGGCCCCTTCTTCCCCGGAACCTCCGCGTGGCAGGCGGAGCACTCCACGCTCATGGAGTCAGACCACTCCTTCATCGTGTCGTGCACCTGCTGCCCCGTCGAGTTCTTCGGCAGCACCTTCAAGTTCGTCGGCGCCGGATAGATCTTCCCCGGCTGCGCAACCTTCACATCCGCGGTGGCGGGCCCCTGTGCCGCCCGCGAGACGCCGAAAGCCGCCACCGTCACCAGCGCCACGGCTGCCACCCATCGATGCCTGATTCTTCGCTTCACTTTTCCGCAATCCCTGTTCAACTTCGTTGCCTGCAATCTCTGTTGCCAACTACAAACAAGGATTCCTCCGCCTGCAATCAAACGGAGGAATCCTTTCATGCCTTCGCAGTCGATGAATTCCGCTCTACCAGGAATCCTTCGCCTTCTGCTGCTTCGACCAGAGGAACTCCACAATCTCGTGAATGTCCTCTTCGCTCAGCAGATGCTTCCACGACGGCATATACAGCGGCGGAGTCGGGCCTGAAGCGTTGTCCAGCGGAGGCATGCGCCCGTTCCGGATCACTTCAATCACCTCGTCCTTCGTGTAGTCATCCGACAGATGCAGCAGCGAGGGAACCTGTCCGCCCTGCGCATTCGGATTCGGCACGCCGCCCTGCAACTCGGTTCCGTGGCAACCCGCGCAACCAAAGCGTGCAAAGTTGCTCTTGCCCGCTTCAATCGCAGCATCCTCCGGCGTCAGCGTACTCTTCTTGCCAGACAGGATCAATTGCGCATCCTCGGATGTAGCCGTTGCCAGGTATGCCACCAATGCCTTGCGCGAGTTCGTATCCAGGTCGTACTCCGGCATGGCGCTGCCCGGATACACCAGCTGCGGATTCACCAGCTGCTCATCCAGCCACTCGCGCGAGTGACGCTGTGTCACGCCCATCAGATCCGGCCCGACCTTCGCGCCCACGCCGCCAATTGCATGGCAGACAATGCAGTTCTTCTCCACGAACAGTTCACGCCCGTAGCTCGAGCTCGGAATCGTGCGCAGGCTGGAGTAATACGTGCCCATATCCTGGTTCGTCAGAGAGAGCATGTAGTACGTCAGAGCGCGCGCCTGTTCCCGCGTAAAGTGAAAGTTCGGCATCGCCGAGCCCGGCGAAACCACCGACGGCGTAAGGAAGTGCTTCTCCAGCCACTCCGGCGACCGCTGGCTCGCTCCCTCTTCTGAGAGGTCCGGGCCAATGCTTCCGCCCACGCCATCCAGCTTGTGGCATCCGCGGCAGCCCTGCGTCTCAAACAGGTGCCGTCCTTCCGCCAGCTCCGGAACGCCCGGAATATCGCCTTCCTTGTGGCAGCGTCCGCACGAGGCCCGAATATAGTCCTTGGCAAGCAGCGGGGTCTGCCAGAAGTCGACATTCCCGTGTGCATTCTTCTGGTCCGTAGCCAGTCCCTGCCCACCGTGGCAGATCGTGCACCCGAACTTCGAAGGCACGTTCGTTCCCAGTCCAACGTGATAGCGGAACGGCTCCGGCGCATTCTTCATCGTCGGATCATCCACTCCAAGGTGGCAGGTCGTGCAGCGGTCCACCCGCTGCAGGCCCGGCAACAGCACCTGGTGAATCTCCAGGGGCGTCGCCAGTACCGCAGCCTTGGCGGCCGCATTCGGCTCGCCTTGTGCTTCAAGCTGCAGGAACTGGCGCTGATACGTCTTCCACGACGGTGTTGAGGCCTGCCATACGGCAGCCACAATCAACGCCAGTGCAAGCAAACTCAGTGCAAAAAAAGCCTGTGGTAATCTGCGTCCCATTACTCTGCCCCCGCAACAACATGTACCCACGGTGGAACCAGTGCCCAGCCCGGCCCTCGGAAGTAGGTCCCAATCACAATCAGGACCAGGTTGACGACAACAAAGATCGTGAACAACCAGATCGCCAGCTTTCGATCCTTCGGACGACGGCTCGGATTCCGGTCAAAGTAAGGGATGGCCAGCAGCGCAAGCACCATCACCGCCGGCGCCACCACACCGCCCAGCAGCGCGGAGTGGCTCACCAGCTCCTGCAAGCCCAGGAAGTACCACGGCGCCTTCGCCGGATTCGGTGTCTTCGCCGGGTTGGCCAGCTCTTCCAAAGGCGCATGGAAGAACAGCGAAATGGCCATGATGCCTGTTACCGTGGCCATCAGCGCCACGCCCTCGCGGAAGAACGCGAACGGATAGGAGAACGCCACATCCTCTTCTTCTTCCGGTGTGATCGTTTCAAAGATCGGCTTGCCCGTCACCACTTCCATCAGGCCGTAGGTCTTGTCCGTGGAAGCCGGCACGGCCTGCAGTTGTGCCACCTCAGGAGTGCCGCCAATCGTCACCAGCCCCTCAGGCTTCTTCGCCTTCAGCTTCCAAACCGGCCGCGACAGGCCGCCATCCTTGCGGATGCGCCAGAAGTGCACAACCGTAAACAGGATCACCATCGACGGCAGCACCGCCACGTGCAGCACATAGAAGCGCAGCAGCGCAGCCTCGCCCACCGTGTGGCCGCCCAGCAGCAGCTCGCGAATCTGTCCTCCCACCAGCGGCGCATAGCTGCCGATATTGGTTCCCACCGTGATCGCCCAGAACGCCAGCTGATCCCACGGCAACAGATATCCCGTGAAGGAAAGTCCCAGCGTCAACAGCAGCAGCACCACGCCAACCACCCAGTTGAACTGCCGTGGCTTTTTGTAGGAGCCCGTGTAGAACACGCGGCACATGTGCAGGAACACGCACACGACCATGCCGTGCGCCGCCCAGCGATGCATGCCGCGCAGAAACGGCCCAAGGAACACGGCAAACTGCAGGTCCTTCATGTCCTGGTAAGCCTGCGCGGGATAGGGCCGGTAGTAGCACATCAGCGCTATCCCGGTCGTCACCAGAATCACAAAAAGAAAGAACGTGATAAAGCCCAGATAGTACGTGTGCTTGAACTTCAGGTTCTCTTTCTTTACCTTGGCCGGGTGAATGTGCAGCCAGACATTGAGAAAGACCAGCTCTGACTTTCCCTTGTCGGTTGACAGTGGATCCCGCCGAACGATTGACTGCCAGATTTCTCGGATAAGATTCATCGCTACACCATCAACCGGTAAGTCGCCGGCACAATCTTGTCTTTGTCCACCTGCAGCTGCCCGTCACGGGCCAGGATCACCTCAAACCAGTTCAGCGGCTTGGGCGCGGGACCATGCACCACTGATCCGTCCGCGGCAAACACGCTGCCGTGGCACGGGCAGTGGAACTTCTGATCGCTCTGGAAGTGCGCAACTGTGCATCCCAGGTGCGTGCAAACTGCGCTCGCAACAGAAAAGCCCCTGTCGCGGTCATGAAACACAAATATCTTCTCGTCCACCAGAAACGTCGGCACGCCGAATGCGTAGTCGCCCGGTTTGCCTATCTTGAACGTTTGCGGCGGCTCATAAAACACACTTGGCATCAGGAACCGGGCCACAGCGCCCATGCTCACTGCAACTGCGGAACTGAGCGATACCATTCCTGCCGTGCCCCAACTTAGAAAAGCTCGACGATTCATTCCCTGCTCCCCTATTCAAAGACTTCCCGTTCCTGCCGTTCCAGTGCCTCCATCGTGATGGCCTGGGTTGGACACCGGTCCGCGCACAGCCCGCACCGGATGCACTTTTCTTCGTTCTTGATAATCGCGCCTGCCTGTCCTGCCGGCAGCTCGGCAGCGGACACTCCGTAGCGCTGCCGGATCAGCGCGTCATAGCGCTCATCGCCCTTAACCTGCACCAGGTCCACAAGCCGCAGGCACCGCTCGGGGCAAATGTCCACGCAGCCCGCGCACAGAATGCACTTGGACCCGTCAAAAATGGTGTTCACCTGGCACTTCAGGCAGCGGCTTCCCTCTGCCCGGCCCTGCTCTTCATCAAAGCCCAGCTCCACCTCGGCAATGCCGATGCGGCGATTGTTCGCCAGCATGGGCATCTTCTGCCGCGGCGTGGTCAGGAACCCGCTCGGCATCTTCCAGTTCGGCATGATGCGGAACCGGCTGCGCTGCGTCTTTTCCGTCTTGCCGTTCAGGTAGAGGTGAATGGATCGCGCTGCCTTGTGACCATTCGCCACCGCCTCCACCAGGATGCGCGGCCCGAACGCCACATCGCCGCCCGCAAACACGCCCGCAGACGTCGTACTCAAATCCTCATTGATCTTCAGAATGCCGCGCGGCGTTACCTGCACGCCGTCATCCGTGTTCAGATACGAGAGATCCGCCTGCTGTCCGATTGCCAGGACAACGCTGTCGCACGGAATTACCTTCTCCTCATCGCTGAACGCGGGATTAAAGCGCCCGTTCTCGTCAAACACCGTCAGGCAGCGGCGAACACGCAGTCCGGTCACCACGCCGTTCTCGCCCACAATCTCCTTCGGGCCCCAGCCGTTGTCCACCACAATGCCTTCATGCTCGGCCTCGTCCACCTCGCCCTTCCATGCAGGCATCTGTGCGCGCGACTCCAGGCTGACCATGTTCACCTGCTCGGCGCCGGAGCGCAGAGCCAGACGAGCCGCATCCAGCGCAGGCTGAATGTTCTTTTCATCCCCATTCGTGGCGGGCCTTGCAACATCCTCGGCTTCCTGCACCAGTCGAACGGCAGCGCGCGCCACATCAATCGCCACATTGCCGCCGCCCACCACCACAACGCGCTTCCCCAGCTCAATCTCAAAGCCGAGATTCACGTTGATCAGAAAATCGATGCCGTTATAAACGCCCGCCAGGTGCGCGCCCGGAATATTCAGTTCGCGCCCCTTGTTCAAACCGGTCGACAGCAGCACTGCATCAAACTTCGAACGCAGTTCGGCAAAGGAGATGTCGCGCCCCACCGTCACCCGCGTATGCAGCGTCACACCCATGCTCAGGATGTGGTCGACCTCCATCTTGATGATTTCCCGCGGAAGGCGAAAATGCGGAATCCCCAGGTACAGCATGCCTCCCGGCACCGGCGCGGACTCGAACACCTCCACCGTGTAACCCAGCAGCGCCAGGTCGTGCGCGCACGTCAGTCCGCACACACCCGCTCCCACTACTGCAATCTTCTTGTCTCGCTTTGCGACCTTCGGCAGGGCCTTCCTTGCCGGATCATGCCCCATGCCCAGGTTGTGCCTGTCTGTCGCGTAGCGCTTCAGCGCACAAATGGCAATCGGCTCGTCAATCTTCCCGCGGCGGCAGTTATCCTCGCATGGATGCGCGCAGATCCTTCCCAGCACATACGCAAACGGATTTGGCGCGCGTGCCAGCAGATAGGCTTCTTCGTCCTGCGAGATCCCAATCGCCTGCACATAGCGTCCGCACTCGGTATGAATCGGGCAGGCCGACTGGCAGGGAATATTTTTGTCAAAGTACTCCCTGTCCGGGATCTTGATGGAATAGCTCATGCGGTCCCAACCTCCAAAAATTCTCAGCAACTACACTCAACAGCCATGGCCCGCGCTTCCCTGACTTCTTTTGAAAATACTCCCGGCGAGCGGGCCAGATGCTCGCCGGGGTCCAGGTAAAGCAACTTGCGGTTATGTGGCAAGGAACAATCCCTGCGCACGTCTTAGTGCTGTTGCGCCTTCAGCTTCTCGATCTCTGCATCGGAAAGCGACTTGTAGAAGGCGGAGGGATTCTTGTCCTTGCGAACCTGCTGGTCATACGCCAGGAACTCGAAGATGTCCTTCGCCTGCTTGTCGCTGATGCCCGAGTTCGGCTTGTGCATCATGCGCTTCACATAGCGCTCCCACTCCGGCTTGCTCATCGACGTGTTGATCGGGCGAGCAATCGTGTGGCACTTCGCGCACTTGTCCACAAACACCTTGTAGGCCTTCTGCTGCTCCGGCGGATACGAAGAGACATTGATAGAGCTCGGCCCCTTATCCTGCGGAAGCGTTACGTTGCTGCTCTGCGCAACCACAAACAGCGGCGCGCTCATACAGGCAATTGCCATCCATTGAATTGCTTTGTGCATTGTCCTCTCCCCTTACCACATGAACCGGAAGTCCAGCATGAACTTCTTGTCGGTGCTGCCTACCAGCGCAACGGGGTCGCCATCGTGCTCCTGATTGTACGTCGCACGAACCACCACATTGCCCAGGTCCGTCATCGCATGCTCGGCGCCAACACCCCATGCCCGCGTGTGCATCAGCGGATTGGGATCGATCTTCTGGTTCGAGCGATCGAACCGCGCCATCAGCGCCGTTCCGGTCTTGATGTAGTAATCAGCCTCTCCGCGGTAGCTGTTGGCCGTGTAGTGCGACATCGTTCCGCCCTGGTTCCACAGCCAGTCATCATTGCTGTGGATGTAGCCGCCCAACAGATCCAGCTTGTCAAAGAACAGGTAGTTGCCGAATGCGCCTACGCGATAGAAGGTCGGCCTGAAGGTGAATGGATTGCCGTTGGCATCCGTCTGGTTCTGATCCTTCGAGCCGCGATACATCATCACCGTCACGCCGCCATCCGGTCCAAACCAGTAGTCCGCGTCCGCCCACACATCCTTCGAGTTCTTCGTTGAGCCGTTCAGAATTTCGCTGCCGTCCGCGGCCAGACCATTGGTCACCTTTGCCGATACCGCAAAGATCTTGCCGAAGTACGGAGACGCCCACGTGTAGCCGAAGTCCACACCCGTCGGATGCTGATCCAGCGTGAAGCCGATCGGATCAACATTCGTCAGCGTGTAAGACGGGTCAGGGAAAAGGTTGTAGAACATCGCTGCGCGCGTTCCCTCACCTTCCTGCATGTGAATTTCGCCGCCCTTCACAAAGTAGCTGCTGTTGGCGCGGCCGCCCGTGTAAACGCCAAAACCCTGCTCCAGACCGCTGCCGCCGTCCTGGTACAGTTCATAGTGCCCAAAGTAGGAGAAGCCCGAGTCCGGAACCGCGCCGGCAAAGAACATCGCCGCTTCGTCCAGGTTGAAGCTCGAGCATGTGGACGAGGAGGACGTATCGCTGCCGCAGGAGGTCGACGGAGAAACCGACGTCGTCGTTCCTGAATCCGATACTGTCTTATCCTCGGTAACGCTGCCCTGCAGAATCACGGCAAACGAATTCGTGAGGCTGAACTTGATGTCCTTGTCCAGCTCGCTCACCTTCGGTGCCGGCTTGCTTCCGTCCATCTCGTCCGGAGGCATACGATATCCCAACCGCTTGAACATGTAGCCGTTCTTGTTCAACGCGGGTGGAATGGTGTGACAGGTGTAGCACTTTACGCCAAACTTCCGAGCAAATGCCGGAATCGCATGCCCCGGCTGAGGCATCAATAGAAATAGAACTGAGAGAAAAAGGAATGTCTTGAAGCCTGATTTCCAGAATTTCATCTTTGGCTGCTCCCTGCCATTCCCTTAGCAAGTCACAGACCAAACCCACGCTCTAATCGTTTCAGTAACTTAACGCCCATTCCTACTGCCGCGTGGGGAGTCTACTCCCCGATCCCCGGCTCAAGTTGAGGAATGAATTCCCCACCCTGCGGTTCCCTGTCCTTTTTCAGCAACAGATAGAAGGTCTTCCGGTCCACCCCGGCCTCGCGCGCCGCTGCGCTCACGTTCCCCCCGCAACGCGCCAGCACCGCCTGCGCATAGGACTTCTCAAAGCCCGCCAGGTACCGGTCTCGCGCATCCTTCCACGGCAAAACGGCCAGGTGCCCAATGCCTTCCTGCTGCTGAATCTCCTCTTCCAGATCCTCCGGCCGCAGAATGCCGCCCGGATGCAGCGCCAGCAGCCGTTCCATCACGTTCTTCAGCTCCCGCACATTCCCCTGCCAGCGCCGTCTCAGCAGTGCCTCATAGAACTGCGGAGAGCCGGAAACGCTCTTCCCATATCGCCGCGAAAACCGCTCCAGAAAGAACCGCGCCAGATGCGGAATATCCTCCGGCCGCTCCCGCAGCGGCGGCAGCTTCACCGTCACCACGCTCAACCGGTAGAAGAGCTCCTCGCGAAACGATCCCGCCTTGATCTTGGCCATCAGGTCCTGGTTGGTCGCGCACAGGATGCGGCAATCCACCTTCACTTGCGTCAGTCCGCCCAGCCGGCGCAGCGCCCGCTCTTCCACAAACCGGAACAGCCGCGTCTGCGACTCCACTCCCAGGTCGCCAATCTCGTCCAGGAACAGCGTTCCGCCGTCGGCCGACTCGATCAGCCCCTTCTTCATCCGCTCCGCCCCGGTAAAGGCGCCCTTCTCGTAGCCAAAAAGCTCGCTCTCAATCAGCGCCCCCGGCATCGCGCTGCACTCCACCGGCACATACGGGCCATCCTTGCGGCGGCTCATCGAGTGCAAAAACCGCGCCATCACTTCCTTGCCCGTTCCGCTCTCGCCCAGGATCATCACCGTGGCATCCGTGGCTGCGGCACGGCGGCATTTCTCCATCTGCTCCAGCATCGCCGGACTGTGGCTCTGCGCCGCGTCCGTGTCGCCCAGCGACTCCAGACGCCCCTTCAGCCTTGCCACCTCGTGCTCCAGCGAAGAGTGCGAAAGCGCCCGCTTCGCCACCAGCATCAGGTCTTCGCGCTTGAAAGGCTTCTGCAGGTAGTCAAATGCGCCGTTGCGCATCGCCAGCACCGCGCTCTCCACTGACCCATACGCCGTCAAAAACACAATCGGCAGCGCCGGATGCTCCTCGTGCAGCCGGGCAAATACCTCCTCGCCCGACATCCCCGGCATCCGCACATCCAGCAGCACCAGGTCCGGAGGATGCGCCAGCGCGCACGCCAGCCCCTTCGCCGGATCCGTAAACGTCTGTACCGTGGCCCCCGGAAGGCGCAGCATGCGCTGGATGTTCTCGCCCAGCGCTGGCTCATCGTCAATCACCACTATGCGGCTCACTCCGTCGCTCCTCCGGCAAACCAATGGTAAGGCTGGCCACGCGTAAACCGCGCCGGCGGCAGCTCAATCACAAAGCTGGCGCCGCCTTCCTCCCGCGCTTCATAACGAATCCGGCCATCGTACATATCCAGCAGGCTCGCCGCCAGAAACAATCCCAGCCCCAGCCGCTCCCGTCCGCTGCTCTGCGTGATAAACGGCTCAAACAGATGCTCGCGAATCGTCTCCGGCACTCCCGGCCCGTTGTCTTCCACCCGCGCCACCACCTTCGCGCCCGCCGTCCGGTAGGGCTCCAGCCGCACCCAGATCGCCGCATCTTCCGTGTCTTTCAGGGCCTCCAGCGCATTGCTGATAAGTCCCCGCACCACCTCGCCCACCACGTGCTCCGGCACATCCACCCTGGGCGCTTCGCCAAACTCCTCCAGCAGCTTCACTCCCTGCGCGCGGGCCCCCGGCCGAAACGCCTCCAGAGCCTCCTCCAGCGCCTTCTGCGGCATCGACGCCTCAAACACCTCGCCGCCGCGCTCGCGACGCAGAGCCTGCAGCAGCGTGCGTGCAATGCTGCCCATGTACCGCGTCTCCTTCAGCATCTGCTGCAAGTCGCCGCACAGCTCCGCATCGTCTTTCCGCTCGTCCAGCAGCACCTCAATCCGCCCCGCCACAATCGCCAGCGGATTGTTGAACTCATGCATGAATCCCGCCGTGAACTGCCCCAGCAGCGTCAACTGGTGCGACAGCCTCGCCTGCCGGTCCGCCGCCTGCAACTCCTCGCGCAGCCGCGTCGTGCGATAGCGCACCGTGTCCAGTTGCAGCCGCAGTTGTGCAGCGCTCTCCTCGGCCTTCTCCGCGCGCGCCTCCCAGTGCCTCTGCAACCGGCGCGCCAGCAGCACCATGGGAATAGGTGCCAGCAGCGTGGCGACAATCACCGCCAGCGCAAAGTCCACCTCCGACGTGGCATGCAGCCACAGCGCCACCACCAGCAGCGGCAGAACCCACACCCCGCCCACCCACGGCACAAGCCGTGTCATCAGGCTCCCCGCCGGGGGATCCGTCCGCTGGTCCTGTTCCTCTTCCATAGGCTTAAGTGTAGTGGGTCGGCTTCTGCCTTGGCTCGCCTGTCTGCGCCGCCCGCAATAAATTGCCCTCGAATCTCACTTCGTCCGGCGCCGCCTCCATCGCCCAAAGCCAGCCGGACGCTCGCACGATGTCAGGCCGGCTCCATTGGCCCGGCGCCCTTTCCACCCCGGACATTCCCCCCGCGCGCCATCCCGTTTTGCACTAAGATAAGGACGCTATTCCCTGTCGTGGAAGGGAGCCGGCCATGCAGTACCTTGCCATACTCGGCATTGTCCTCTCGCTCACCGGCCAGCCGCTCATCGCAGCCCAGTTGCCCAATCCCGCTCAGATCCATCTGCAGGGCTGCGTCGAGCGCGGCATCCAGCCGCATTGCCTGGTTATGAAAGACCTCAGGACCGGCAGGCTCTACAACCTGCTCTTCAAAGACATGCAGCCCGCCGCCGGCTACGGCATCGAGGCAGTCGCCGAGCCCGCCTCAGCCCAGGGCGCATGCATGCAGGGCACCCCAGTCAACGTCCTCTCCTGGGCGCATAAATCCACGTTGCGATGCAGTCCCGGCCCCTCGCCCAGAAAATAGCCCGCGCTCGCGCCATCGCTTCATCACCCGTGCTGCTCAATCCCGTAAAAGCGCGCGCAGTTGCCGCCTAGAATCCCCTCGCGCTCCGCCTCGCCAAGCTGTGCGATATACGCCTTCACCAGGCCCACCGTCTCCGCGTAGTCGCCGGACAAGGTGCACACCGGCCAGTCCGATCCAATCATCAGCCGCTCTGCTCCAAAGGCCTCCAGCACCACATCCAGATAGGGCCTGAAGTCGCTCGCCGTCCAGCCTCTCCACCGGGCCTCCGTCACCATGCCTGACAGTTTGCACAGCACATTCCCGTGTTGCGCCAGCTCCCGCACATCCCGAGCCCACGGCTCCATCCGCCCATCGGCAATCGCCGGCTTGGCAATATGGTCCAGCACAAACCGTTGCTCGCCAAACCTCTCCACCAGCCGGATAGCCGCTGGCAGCTGCCGCGGATACACCAGCAGGTCATACGCCAGCCCATACTCCGCCAGCCGCGCAATGCCCCGCTGAAACTCCGGCCGTAGCACAAACGCATCGTCCGGCTCATCCTGCACAACGTGGCGCACGCCCACCAGCCGCGAGTGCTTCGCAAAGCGCTCCAGTTGCTCCGGCAGCTCCTCCGAGCACAGATCCACCCAGCCAACCACGCCCTTGATCCGCGCATGGCTGTCGGCAAGCTCCAGCAGCCAGCGCGTCTCCTCCAGGCTCTGCCGCGCCTGCACCACCACCGAGCCGTCAAAGCCGCTCTCGTCGAGCAGCGGCTCCAGGTTCGCGGGCAGAAAATCCCGTTTCAGCCCTGCCATCGCGTCCGTCATCCAAACGTGCTCGGCCGGGTTATATCTCCAAAAGTGCTGGTGTGCATCCAGTCGCATCATCGTGCCCATCATTCTCGCAGTCTGCCCCCGCTCCTCGCCACGCATCCCGCCAGAAATCTTCCTCCGTCAACATATTCGGCCCTTACAACTTCCCGAGTATATTGCTCGTATGAATTCATCGCTGGTCCGCTTCGCATTCCATCTCGCGCTCTGCGCAGCCTCCACCGCTGTCCTCGCCCAGTCTTCCCAGCCCACCATCTCGCTCGACGAGTACTTCAACACCACGGCCATCACGGACGCGCGCCTCTCGCCTGACGGCTCCGCGGCCGTCATCGCCACCGAAGACCCGGACTGGGCCAGCAGCACCTTCCGCCATGACCTCTGGCTCTGGACGGCCACGCGCGGCCTGCAGCCGCTCACCCACTCCGGCAGCGAAGACTCCCCCCGCTGGAGCCCCGACGGCAAGTGGATCGCCTTCCTCAGCGACCGCGCCCTCTCCGGCGAGAAGGCTGCCTCCGACGGCACGCCGGAAAACGAAGCCGACAAGGCCAGCCGTCTCTGGATCATCCCCGTCTCCGGCGGCGAAGCGCTTCCCCTCTTCCGCGAAAAGCTCGACGTCCACGCCTTCGCCTGGGCGCCAGACAGCACCTCCATCTACTACTCCGCCACCCAGCCGCTTTCAAAGGAGCAGGAACAGGCCCGCAAAACCGAGTGGAAGGACGTCATCCGCTGGCGCGAGCAGGACCGCGGCGATCTCCTCATCCGCCAGGCCGTCGCCCCGGCGCTGGCCCTTGCCGTCGCCGTCCCGCCGCCCTCCGCCGCCAACGCCGATGCATCCGCAGGCACACCCCAGGCTCAGCCCGCCACGCTGCCTCCCGGCGCGCAAACCATCACCAGCAGCGCCCTCTCCATCACGGAGATCGCACCCTCGCCCAACGGCAACTCCGTCGCCTTCCTCACCGGCCCTGTGCATCGGCGCACTGAGAATCCCGCCGACTACGAGATCTTCCTCGTGCCCTCCGCCGGCGGCGACGCCCGTCAGCTCACCCACAACAACGCGCTCGAAACCACCCTCCGCTGGGCACCCGACAGCCGTTGGCTCCACTTCGTCGTTCCCGCAGCCGCCGGCTCGCTCGAAGGGCCATACCGCGACGTGCAGGGCCGCCTCTATCGCCTGAACACCGCCACCGGCAACCTCGAGCGCCTCGGAGCCTCCTTTGGCGGCTCCTTCGACCGCCTCTTCACTCTCCTGCCCGATGGCCGCGAGCTGGCCCTCGGCCTCAAGGGCACCCAAACCCAGATCTACCTCGTCCAGGGCAGCCAGGCCACGCCGCTCCCCGGCCTCCCCGGATCCTACGCCGGCATCGACTCCGCTCCGGGCGCTAGCACCATCCTGCTGCAGTACTCCACCATCAACCAGCCCACGCAGGTCTACCTCGCGTCCAACCCCCTCCATCCCGACCAGCTCAAGCCGCTCACCCGCTTCAATCCCATCTTTGCCCAGCGCGCCCAGCCGGAGTGGCAGCCCTACACCTGGAAGTCCGACGACGGACGCACCGTGGAAGGCGTCCTCATCTTCCCGCCCGGCAAAAAGAACGCCCGCCACCTCCGCATGTTCACCCTCATCCACGGCGGGCCGGCCGATGCCGACGGCAACCGCTTCGGCGCCGACTGGTATGACTGGGCCACCCTCGCGGCCGACAACGGCTGGCTCGTCTTCCGTCCCAACTACCGCGGCTCCGCAGGCTACGGCGACGACTTCATGCTCCAGATCGAGCCCCACCTCGTCTCCAAGCCCGGCCGCGACATCCTCGCCGGCGTCGATGCCCTCGTCAAGGACGGGTACGCCGACCCCGGCCACCTTGCCATCGGCGGCTATAGCTACGGCGGCTACATGACCAACTGGCTCATCACCCAGACCACGCGCTTCAAGTCCGCGGTCACCGGAGCCGGGGCCGTCGAGCACGCCGCGAACTGGGGCAACGACGACGAAACCTTCGACGACGCCTGGTATCTCGGCGGCCGCCCCTGGGAGAATCCCGGCCTCTATCAAAGCGAAGCCGCCCTCTTCCAGTTCGACAAGGTCAAGACCCCCACCCACCTCGTGCAGGGCGGCGCAGACATCCGCGTCAGCTACCTCGAAGGCGTCACCATGGAGCGGGCCCTCCAGTCGCTCGGCATCCCGCACACCTTCCTCGTCTTCCCCGGCGAGGGCCACGGCCTCGGCAAGAACCCCTGGCACGGCTACATCAAGGTCCGCGAGGAGCTCAAGTGGCTGGACGAATATGATAAGAAGTAGCGGGTTGCGCTCCGGCGCATCCCGCTGCGCCATGCCTGTTTCGCTGAAGCTCCCAGGCTCCGTGGCGCATCTTGCACTCAGTAGGAACCGATGAACCAGGTCGAGCAGACCCGACAACTCGCTTTTCAGCAGACCTTGCTCAGCGCGCGCCGCACCATGATGCTGAGTGAGATTCTCCGGCTGGCCATTGACAGCTTCCGCGCCAGCAAGCTCCGCTTTGCGCTCACCGCGCTCGGCATGGTCATCGGCACCGCGTCCGTCATCCTCGTCGTCACCATCGGACTCACCGGCAAGCGCTTCATCCTCAACGAAATTCAGAAGATCGGCACCAACCAGGTCGAGGTCGAGTACCACGGCGGCGGCACCACCGGCGCTGAGCGCATCATGTACAACGACTACCTCACCCGCGAAGACGAAAAGGCCGTGCTCGCCCAGGTGCCCAGCGTCATCTACTCCTCGCCCGTCCTCGAAACCCACGACCGCATCAGCTTCGGCGGCGGAGTCGTCAAAGATACCCTGGTCCTCGGCGTCAGCCCCCAGTACCGCAACGTCCGCAACCTCATCGTGCTCGCCGGCCGCTTCCTCGACGAAGAGGATGAGAGCGCCCACATCAAGTGCGCCGTCGTCACCGTCCCCTTTGCGCAGCAAATGTTCGGCAGCGCCTACGCCGCCATCGGCCAGACCTTCTCCATCAGCGGCATCCCGTTCACCATCGTCGGCACCTTCAAGGAGAGCGTCGATACCTTCGGCCAAACCGAGATCGCCGATCAGACCGTCCTCATCCCCTACTCCGTCGCCCGCTACTTCACCGGCACTGACAACGTAAAGCAGATCTACTTCTCCATCCGCAGCATGGAGGAGGTGCCCGACGCCGAGCGCGAAATCCTCCGCATCATCAGTTCGCGCCACAAGCCCAACTCGGTCTACAAGGCGCAGGATCTCAAGGCGCTGCTCACCACCGCCGCCACCATCGCCAACGCGCTCACCGCCGTGCTCGTCCTCGTCGCAGCCGTTACGCTCGCCGTCGGCGGAGTCGGCATCATGAACATCATGCTCGCCACCGTGCGCTCGCGTATCCGCGAAATCGGCATCCGCAAGGCCCTCGGCGCTACCTATCGCGAAATCAAGCTCCAGTTCCTCGCCGAGGCCATCATCATCTCGCTCACCGGCGGCGTCGTCGGAACCCTCGTCGGCCTCACCGTGCCGCTCTCCGTCCACTTCTTCACGGACTACGCTCTGCCCGTTTCCGGCTGGTCGGTCCTCATCGCGCTCGCCGCGGCCACCGTCGTCGGCATCGTCTTCGGCACCGTGCCCGCCACTCGCGCCGCCCAACTCGACCCCGTGGAATCCCTCAAGTATGAGTAGCCTTCAGCCCATCCCGCCAAGCGAACAAAAAGACGAGCAAAACGAAGAGGCCCCTCGGGGCCCCAGTCTTGTTCTCTTGTACAGCCTGATTGCTTTTGCGCTTGCGCTCGCCTTAGGCTTCGCCGCGCTGATCGTGCTGCCCTTCTATCACCGGCGTTAGCTCCGCCCGCTCCACAATCAGCACCGGAATCCCGTCCACCACGGGATACGCCCGTCCGCACGCGGCGCACACCACACGCTCGCCCTCCGCGCGCACAGCCTCGTGGCATGCCGGGCAGGCTAACAGCTCCGCCCATGCCTCCACAGTCGATACATTTTCAGGATTGGCAGCCATTCCGCCTCGGCGCTGTCTGCGCTATTGAATCGTCGCGTCCGGCTCTTCGCCCGCGGCCTGGCTCGGCTTGCGCGGCGGACGCTTCGCAAACTCCGCTTCAATCTGCTCGTTCGTGCCGGCCTTGGCAAACTCATACGCCACGCGCACGCCGTTATAAATGGCCACGTCATTCGACGAGCCATGGCCGATAATGCACACCCCGCGCACGCCCAGCAGCGGGGCGCCGCCATACTCGGTGTAATCCAGCCGCCGCCGAAAGTCGTTAAACGCCCGCCGTGACAGCAGCGCGCCCACCTGGGCCGTTACCGTCCGCGTCAGCGACTCGCGCAGGGCATCCCGCACAAACCGGCCAATGCCTTCGCTCGTCTTCAGCGCCACATTGCCCACAAAGCCGTCGCACACAATCACGTCCGCGTGGCCGTTGAAGATGTCGCGCCCTTCCACATTGCCGATAAAGTGGATCGGCAACGCCTTCAGCAGCGGAAACGCCTCCCGCGTCAGGTCGTTGCCCTTGGTCTCTTCTTCGCCAATGGAGAGCAGCCCCACGCGCGGTCTGCTGATCTTCAGCACGCTCCGGGCATACATCTCGCCCATCACCGCAAACTGCTCCAGGTTATGCGCCTTGCAGTCCACGTTCGCGCCCACATCCAGCAGCACGCACGGATTCCCCTTCGACGTAGGCATCGGCGTCGCCAGCGCGGGCCGGTCCACACCCGGCATCGCGCCCAGCACCATCTTGGCCGTCGCCATTGCCGCGCCCGTGTTGCCCGCGGTCACAAACCCCGCGCACTTGCGCTCGCGCACCAGCTTCAGCCCCACGCGCATCGAGCTGTCGCGCTTGGTCCGCACCGCGTGCGCCGCCTTCTCCTCCATCCCGATACGCTCTGAAGCGTGGTGGATGACGATTGGCAGGTCTTCATTTTCCAGGTGCTCATCCAGCAGGTCGCGCAGCTCCGGCTCCGGGCCCACCAGGTGCACACGAACAGGCAAAGCCCGGCAGGCAAGAATTGCCCCCCGGATCTCTGGTTCTGGAGCTTTATCGGAGCCTACTGCATCCAGCGCAATGTCGATGAGCATAGAGCACTACCAGGGATCTGCTGTCCCGTTGCTGCTTCCAGGGTAATGCGGCCTTTGTGCAAAGGCCGCCATCGCTCAGCCTAGCTGGCGCTTTCCTTGGTCTCCAGCACGGCACGGCCCTTGTACGCTCCGCACTTCGCGCAGGCGCGATGCGGCAGCTTCTTCTCGTGGCAGTTCGGACACTCTGAGAGGCCCTGGGCCGTCAAAAAGTCATGGGCGCGGCGATTGGCAGTCCGGCGCGTCGAGTGGCGCCTTTTCGGATTCGGCATGGTGCAATTCCTTTCGTGTCCCCGCTCCAACTCTCCGGCTTCCGACCAAAAGCCATCGTCACTGCCGTCCGGCGCGTTTCAGGACACCCTAAAATTCTTGGAGTCGTTTCTTCAGGACTTCATCCGGCCACGGAGCCCTGCCAACGCCTCCCAGCGGGGGTCCGTCGGACCCTCTTCGCAGGAGCACGCCTGCAGGTTGCGGTTCTGGCCGCAGCGCGGGCAAAGTCCTTTGCAGTCAGGCTTGCACAGCGTCCTGACCGGCAGGGACAAAAGTACCTGCTCGCGCAGCACATCCTCAAGCAAAAGACTGTCTCCTTGATAATACCCGATTTCCGTCTCTTGCGCTGAAATCGACCGCTCCGCCGACCCCGAATCCGCACCCACCGGCCGGAAAATCAGGTCATACTCCGCCGTCAGCGGAATCTTCACCGGCTCCACGCACCGCGCGCACGGCACCTCAAAGTTCCCCCGGTACTGCCCCCGCAGCCGGATATCGGCCACCACATCCTTCGGCCCGCGGTGCTCGTGGATCACCTCGGCCCGGCCACTCGCCGCCAGAGGCCCATCCTGCATAGCCTCCTCGCCAAAGTCGATCGACCCCACCCCAACCTGCAGGTCAAAATCGACCGGTTCCTTCTCCAGCTCGCTTACCTTGAATTCCATAGCTACGAGCCTACGGCTACCCCTCCCCGGCGTCAATCCGCTCCCACCCAAACCAGCCCCAGGAGTTCAGACAGCCTTCCCCGCCCTTGCCCCTGGGCTACTTCTCCAACGTGCGGATATACGCAATCGCCGCCTGAATCTGCTCATCCGTCAGCTTGCCCGCAAACGACGGCATCTTGTTCTTGCCCTTCTTTACCACTTCCATCAGGTCCGCATCCTTTGCATTCACCACCGCCGGGTCCTTCAGCGAAACAATCTTCGCCACCCGGCCTGCCGGCGTCTGCCCCAGCCCATCCACGCCATGGCACATCTGGCACTTCGCCTTGAACGTATCCGCGCCCGCACTCTGCGCCAGCGCCGCCTGCGTGCTGCATACCATCCCCAAAATCATGGCCAGAACCATACAATTCCGTGTCACCATCTGCTCCTTGCTCCCCATAGATTTCATCCTGCACACAGCCGCGTCCCCTCAACCGGCGTATTGAATCAGTTGCATAAAGCCAAAGTCCATATGCAGTTGCATATGGCAGTGAAACAGCGAGTCGCCGGGATTATCCGCCACAAAGTCCACTGCCACCGTATCCAGCGGCATCACGTTGACCACATCCTTCTTCAGCCCGCTCAGCTTCTTGTCGCCAATCTGCACCACCTCAAACGTGTGCCGGTGCAGATGCATCGGGTGCTGGTCCGCGCTGGAGTTGTTCATCACCAGCCGGTAGCGCTTCCCCTGCTTCACGCGGATCGGCTCAATATCCGGCCACGACTTGCCGTTGATCGCCCACGTGTCAAACTTCGAGTCGCCCTTGGTCCCCTCATCCGTAAAGTTCAACGTGATCGTCTCATCCGCAGCCGGTGCCGCCGCGCTGCTGGCAAACTGCGTGTAGTCCCAGTCCGCCGGCGCCGGGTCCTTCCACACTGGAGCCCCCGTCCGCCCTGCGTACTCCACCACCACGCCCAGCCCCTTTGCCCGGCTCTTCTCCAGCGTGGAGCCAAGTACCCACACCCCGGGCGAGTTCATCTCCACAATCGCATCCACCCGCTCCGCCACGGCAATCGAAAGCGCCTCCACCTTGGCCGGATTCGGCACCGGGTTTCCGTCCATCGCAATCACCTTGAACGTGTGCCCCGGCAGCGCCAGCACCACGTTCTCCGTGGCGCTTGCGTTCAGAAAATGAAACAGCACCCTCTGCCCGGCCTTCACCCGCACCGGCTCCCCTGCACCCAGCCTGTGCTGATTGATCGTCGCGTACTGGTACCCCACGTCCGAGCCCGAGGTCGCCGGCATATTCGCGGACTCGGCCTGCATCGTCTCTGCCATAGGCACAAACGACGGAGACCAGTGATGAATGGCAAGAAAGACCTCCTGGTCAAAGTGCCCCGGATTCTGCCTTCCCTCCACCATCAAAAAACCGAACTGCCCCGTATACGTGCCCAGCGACAGGTTCGCTCCCGCGCCCGCATGCGTGTGATACCACCGCATCCCCGCCGGGCGGGGCGTAAAGCTGTAGCGCAGCCGTCCGCCCGCGGGAATCATCGGGGAACCCTCCTCCATGGCTCCGTCGTTCCGCGAGTCAATCTCCAGGCCATGCCAGTGGACAATATCGGCATTCTCCGTCGCATTCAGAACATCAATCGTCACCGGCCTGCCCTCCCGCAGCCGCAGCAGCGGCCCCGGAACCTGCCCGTTATAAGCAACGGTCTTGATGTTCACTCCCGGAGAAATCTCCAGCGTGCACGGCTCAATCTTCAGCGTGTAGTCGGCCCGCGAAGCTCCGGCATGCGTCTTGCCGTGCGCCTTGGCAGCGGCAGCGGCGGCCTTCACCTGTGCCGGAAGCATCGCGTTCAGGTACGGCTCCGCCAGCAGCGCGCCGGCTGAGGCTACAAACGTTCGTCGATTCATGGGGGTTCTCACAAGGAATCTTAGCCCATGGCAATCTGCCGGTCCACGGCCGCCGCGCCTGTCAACCCATCCCGCCCGCCCAACTCCCGCAAACCGATGAAAACAAAGAAAAAATCCTGCCAGCCAATGTGCGAAGTATTTTCCGCCATTCCACTAACCTTGAACTATGACAAGCCACGCACCCGAACCCGTTGCCATTACCCTGTCCTGCCGGGTGCCCCAGGTCTCGCTTTTGAGACCTGGGATAGGGAACCCCGGGTGCCCCATTCATGACGTCCGCCCCAGCGGACGGAATGGGTGGGAACGCACACCCCAACCTCAGTCCGCACCTCCGCGCCGCAGCAGAAAAGGGGCTTCAGCCACCCGCAAAGCAAGAGGAGATGCCAAAAGCCAGCATCTGAAAGCTGGCAGCAAGGGTGTATCCCCCCACCCCCCCCCTGAATATTTTTGTTTTCCACAGAAAGCGTGCGAAAAATTATGCCAGTTTGTGAAACACCCTCGATCGTCCCGGTACAACCTCGCATTTCGTCGCTCCCTCGCTCCCGTCGCGCCCGCACGCTTCGCCGGTTTGCGCCGTATGCCGCTGTGGTAGCCTCCCGATAAGGGGCTTGCCGCTCAACACAACTGCCACTGCCGCGGCTGTCATTGCAGTCAACCATTGCATCCAACCTCTGGGAGACACGCGCATGAGCGCCGTTCAGTACGATCTCATCGTCATTGGTTCCGGACCCTCCGGACAACGTGCCGCGGTTGCCGCCGCCAAAATGAAAAAACGCGTTGCCGTGGTCGAAGCCCGCACCGTCGTCGGCGGCGTCTGCATCAACACCGGCACCATTCCGTCCAAAACCATGCGCGAAGCCGTCATGCATCTCTCCGGCTACAACTACCGCTCCATCTACGGAATGAATTACCGGGTCAAGGAAAAGATCACCATGGCCGACCTCGCCTTCCGCGTGCAGGGCGTGGTCAAAACCGAGGTGGACGTCACCGAGGCGCAGCTCTCGCGCAACGGCATCGACGTGATCCATGGCATCGCGCGCTTTGAGAGCCCCAACCAGATCCGCGTCGAGGGGCCGCAGGCCGACACCACTCTCGCCTCCGATCGCATCATCATCGCCGTCGGCACCCGGCCCGCCTCCTCGCCAAAGGTCCCCATCAACGGCCGCACCATCGTCAACAGCGATCAGATCCTCGACCTGCCCACGCTCCCGCGCTCCCTCATCGTCGTCGGCGGCGGCGTCATCGGCGTCGAATACACCTGCATGTTCGCCATCCTCGGCGTCCGCGTCACCCTCATTGAAAAGCGCGCCAAGCTCCTCGAGTTTGCTGACCAGGAGATTGTCGAAGCGCTCAGCTATCACCTCCGCGACAGCCGCGTCACCCTCCGCCTCGGCGAAGAGGTGGAGAGCGTCGAAGAGCTCCCCGACGGCGGCGTCGTTGCCAACCTTGAAAGCAAAAAACGCGTCTCCGGCGATGCCCTGCTCTACGCCGTCGGCCGCCAGGGCAACGTGGACGACCTCAACCTGCCCGCCGCCGGCCTGCAGGCCGACAACCGCGGCCGCATCCCCGTCGACGAGCACTACCAGACCCAGGTGCCGCATATCTTCGCCGTCGGAGACATCGTCGGCTTTCCCTCGCTCGCCTCGGTCTCCATGGAGCAGGGCCGCATCGCCTCCGCCCGCGCCTTTGACGACCGCGCCACCACGTCCAACCCCAGCTTCTACCCCTACGGCATCTACACCATTCCTGAGATCAGCTTCATCGGCAAAACCGAGGAGCAGCTCACCGACGAGGACGTGCCCTATGAAGTCGGCATGGCCTACTACCGCGAAACCGCGCGCGGCCAGATTCGTGGCGACACCACCGGCCGCCTCAAACTCATCTTTCACCGCGACACCCGCAAGGTGCTCGGCGTGCACATCATCGGCGAAGGCGCAGCCGAACTGGTCCACATCGGCCAGGTCGTCATGACCCTCGGCGGCACCATCGACTACTTCATCGATACCGTCTTCAACTATCCCACCCTGGCCGAGTGCTACAAGGTCGCCGCATTCAACGGCCTGGGCCGCCTGCATCGTTACCAGGCGGAGTAACCCGCGGCACGCGGTCCGGCAAGCGGCATCGCCACCATTCGATCCGCACCGGCCGCCGCCGCAAAGCAGGGAGCGGAACGACTCCGGCAGCTGCTGAGCCTTCTGCTCCGGTTCCACACAGGAGCAAGCAATGACCACCGCCATCGGCGTTGTGATGACCGAGCACATTGTGGCCGGCAGGCTCGAAGATCAAAAACTGGTCGGCCCCCAGCTGCGCTATCCCGCAGACTCCGACGAGCTCGACGCACTCGTCGCCATTCCCGGCGGCGAAATCGTCGAAAAGCTGGCCGAGCAAATCGCAGAGCTGATCGCGCAATCCCAGACTCCCGTCGACGCCATCGGTGTCGCCGTCCCCGGCATCATCCGCCACGGCGTCGTCGAGGACTCGCCCAATCTGGCGCAGATCAAGGGCATGCGCATGGCCGAGGAACTCACCCGCGTGCTTGCAGAAAAAGGCATCAAGTCCCCCGTCCACATCTCCAATGACGCCGACGCAATCGCCGCCGGCGTCGCCGCCACCCGCGGACAGCTCGACCGCCTCACCCGCGTCTGGACCATCGGCAACGGCATCGGCTACGGCCGCTGGCCCTACGTCGAAGGCGTCTGGGAGGGCGGCCACATCACCGTCACGCTCGACCCCAAAGAGCGCTACTGCGGTTGCGGCGGGGTCGGCCACCTGGAGGGCATCATGGGCTACCGCGCCATGCGCCTGCGCTTCCTCGATCTCGAACCGGAAGAGGTCTTCGCCCTCGCCAAAAAAGGCGACGAGCGCTGCCGCGAGTTCGTCGATCTCTGGCACCGCGCCCTGGCCGCCGGCACAGCATCCTTCATCCACCTCGCCGGCCCGGGACGCTTCTACTTCACCGGCCACAACGTCGGCTTCCTCGATCTCCCCGTCCTGCGCGCCCACCTTGAAACCATGGTCAAGATGAGCCCGCTCCTCAGCTACTCGCTTGAGGTCCTGCCGCCCAACGACGAAACCGCTCTCCTCGGAGCCGGCGTCAGCGCTCTCCGCGCTCTCACCTGGTAATTCGTTCCGCGCAAAGCAAAAGCCCCGGAGCCATTCGCCCCGGGGCTTTTCCCTTTAAATCAACGTCTATCGTTCCGCGCAAACTTCTTTATTCGTGCCGCTGATACGTCTGCGAGAGCCGGTCATGCCAGCTCAGATTGTCGTCGTCAAACACCGCCCACACCACGCCCAGACCCACCGGCAGCAGCGAAAGCAGCAGCGCAAACAGGCGCCCGCGCAACTGCGCGGCCGTCGGCATCTCATCCTCAAACGTGCACAGCGAAATCTCGGCATACATCATGCCCGGCGTTGCCTTCGCCAGCGTCAGAAACAGCGCCTGGTACAGGCTGCCCATCACCAGCAGCGCCACCGCCGCGCCCAGCTCCGCGCTCTTCATTGAGGGCGCGCTCTGCATCTGGTGCGCATACACCGCCGCCGCCACGCACACTGTGCCCAGAATCAGCGCTCCGTCCACCACGCCGGCCAAAAGCCGCCGCGAGTACGACGCCGGGTTCAGCGCGCGTGCCACGGCAACCGGCTCCGCCTGTGCCGCCGTCTCCGGCTCTTCCCCCAGCTCGATGCTCGACCACTCCGGCGCGCTCCACGGCTCTGCCGGAGCCGCCGTCTCCACAGTCACGGCCGCGGGCTCGGTGGAGATCGTGCTGGGATCCACCTCAAAGATGCTCAACTGCCCAAACAGATCGCCCGCTTCCTGCTGGTGCCCGCTCACCCGCGGACGCACCCGCCGCGTGGCCACCAGCTCGCGCGGAAACTCAATCAGGTTGGCATGGATGGGCTGGGCCGGCTCCACCGGCTCAATCGCATGCTCGGCCTGCTCGGCGGCGCTCAAAGTCCCCGAACCCCAGAAGGTCTCTTCCGATTCCTCAAAATTCTCTGCCGTATGCTCGCTCGTCGTCTGCGGCGGACCGGACGGCAGCGCCGGCATGTCCGGCTCCCAGCGAATCTCCAGCGGCTGCCCCGCAACGGAAACAACCGGCACTGTGGCTACATCCGCCTCCCACGCGCGGACGGCCGGGCTCTCCGCCGCCGGACTGGCCGCAACGGCTTCTTCCTGCGCAGGCATCCGCACTTCCGCCATCGAGGCTTCGGCGACTTCCAGATTCGCAAGCATCATCTGCGCGGTAGCCTGTGCTTCCAGCGCAACTCGGGTTGCCGCCTCTGCCGCGCGCAGAGCAGCCATGGCCTCCGCGGCCTGCATCTCGCTATAGCTCGGCGCCTTGGCGTAACGCGCCGCCACCCGCGCAGCCGCCGCCGCGGCTCGGCTGTTCACCGCGCCCTGCGTCGCATCTCGCGAGGTCTGATCCACAACAGACAGCCCCTTGCGGTTCTTGTGCGCCGCAAGACGACGATTCACTTCCTGTTTCCACGACGGTTCGGATACGGGCTGGCTTACCAGTGTGCTCAAATCTCCACTTTCCCTTCTGACGCCGTTCCTGGATTCTTCGGCAAACCCGGAACTGCTGTTCAGGTCCGCAACGCCCTCACCCGGCCGTTACAGACAAAGCTCTCAACAAGAAGAGCCAGGAGGTTGCGCGAGAACATGCAGGTTTGTCCGGTAGCCAACTGCTCTTACCGCCGGGCGTGTCCGGATTTTCCTGCTGCCAGAGCCGCGTGGTACACGTCCCATGCAACATGGCCCGCGTTTGCTATGCTGGCCTTGGTCCTGGGATGCGTCCTCGTAATTTCGTGTTTATCACGGTGTTGGTCCTCTGTCAGCTGCAACTTGCAGCTCAGGTGTTAACCAATGCGCTACCCCCCGCGGCAAAGCCTGTCTCTGCCGCGGCAGTCGTCGTTGTCGACAATTCCAACACGCAGCTCCCCGAAGATCCCGGCCAGGAAGTTCTGCCCGTCGCGCAGCCTGAGCCCGAACCCTCCACCGGCGTCCCAGTTCGCTGGGAGGCCGCGCAACAATCCCGCGTTGGAGACACGTGGACCCTCAGCGGCGGCGTGGTCGTCCACTATCGCAACTACACCCTCCGCGCCGATAAGGTCGTCTACCACCAGTCCACATCCGAACTGGAGGCCACCGGCAATCTGCAGGTCTCCGGCGGCCCCGAGGATGCCAATATCGAGGCCTCCCGCGGCGAGATGCGCCTGAACATGCACACCGCGCGCTTCTTCAACGTGAATGGCTCTCTTGGCGTGCGTCGCGCCGGCCGCAACCTGGTTTACTCCACGCCCAACCCATTTCTCTTCTCCGGTCGTGTCGTCCTGCAGACCGGCGAAGGCAGCTATCGCGTTATCGACGGCAGCATGACCAACTGCCGCCTGCCTCATCCCGACTGGCAGCTGATCTCCCACGCCATCAACGTTGCCAACGGGCGAGCCTCCACGTCGAACACCTACTTCAAGCTCCTCGGCATTCCCATCTTCTACCTGCCCTATCTGCGGCACCCCGTCGACGCAACCGGGCGCGAAAGCGGCCTGCTCATTCCCGTCGTCAGCAACTCCACCATCAAGGGGCTCATCCTGGGCGAGCAGGTCTATCTGGTGCTCAACCGCAGCATGGACATGGTCATCGGCACCGAGTTCTACTCCAAGCGCGGCTTTGCCCCCAACGGCGACTTCCGTTACAAAGGGCCGGGCAGGGACTACCTGAACGTCCGCTGGAACGCGCTGCTCGACCGTGGCGCTCCAGCCGACCCGCCCGCGACTGGCACCGTGAACCAGGGCGGCCTCGACATGGTCGCGCAGGGCAGGCTCGATCTCTCGCCCGAGACGCGCGTCGCCGTCGATGCCGAATACCTCTCCAGCTACGTCTACAAGCTCGTCTTTAACGACAACTACGCTCTGGCGGTCTCCTCTGAGGTGCAAAGCACCATCTCCGCCACGCATCACCGCAACGGTCTTATGCCTTCCGCCTACCTGGGACGCGTACAGGCCTTTGCCAGCTCCACTCCCGGCGACGAAGTCCGCATCCTGCATCTCCCGGACCTCCGCTACGATGTGCTCGATCGTCCGCTGGGCTCCGGTCCGCTCTACTGGGGCATGGGCTCCTCCATCGGCCACCTCAGCCGCTCGGAATCGCGATTTCATGCGCGCAACGTGGGCCGATTCGACCTTTACCCGCATCTCTCTCTTCCGCTCGTCGGGCATGACTGGAGCCTGACCCCCGAGTTCGCGCTGCGCGGCACGCTCTACACCGGCAGCCAGATTCCCGACCTGACCGGCGTCCGTGACGGCATCCCGACCCTGAGCCACGACCCCTTGAGCCGCACCGACGTCGAGGCATCTGTCGATCTGCGCCCGCCGGCCCTCGTGCGCGACTTCACGCTCACGCGCTTCAATCGCCGCCTCCGGCACATCATCGAGCCGGAATTTACCTACCGCTTTGTCGGCGGCATCGGAGACAAAGCGCGCAACGTGCTCCTCATCGACACGTCCGACATTGCCACCGATACCAACGAAGTCGGATTCTCGCTCACCCAGCGCTTCTACTTGCGGCCGATCAAGGAACGCCCCTGCCCGCCAGCCAGCGATGGCCAGTCGGCAAACTGCTCTGCCGCGCCCCGCGAGTGGGCCAGCTGGCAGATCGAGCAGAAGTACTTCCTCGATCCCACTCTTGGCGGCGCCGTCATCTCCAACCGTCGTAACGTCTTTGATCCCACGCTCGACCTCAGCGGCGTCGCCTTCCTCACCGGCCCGCGCAACCTGACTCCCATCGTCTCCCGCCTGCGCTTTGAGGCCATCGACAACCTGCGCCTTGAGTGGGATATGGACTACGACCCCCGCGGCGGTCGCCTGGGAGCCAACAACCTCTACGCCGGATACAGCTGGGGACCCACCACCATTGGCGTCGGCCATGCCCTGCTCAACGCCGTGGACGAGAAGGGCAGCTCGGCCTCCACCATCCAGAGCCAGCAGTTGGAGCCGTTTCTGCAGATCGGCAAGCCCAACGGTACCGGCTTCAACCTGGCCGTCAACAGCGGATACGACTTTGTGCACGGCGCTCTGCAGTACGCCGGCGTTCAGGCCATCTACAACTGGGACTGCTGCGGCCTGACAGTCGGCTACCGGCGATTCGCCCTCGGCTCAGTTCGCGACGAAACCCAGTACCTCTATAGCTTTACCCTGGCCAACTTCGGATCGGTCGGCGATATTCGCCGCTCGAACACCGTGTTCCGCGACCCCTCGCTGCCTCCCGCCTACTAGCCGGATTGCCTTTCCGGTCCTGCCGCGTCCACTCAACAGACTTGCAGGCGGCTCCGGGCCGGGCAAATTCCGCTGCGCATTGCGGTATCCTTTTCCTAAGAGGGTTTTTACTTGTCACGTCTCCATTTTTTGGCAGGACTGCTGGCGCTCAGCCTTACCGTTGGGTGCAAAGCTCAGCCCGCATCGCAAAGTTCCCAGGACCTGGCGCAGAATCGGCGCATTGAGGTCATGGTTCGCTCCCGGTTCAACGTACCGCAGGACTACAACGTAGCCGTCGGCGTGCGGAAGCCCAGCCAGATTCCCGGCTATGAAACCCTGCCCATCACGATCTCTCGCGGCTCGCACTCCACTCAGGTGGATTTTCTCCTCTCGACTGACGGCAAGACATTGGCGCGCCTGGATACCTTTGACCTGACCAAGGACCCTGCCTTCAACATCGACGTCGCCGGCCGCCCCATTCGCGGCAACCCGGCCGCCAAGGTCACCATCATCAACTTCGATGACCTGGAGTGCCCCTTCTGCGCGCGGATGCATGAGACGCTCTTTCCCTCCACGATGGAGCGCTATAAGGACAAGGTCCGCTTCATCTACAAGGACGACCCGCTGACCGCCATCCATCCGTGGGCCATGCACGCGGCCGTGGACGCCAACTGCCTGGCTGCGCAAAGCCCGGATGCCTATTGGGCGTACGTGGACTACCTCCACGCGCATGGCCAGGAGATTAACGGCCCCGATCGCAACCTCGCCAAGAGCTTTGCCGCCCTGGACCGCATTGCGAAGGAGCACGGAGCCACCGCGAAGGTCGACGGCGCCAAGCTGGATGCCTGCATTGCCAAGCAGGACGAGACGCAGGTGCAGGCCTCTGCCCGGGAGGCAGATGCCCTTGGTATCGATGGAACCCCGGCGCTCTTTGTCAACGGCGAGCGCATCAATGGCGCCATTCCCGAGCCGCAGGTTTGGATGGTGATCGACCGTGCCTTGCGGGCTGCGGGCGAGGAGCCTCCCGCTGCGCCACAGCCCCCCGCGCAAGCCGAGGGAGCGGGCCGCTAGAGCCCGCAACTCGCTGTACAAGTTTCCTTTTGGAAGCCGGCAACGCAGGAATGTTTCGGAACGCCCGGATGCCGTATCGCCGCCCCGGCCTGAGGATTTATCCTGAGATGCCGGGGCCCCGGCTCCTCAGGAGATAACAGGTTGCAAGTTCAAGCTTTATTCCACCCGCGCCGCCGTTTTGCTGTATTTGCATGTTCTTGTGGCTTGCTCCTGGCCGCTGTGGCCGGCTGCCATCGTGGCTCTTCGCCAGATGTGATGGCAACGGTCAACGGCAAGGAGATCATGCGCTCCGAGATGGAAAAGTCCTACCAGGACTATTTGACCAGCATGGGGCAGAGCCCGCAGGCACCGTCTGCCGAGCAGGCTGACATCGTTCGCCTCAACATCCTTCACCAGATGATTGAAGACGAGATCCTGCAACAGCGCGCAGCCAAGCTCAATCTGGCAGCAAGCGATGAGGACGTGAACGCCAAGCTCACGGAAATGAAGGCGCCCTTCACCGAGGAGGAGTTCGATCGCCAGCTGAAGCAGCGCAATATCACTCTGGACGATCTCAAGCGCGATCTTCGCCGTTCGCTCACCAAGGAAAAGCTGCTGAACAAGGAAATCGAATCCAAGATCAACATCACGGATGCCGATATCGCCAGCTACTATTCGGCACACAAGGCTGAGTTCAACCTGATTGAGCCGATGTACCATCTGGCCCAGATTGTTGTTACCACAGCGCCCGCGCAGCAGACCGGCAACCTGCAGAACAACAAGGCCTCAGGCGATGCCGATGCGCGCAAGAAGATCCAGGCCCTCCACAACCGGCTTGAGAGCGGCGAGGACTTCGGCGCCGTGGCCATGAGCTTCTCTGAGAATCCCAGCAACGCCTCAAACGGCGGCGACATGGGCTTTGTTGCGGAATCCGCTCTCCACAGCGACCCGGATGCCTATAACGCCATCAGCAAGCTGAAGCCCGGCGATATCTCGGATGTGCTGCCGATCTATGACGCTTCCGGCCCGACCCGCCGGGTGGTTGGCTATGCAATCTACAAGGTGATTGCGCGCGAGCCTGCCGGCCAGCGCGCCTTGAATGATCCTCGTGTGCAGCAGACTATTCGCCAGTTCCTGCGCGAAAGCCACGCACAATTGCTCAAGAACGCCTACTTTGAAATGCTTCACGATCAGGCCAAAGTTCGAAACTACTACGCAGAGCAGATCTTGAAGAACGGCGCACAGTAGCGCCGTTCTTCCCATCGGTTTCCCCTTCGGTTTGAGCCAGGTGCCTGTATAGCGAGTGAGTTTCTCGGGGCTGGATATCCCATCCAGCCCCTTTGGTTCTTCCCCCACAATCCAATGTGCGCCCGGCCTGCATCTCAGGCCAGCTTCCCTTTCGGCTCACCATAAGCCACTGGATCCAGCCTCCGGATCATCGTGCATAATCCCGTGCACAGGCTTCCGTCATGCACAAAGCCGGGGTAATCTTGCGCTGCCTGCCTGTCAACTCGCCTGCCCAGCGGTCTCAGGCTGGAGGACACCCGCCGCTAGACCTGCAGAAAGTAGAACGGCCTCCGATACATCGGAGGCCGTTCCACGAAGAATGCTGAATCTGCGACAGTTACTTCAGGTTGCCGCTTGAATCCATGGTGATACCGCCGGGGCCCTTGTCCTTCTTCTCTTCGTTGGCCTTGCGGGTACCCATTGCCTTCGTACGCCAATCCTCTGCCTGCGCCAGATCTTCCTTTACGGCATCCACGTTTCCAAAGTCGATATCGGCCTTGCGGCGATAGACCAGGTTCAGATAGGCCATGGCATCGTCGTAGTTCGGGCGGTTGGCAATCGCCTGATTGAGATACTGAAGCGCCTCTTCGACCAGGGGAGCATTCTGCTCCTTGATGCCGTCCATGATCTTCTTCGGAGCCTTTGTATTGCCCGCGCCGTCGTCATTGATGCCAGCGGGCACCAGCGCCTTAAGCACGTTTTCGTGGGCCTGGGTCCAATCGATCACGCCGATCGTATATGCCGCCTCTGGATCCTTGGGATCCACTGCGAGAACCTTCTTCTGCCAGGTCTTGGCGTCATCCAGCTTCTTGATATTGAAATAGATTCCCGCAATCTGCTTCAGGCTGTTCACATCGTTCGGGTCCTTCGCCAGAACGTCCTGAAAGATGCTGATGGCCTGCTGCGCGGTCTTCATATTTTCCGGTGTATCCAGCCCGGGAACAATGTTCTGGGACAGCGCTGTAGCCAGATAGGTCTTCGCCATCGGAAGGGTGGGATCCAGTTGCGTGGCCTTCTGGAAGTGCCCGATGGCCTCTTCGTACTTGCCACCCTTGTAGGCTTCCACGCCCTTATTCAGCTGGTCTCGGGCTGCAAGGCGGTCACACCCGCTCATGGAAAGCACCATGCCTGCCAAGGCAACCGCGAGCGCCATAATTCTTGCGGGTCGATTCATGTTCGTTTCTTCTCCTTCAGGTCGTGCCTATCGGTTGCGCGCCTGGAATCTAAAGCATCTGGCCGCGGGCAGGTGATACCGAAACCAGGATGGCAGAATTGTACTCTTGTTATCGCGCCAGCATAGCTGCCTGCCGTGGAAGGGTTCCTGTCTGCTGCAAACCGCTCCAGGTAGGATCCAGCTCGCTGCGCTGCGTTTACTCCGCGTGCCCCCTCAAGGCATTCGCTGCGGTTCCCGCACAGGAACCGCATCAAAGAGGCACGATTACTGGCCAGCCTGAATCTTCGGCGTCATCAGTCCTATGTGATCCACGTTGGCTGATTTCGCGATGTCGATTACATCCGCCACATAGCGGAAGTCGAGATCGTCGTCGCCGCGAACAAACATGACACGCTCTGCGCGATTTGCATAGATTTCGGTCAGCTTCGCCAGCAATTCAGACTTGGCAACATCCGTCTCATTGATCTTGTACGTGGGCGCCTGGCCCGCGCGGTACATAACCTGCACCACGATCGTACGATCGTTCGGCTGCTGCTGCTGCTGCGGGTTCTTTGGCGGCTGCGGAACCAGTGCTTCCAACCCCTTCGGCGTCACCGGCACGATGACCATGAAAATGATCAGCAGCACCAGCAAGATGTCGATCATGGGCGTAACATTGATGTCGGACGAGTAACCTCCCCCGCCTCCAGTTGTCATTGCCATGGCTTAAAACTCCTCGTTTCCTGCAAATCGTTAAAGAGACAGCGCAAAAAAGTGGATTACTCGCCGCCCGCGAGGTTTCCTTCCTTCTTCTGCGTCAACAAGCCCACTTCATCCACGCCGGCCGTACGAACTGCATCGATGGCATCTTCAACCGCGCGGAACTGCGCGCGTGCATCTGCGCGGACGTAGATTGTCTTTCCTGGCGTATCGGCCAGTTTGTCGCGAACCCGGTTGCCAAGTTCGCTGGTTGCGATCTTGTCCTGCCCCAGGAATACGCCTCCGTCCCGCGTGACGGCAACAACGATGGCATCTTCCTTGTCGGCGTCCGGCATGGCAACGGCGTTTTCCACCTTGGCCATATCGACTGCCACCTTGTTCTGGAGCATGGGGGTAATGACCATGAAGATGATCAAAAGCACCAGCATCACGTCCACCATGGGTGTCACGTTGATGTTGGAGTTGATCTTGCTTCCTTCGTTACGAACTGAGATTGCCATTGATTAGGCTCCATGCCTTTGAATTTTCTTCCGGATGGCTTCCGGTTCTGCTCTTGTGTAGTGGAGCTGGCACGAGTTAGAAACCGAGGTCAGGAGAGAGATTTGGGCCCTCTCCTGGCCTCACAGCTTCCCGCTCAAGCCGTTTGCTACGCTGTTTTAGCGCTTGCTGCTCTGCTTGATGAAGTAGTCGATAAGCTCGCTGGAGGAGTTGTCCATCTCCACGTCGAAGGCTTCGACACGTCCGGTGAAGTAATTGAACGCCATAACGGCCGGGATGGCTACGAGCAGGCCGAATGCCGTGGTAACCAGGGCCTCAGAGATACCGCCCGCGACGGCGCCGATACCGGAGGTCTTCTGGGTGGCGATCTGCTGGAAGGCGTTCAGAATGCCGACGACCGTTCCGAACAGTCCGACGAAGGGAGCAGTCGAGCCGATGGTGGCTAGAACGCTGAGGCCCCTCTTCAGCTTGGCGTGAACGATAGCCTCGGCACGCTCCAGGGCGCGCTGCGAACTCTCTATGGTGCTCTCCGTGGCGGTACCGGCAGAGGCGCGGAACTCCTGCAGACCGGCAGTCACAACCTCGGCGAGGTGGGACTTCTTGTTACGGTCGGCAATCTTGATGGCCTCTTCCAGCTTGCTGTCCTTCAGTGCGCCGGCAACCTTGGGAGCGAACTCACGCGACTGCTTGCGGGCTGCAGAGAAGTACAGGTAACGATCGATCATCACGGCCAGCGACCAGATCGATTCGATGAAGAGAATGATGGCAACGGCGCGAGCCAGCCATCCCATGTGCTGCCACAACCCCATGGGGCTGAAGCTAACTGTCTGCTCTTCCTGAAAGAGTGCCAGGCTGCTGACCGTGTGCGAAGCGAAGTGTGCAAGCTGAGCGAGAATCACTGAATCTTTCCTCCTAAGGAGTTTCTTGTGAAATACAACCGTGTTGCGGTTACTGAGAATGCGGCTCTTTCCGGATTCGCATTCCGATCAAAAGCATGCCCCTTCCTTATGCGCGTAAAGAAGGTTCAGGAAAGCCTCATCCACCGAGGGTGAAGATCACGTTGATGGTGGTCTCCACCTCAACAGGCTCGTTATTGAGCAGATAAGGCCGATAACGCCAGGACCGTACTGCATCCATTGCCGCCTGCTGCAGCATGGCCGGCCCGCTGATGACACGCAAATTGGTAATCGTGCCCGCCTTCGAAATCGTGGCCTGCAGAATCACAGTACCGGAGACGCGAGCGGCCTTGGCGATCGGCGGATAGACCGGCATGGTCCTCTGGATCAACATGCCCTGAGCAACACCGGCCGAGATAGCGACTTTCTTGGGCGCAGCAGCCTGAACCTTCGGCCTGTTCTCATTGCCAAAAACGCTGCCGAGAACACCACCACCTGAACCACCCAAGCCTTCCATGCCGGCCACACCAAAGCTGGACGGCGGCGCTTCCTTCTCAGCGACCATCTTGATGTCGTGCGGAATGCGTGTCGGGGCCGTCAGCTGGTTGTTCATCATCTCCGACTGCACATGCACCACGTGCACCTCTGGCGGCGGCGGCGGTGGCGGTGGCGGCGGTGGCGGCGGCGGAGCCACCAGGAGGGTCTGCATGGCAGCCTTCGGCAGCGCCTCGGGATAGATCAGCGGAATCAGGATCAGAAGCAGCAAGATGGAACCATTGGTGATGAATGTGACCATCATCCAATACTTGCTCTTGCTCTTGATCCTATTTCCGGATTCAAACGTGGAATCTTCAAACATGGCCAGCCTCGAATCGGGTGTTGGTTACCTCTACTTAGACACCGCCAGAACTTGAAATGTTCCCGGGCATCAAAACGCTACCACAAAGCGTGTTCCTTCTATATCAGAACAACCGTCGGACTTGCAAAGGACTTTGCGAACACGCCATAAAACGCCGAAAATCCCTAAACTCTTGCCCTTTTTGCGGCCGGCAGGGCAGTTACCTTGCCCCCCTTTGCCCGCCATTCCTGCCATGCCACCAGCATCGGTGCTGCTACTGCGATGGACGAATAGGTCCCAATCAAAATGCCGATGACGAGCGCAAAGGAAAATCCGCGCAGCACTTGACCGCCGAAGATATACAACGAGAGCACGGTAAGAAATGTCAAGCCGGATGTGAGGACAGTTCGGCTCAGCGTCTGGTTGATGCTTCTGTTCACCAGGTCCGGCAAAGGCTCGCGCCGCGTCAGTCGAAGGTTCTCGCGGATGCGGTCAAACACAACGATCGTGTCATTCATCGAGTAGCCGACGAGCGTCAGAATCGCAGCAATCACCGTTAGGCTGATCTCCTGATTGGTGAGTGCAAATGCGCCGATCGTGATCAGCGTGTCATGGAACACGGCCACCACCGCGGCAACGCCGTAGATGAGTTGGAAGCGGAACCACAGATATACCAGCATTCCCAGCAGCGAATACAACGTGGCAAGGCCGGCCTGCCGCTCCAGTTGCTGGCCTACGGTGGGACCTACCACCTGAACATTTCGTACCGTAAAGGGGTTGTCATACTGCGCGTGCAGCGCATTGACGATTCGCTCCCGTCCCGTGTCCAGAGTCGTCTCGTTGGTCTGCTCCGGCAGGCTGAGGAGCACCTCGTTATTTGTGGCTTGGCCAAAAGCCTGAATGCGCGCATCCCGTATGCCTGCAGCATCCATGGCAGAGCGGATCTTGTTGATGTCCGGCGACTGCGTAAACTGCACCTGGACCTGCGTTCCGCCCTTAAAGTCCACGCCCAGCGGGACAGGACTGCCAATGTGGGCCCAGTGCCAACCCATCGAAACGACACCGGCAATGCTGAAAATCAAGGAAAAGCCGAGGAAGTACCACTTCTTCCCCAGCCAATCGACATTTGCGCCGTGAAACAGTTCCACTGGTTTTCTGCCTTCCTGAGGGCTGAGGCCATCGGCCTCAGCATGTCATGTGTTCCGCACAGCCATGCGGACAGTTATCGTTCCGAATCCTAGATTGAAACCATCTCTCCCGGCTTCATCTTGTTCAGATGAGCGTCGAAGATGACCCGCGAAACATAGACTGCCGTAAACAGGTTTGCCAGCAGACCAAAGGTCAGCGTCGTCGCAAAACCCTTTACCGGCCCTGTGCCGAACAGGAACAGGATCGCGGCCGAAACAATCGTGGTTACGTGAGTATCAATAATCGTCACCCATGCGTGAGCGAATCCCTGGTCCACGGCGGCTGCTGCAGCCTTGCCTGCGCGGACCTCTTCCCGGATGCGCTCAAAGATCAGCACATTCGAGTCCACGCCCATACCAATGGTCAGGATGACGCCTGCGATTCCCGGCAGCGTAAGCGTTGCCGTTGAGAAGCCCATGAAGCCCAGCAGAATAATCAGGTTCAGCAGAAGAGCCAGATCGGCGTTGATGCCGGCGCCGCGATAGTACACCAGCATGAAGACCATCACCAGCAGCACGCCCACCACCGCCGCCGTCACGCCTTCGCGAATGGAGTCGGCACCCAGCGAAGCACCTACCGTGCGATCCTCAAGGTAGTTCAGCGAGGCCGGCAGCGCGCCCGTGCGCAGCATCTTGGACAGAATCTCAACTTCATCCGCGCTGAAGCTGCCTGAAATCTCGCCCGAATCGCGGATGGCGCTCTTGATGTTGGCGACCTCACGCACCCGGCCGCCCAGAACCACCGCCATGCTGCGGCCCACGTTCTGGCTCGTATACGCATAGAAGCGGTCGCCCGCCTCATTGGTCAGCGTAAAGCGCACGTTGCGCAGGCCATTCTGGTCCGTCCCGGGGTCAGCCGAGCGAAAATCACTGCCCGCCACAATCGAAACCCGCTGCAGAACATAGACACTGTCCGCATCCGATCCAGTCGCCAATGCCCCGGAGCCATGCACCAGCTCTTCATCCGGAGGCAGGGTGCCGCCAACGCTCGCCAGCGCGGCCTGCTCGTCGGGATAGGGGCCACCCACCACGGCATGAATCTCAAGGCGCGCCGTGGACTGGATAATGCTCTTCACGCGGTCCAGATCATCGATGCCGGGCAGCTCGACCAGAATCTGGTTGGCGCCCAGACCGTACTCCTGGATGACCGGCTCGCTCACGCCCAGCGTATCCACGCGATCCCGAATCGTCTCAATCGCCTGCTCGACGGTCTTCTTTTCCAGCGCCGACTCAACGCTCGGCTTCATGGTCAGCATCCAGGTGTTCTCGCCACCGCCGCCCGCCAGGTCGTACTCATTCGAGTACTTGGAATCCAGCGTGGACCGCACCGTGCCAGACTGCGTCGGGTCGGTTCCTTCAATACGAATTACCTGGGGCGACTTAGGATCGGGCTTGTACACCTGCGAAAAGCCCAGGTGGGCCGTCTTCAGATCCTGCTGAAGACGAGCTACCGTGTTATCCGTCTCTGCGCTGACTGCCTCAGACACCACCACCTGCAAAATCAGGTGCGCCCCGCCACGAAGATCAAGACCGAGGTGAATTCGCTTGGTCATCCCTGCCATCAGCGCCTTGCCGGAAAGGCCGGAAGGAATGCCAAAAATGCCGTAAACGAAAAACACCAGGATCGCAATGATTGCTGCAATCTTGCCGTTGAGATTCTTCTTCATTGTCCCGTTTCTCTATGTTTCAAAGCGCTAAAATCCAACCCGGAATTCAGGAGTCTGAAGAGCTTTCCTGGGTAGTCACGGATGCAATCGCATTCTTGGCCACTTCCAGCTTCAGATTGTCCGGCGCCACACGGATGATGATGACGTCGTCCTTGATGGAAAGAATCGTACCGCGAATACCGCCGGCAGTGGTCACGCGATCGCCCGCCTTGATGCCGGCCAGCATCTGCTGCCACTGCTTTTGCCTTTTCTGCTGAGGGCGAATCATCACCAGATACAGAACCGGAATCAACAGCAAGGGCAGAAGCATCGGTATCGAGCTTCCGCTCCCCCCGACGGGCCCTCCCGCCAACAATGCAAAACTCGTTGCCACAATCGTCCTTTACTCACCCCGGCCACAGTGAATGCTGCCGCCTGAGGTACAGGCGTACACGGCCTGAGGCCGGGCGCCTGAGAAGAGATTTGTCTCCGGGAATGTACCTGATAGCCGGATGAGTCCGGTCAGGCTCTGGAGGAGGGCCCGGTTGCCGCGCGCCGGCAACTGGAGCTCAGCCCCGCGCCCGCTTTGAACCAAGAACCCAGCTACCGTCTGCTTCCTGTTCGACACAGCCTTACCCGGAAACCGACCGGATACGCCACGCAGTCTGCACTGCGCACATCTCCACCGGAGTCCGAAAGAAGGCCTAGCAAGATAAGAAACGTGCAGACTGCCGTGTGTCAAGGAGCTCCGCCAGCCGCGCAGCCCTCGGCAATGCCCTGCTCCCTGCGAATGACCGGAATCGCCCGCTCCCGACGCGATTTCTGGCCCCTTTTTCCCTGCCGCCTGCTGGATTCGGAGCATTTGTTAAAACCATTTGTTAAAAGTTGATGCGCATTGCTCGCTCAGCCTCGCCCGCATCCGCAGTCGCAATTCCAGCCTATTCCGGCTGCCAGTAGCGCACCCCTGGGCGAGCACAGCTCAGGCAGAGCTTCTCCCCCGCCACCTCCTCAAACCTGCCAAAATTCACGCCCTCGCCGCAACGCGGACAAATCTGGCGGTCGCCGCGCTGCCCCGGCAGCTCACCCGGGTCCACAGAAACCTTCACCCACTGCTCCCGGAACAGCTGCTCGTCCGCAAGCTCGCGGTAGGCCAGCATTTGCTGTTTCCCCTTGCCCTCAACGTGGGGATACAACGCCTGCGCCAGCTCCCGGGAACTCTCCAGCGCCACCACGCGCAGCGCGCGGCCCGTCGTCAGATCCACAAAGGTGGCGGCCATTTTGCCCCAGTCGCGAAATTTGAGCGTACGTTTTCCCAGCCGGCAGCCCGTCACCAGCGCAATCGCATCTGTAGCGCAGCGATCAATCTCCACAAAGGTCACCAGTCGCTTGCGATCCGCGCCGCACGGGTCCTCGATTCCAAGCCGTGCAAGAGCCAGCATCGCCATTCGCACGCCCAGAATCTGACCAGCACACAGGTGTCCGTGCGCCGTCTCAGCCTTCGTCAGCAGCTCCTCCAGCGATTCCACGCAAGCCCCCGTCCTGAATCAATTGGATTTTGCCGCCGGCGCGGCATCCGAGTCATCGCCGGCGTCTTCCACCAGCACGGCCGAGCCGGGAACAATGTCGTAGCTTACCGCGTCCCGGCCAGCGGGATGGAAGGTAATCCGCAGAGGCTCGCGCTGCCACTGCGGCAGGTCGCACTCCGGCACCGGGTGATTGGCCACGTCAAACGGCGCCAGCTTTTTGGCCAGCACCGGCTTGCGCACGGCCAGCTGCGCCACCACGGCGTACAGGCTCTTTCCGCTCGCGGTCACGCCGCAGTACGCCGCGTAGTCGCGAAACCAGCTTAGCTGGCTTACACCGGGATCATAATCCGGCAGCTTCAGCGCTGTAATATGCCCGGTCATGCGATCCACCAGCAGCCAGGGCCCGCGCTGCCATACCCACTGCCCCGATTTCTGAGCAGCCGCCGCGCTCTCTCCCTCTGCAGGCAGGGCGTCATTCAATCGCAAGGCGCGACGCACCACAAAACTCCGGTCCGTCACGTCATGCGCATTGCCGGTTGTCCATTCCTTCAGCTGTCCGTCGACGACCAGCGCACGTATCCTCAACTCTGTTTCGCCCGCAGCCGCCCCCGCAGGATCGCCGGCCCTGGAGTACGGCACCTTCTTCACCGCACCCAGAAAGACGGCGTGCGATTTGCGCACAGCACAGGCGGGCAGCGTTAACAACAATGCTGCTGCAACAATCGTGCAAGAACCGAATACCCGGCGCGCTCGCATGGCCGGCTCAACCCTGCGCGGCTTCCACGGCCCGCGCCACACGGAAGGCTGTGCCCTCGTTCAGGTGCGCAGCCAATACCTGCATGCCCACCGGAAGCCCCGCCGCCGTTGTGCCGCAGGGAACATTCACCCCGCAGATGCCCGCCAGGCTTGCCGTCACCGTATAAATGTCCGCCAGATACATGGCCAATGGGTCGCCGGTCTTCTCGTCCAGCTTGAATGCCGGCATGGGCGCCGTGGGCGTCACAATGGCATCCACGTCAGCAAAAGCGCGCAGGAATTCCTCCGCCAGCAGGCGACGCACCTGCTGCGCCTTCAGATAGTAGGCGTCGTAATACCCAGCGGAAAGCGCATACGTACCCAGCAGAATGCGCCGCTTCACCTCTGCCCCGAAGGCCTCGTCGCGGGAGTGCCGGTACATCGCCGCCAGGCTTTCCGACGCGGGAGACCGGTAGCCATAGCGCACCCCGTCAAATCGGGCCAGATTCGCGCTGGCCTCGGCCGTAGCCACCAGGTAATACGTGGGGATGGCGTAGCGCGTATGGGGCAGCGAAACAGGCTTCACGCTGCAGCCCGCGCTCTTCAGATCCTCAATGCCCCGCTCCACCGCGGCGCGCACCTCCGGATCCAGCCCCTCGCCAAAATACTCCGCGGGGATGCCAATTCTGAGCCCCTCAACCGGCTTGTCACTCTCTGCCGCGTAGTCCGGGACAGGCGCCGGAGAGCTGGTGG
Source organism: Acidobacteriota bacterium (assembly GCA_021781495.1). Classification (GTDB taxonomy): domain Bacteria; phylum Acidobacteriota; class Terriglobia; order Terriglobales; family Acidobacteriaceae; genus Telmatobacter. The sequence continues at coordinate 60,544 of JAJXWS010000002.1, read as the reverse complement.
CATCCTTGGGGTCATGACCTGCAACGATTCCCAGCAGCGTGGCAGCATCGCGCACATTCGCGGCAAAGGGCCCGACACGATCCAGGGATGAGGCAAAGGCAATCAACCCGTAACGGGAGACGCGGCCATACGTCGGCAGAACCCCCACTACTCCGCAAAAGCTGGCTGGCTGGCGAATGGAGCCGCCTGTATCCGTTCCCAGCGTGGCAACCGCCAGGTTGGCAGCCACCGCCGCCGCCGAGCCGCCGCTCGATCCGCCGGGAACGCGCTCCGTATCGACGGGATTGCGCACCGCCCCATAGGCGGAGTTCTCGTTGGAGGACCCCATGGCGAACTCATCGCAGTTCACCTTACCCAGCAGGACGGCTCCGGCAGCCTCCAGCCGGGCAACAGACGTTGCGTCGTAAGGGGGACGGTATCCCTCCAGAATCTTTGATCCGGCGGTCGACGGAGCATCCTTCATCACCAGAACATCCTTGATGCCCACTGGGATACCCGCCAGCGGACCAAGCGGATCGCCCTTGGCTGCGGCCGCATCCACATGCGCCGCCTGCTCCATCGCGCGCTCTTTCGTCAGGCTCAGGTAGACGTTGAGGTGGGGATTCACGGCCGCGATGCGATCGTAGTAGCCCGCCGCCAGATCGGCCGCCTTCACAGCGCCGGAGGTGATCCCTGCCCGCAACTCAACGAGCGACTTCGGCTTCTCAACATATGTTTGCGTGGGCTTGGTTTCGCTGGACAATCCGCAATTCCTTCCTGGAGCCTCTGCAAAAGCCCCTTGCAACGTGTTCTCTTGCTGGTGTCAGTGGCTCGTGCCGCCGGCTTGCTCCAGGCGCGCCTAGCGCTCAATCACCTTCGGAACCTTGAAAAAGACCTGGTCTGTTTCCGGGGCCTGTGACATCACCGCAGCCCGGTCTGTTGACGGCTCGGCCAAATCCGCTCGCAATACGCCGCTGCCACCGTAGCCCGGCAGCTCGCTTACCTGCGCCAAGGGAGCAACTCCGGCCGTATCCAGCTCATTCAATTGGGCCACGTAGTCGAGAATGGCGTTCAGGTCATGCAGCATGCGCGCGGCCTCGTCGGGCCCCAGTTCCAGTTGCGCCAGCTCTGCCACGCGCCCCACGTCTTCTACAGTTACTTTGGCAGTCATGCCGAGTGCCTTCCCTTTGCGGACATCGAGTCCATCCAACGCTCCCCGGAGTCAAGGAACATGCTCACGAGCGGGCGTCTCGAAGTTCAAGTATATCCGGTCACTGCTGACTCATCCCATGCGTCTTAATCCACCGTAAGCGATACCGATACCTGATGCGAGACACCATCCGCCGAAACCGTAACAGGTATCGAGTAGGTTCCCGCCGGGGTAACGCTGCTACCCGGGTTTCCCGGCGGAGTCGAAGAGGCGACAATCCCGCCGGCTCCGGAACAACTGGATAAGCCAACCGTCATGCCCAGGAAGATCAGCGCCAGAAACAGGTTCTTGCGGCGGCGCCGGAAAGCCAAAGGCAGCAGGGCCATTGCCAGGGAAACCGGGAACACTCTCCACGGAGTCGCAGGCCTTACCGAAGCACTTGCAGACTGGCCAGTCACGATCTGCAGTGTCATATTCCCGGCCGCGTTCGCCGGCACTGTTAACGAAGCGGGATTGAAGACGCACGATGCGCGGGCAGGCAACGAACCGCATTGATAAGTAAATGTGCCCGTGGACCCCTGGAGCGGTGTAAGCACCACCGTAAAGCTGGCCGTCTGTCCACTGGCAACAGTTTCGCTGGAAGAGCCGGCGAGGCCTGTGCTGTAGTCAAACCCCATGCCCGAAAGCGGTATCTGCATGCTGGATGCCATCGCGCTGCTGGCAACCGTTACATTCCCTGTCTGCTGACCGGCGCTCGTCGGCGCAAACACCACGGCGGCGGTACAGCTGGCGCCGGGGTCCAGAGATGCGGGGCAGGAATTCGTCGCAATCTGGAATCCGCTGGAAGCGCTGAGCGATAGAGCCGTCAGCGTGACAGCACTCGTATTGCTCAGGGTCACCGTTTGCGCTGGGCTCGTTGTGCCGACACCCGTCGTTGGAAAACTCAACAGAGAGGGCAGCGCCTGTACTTGCCCGATCAGTCCCGCGGTTCCCATCAAGATCGTGGATACCTGGCTTAACGTGGACGAGCTGACCGTCAGGGCACCGGTGACGGTTCCTGTGCTGGTGGGAGTAAAGACAACGGAAACCGAGCAACTTGCCCCGGCAGCAATCGTCGTGCCGCAGGTATTCTGCGTCAGGCTGAACGGCGCCGTCGTCCCAACCGTAAGCCCGGACGCGCTGACTGAGCTGGTATTTGTGATCGTCGCTGTTTGCGCGGCACTGGCCTGCCCAAGAACAGCCTCGGCAAATGTCATCTGGGCCGGACTCACCGAAAGCCCCGCGGAGACGGATCCCGTGCCACTGAGCGGAACCGCAGCCGGCGAGACTCCTAATGTCGAAGATGAAATCGTCAGGGTCGCTGTGTTGCTTCCTGCCACCGTTGGTTGGAAGAGAACCTGCACAGTGCAGCTGCTACCGCTGCTCAGAGTAGCTCCGCAGGTTGTCGTGCCGGTTGCAAAGCTCGCGGCGTTCTGTCCCGTCATCTGGAAGCCCACATTCGCCATGGACGCGCCGCCACTGTTGCTGATCGTGAGCGTAGCCGGAGCGCTGGCCGTGGCAACCTGCTGCGCGGCGAAAGCCAGACTCGATGGGCTTACACTGAACGCCGGAGGTTGCAGGCCCGTCCCGGAGAGAGCCACCGTCTGCGACCGCAGCGCGTCAGCAACCGTGAGCGAGCCCGTTGCTGCCCCTGTCGCAGTGGGAGCAAACACAACGCTGATGGCACAGCTCGATCCAGCAGCCAGCTGCGTACCGCAGTTGCTCGACGCTTGAAATGGTCCGGCAACGGTGATCGCAATCGAAGACAGCGCCACGCCTCCGCTATTCGTCAGCGTTACCGCCTGAGCCGGGGAGAGCTGCCCGACAACAGTCCCCGAAAAGACCAGAGAGCTCGGCGAAAGTGTGTCCGTCGGCACCGCTGCGCCGGTTCCGCTCAGGGCAACCGCCTGCGTACCGGCATCATCGGTAATCGTCATCGTTGCCGCAGCCGAGCCTGTCTGTGTCGGCGCGAACTCCACATTCAACTGGCAGGAACTGTTGGCTGCCAGCGAACTTCCGCAGGCATTGCTGGCGAGGACAAACGGCGCGGGAACAACAACCCCTGAGATCGCAATCGCCGTGGCATTGGTGTTCGACAAAGTCACCTGCATCGCGGTCGAGGATGTTCCCACTTCCACCTGGCCAAAGTCCACCATTGCCGGAGTCGCGCTGACCGCAGTGGGGCTCTCTCCGGTTCCACTCAAGGCTACCGTCAGCTGCCCTCCCGCCACGTTTGCGCTGATGGTGAGCGTGCCCGTTCTGCTGCCGGACTGCGTGGGCGTAAATGTCACCTGGATGGTGCAGCTGCCGCCTGCATTCACGCTAGCCCCAATGCAGTTATCCGTCTCACTGAAGTCGCCGGTCGCAGATACTGCCGTAGGGATCAGGGCAATCCCGCCGGTATTCGTCAGCGTTACGGTTTGCGGGCTGCTCGTCGTGCCGTCGGCCTGCGTTCCGAATGTCAACGAGGACGGCGTAGCCGATGCGGTCGTCAGCTGCGTTGCAGCCGTCCACAGAGGGATTTGCCACACGCCGCGCCCATACGTCGACGCCGCAAGCACGCTCCATTGTGAGCCGGCGGGAGCCGCGCTCAAGCCGACCACCGGCGCTTCCGGCAATCCGGCGCCGTAGGCCGACCAGCAATTGGAACCGGCCGTGGCGCAATTGGAAACCTGGTGCGTGGAATAGACACCCGAATCCATCGCAACGTACGCCGTGTTCGCATCCTGCGGATCCACAACGATGCTGTTCGCAGCGGAGGCAGGCAGATTGGACGCAATGTAGGCCCAGTGCGCTCCCCCATCCGTGGAACGATACAACGCACGCACCGCCTGCGTCGGGCTGGGAATCCCTTCGACGGTTACATAGACCGTATTCCCGGTCGCGTCATGCGGATCAATGTAGATGCTTGAAATATCCAAAGCGTAGGCATTCAGCCCCTGCGTGTCATTCGTGACCGGGTTGAGCGTTACGTCCTTCCAGACCGGTACCGCACCGCTGGATGGCTCGAATGTCGCGCTCAGCACATGTCCCGCTAGATTGGCCCCGCCATCCGTCGCGCCATACATGCCCACAAAAATCACTTCGCTCCCATTGGAAAGCCGCAGCGCTGCCATGGTGCGAATGAGGGCATTGCCGCTGCAATAGGTGGAGCCCGAAATCCCATCCAGCATTGGGCTGATCGCGTTCGAGCCGGTCCATGCGCTGCCGTTTGCAGGTCCGCGCCAAACCCGGCAAGTGCCAACCAGCAACTGCGATGGGTCAAGCGGATCCACCAGAAACGGCGCGGGCTCGGTCATCGTATCGCCATCTCCGCCCACATCCGCATTGTTCACAATCGGTGTGGTTCCAAAAGCAGATGCGGTGCAATCGCCTGTTTGCGAGCAGAGGTGGATGGAAACGCCCGCGCCATTGTTTACGTACCAATTGGTGCTGTTGGAAGGATCAATCGCGACCGGCCCGCCTTCGCCTCCCAGTATCTGCGGCCAATCCGTCGTCGGGCCTGAGGTGCTCTTCACGCCGGCCGTGCCGTTCACGCCCAGCCCGGTCATCATCGTGTAAGGCGATGTCACCACCTGCGACATGCTTTCCACCTCCGCGAGCGAGCCGATTGCACCGTTCAGATTTTGGAAATGTGTCGCGTCCGTGGCGCTGCATGTCTGCCCTGTTTCCCCAATATCGTCCAGGGATCGCCACAATCCGCTGTCATTGCCGGCAAACACTTCCTGCGGATTCGCCGGGTTCCATGCAAGCGCATGCTGGTACGGCCCCACTTGAGCGCTCATGCAGGTAAACGCATTGGTGGAGTTCCGCCAGACACAGCCCATGGCAAGGCTGCACTTCCACAGATCATTGGCCCCGGCCAGCAGCAGCGTATCCTGCCCGGAAGGGACGGCTGCGAGGGCCAGATTGTAGTCGCCATTCTGAATCGTCGTCGCGCCCTGGGCCGTGTTCATCTCCAGTGCAGACGTGCTCCAACGGCTGGTAAAGGCAGCCGTTTGATTGGTGCAGGTCCCTGCGCTGATGGAGCAGACATCCTGCCATATCCCCTGATCCTGATTGTTGGCGTCCACCGTCCACGCAAAGGTATCGCCAGTCACCGGATTCACAGCCAGTGTTCCGCGAAAGATTGGACACGCGGTGGAGCCTGTCGAGCCGGGATTGGTTGGGCACATCTGCGTCGTCAACCCCGTGCCGGGTTGGACTGTCATGCGCGTCCAGTTCGCGCCATCCGTGGATTGGTAGTAGCCGTGGTAGCGGACTGCTGCCACAAAAATCTGCCGCGCCGGATTCCACACAATCGCGGTCGCGGCATTGCCGTGTGGGTACGCATAGGCATCCAGCGGCCCCTGCACATCGGCCCCGCCTGGATCGGTAATCCGCGCCAGGTGCCAGCTCGCTCCCGAGTCGGTCGAGTAATACAGCCCCTCATAGCTGATGTTCGGCCGTTCCGCATCCACGAGCGTGCCCTCATACGCCTGCGACACAGCCGCAACGACCAGTTGCGGACTAGCCGTGCTCCACGCGAAGCCAGCGAATCCTTCACCCACGAAGCTGTAGTCCTGGATACCCAGCCCCTGCTCCACATCCGTCGTGGTCTGGATCAGGCTCCATGTCTTGCCACCGTCTGTGGAGCGAAGAACGCCCGCGCCGTAATAGGAATCCAGCGCGTCATTCGGATCCCCTGTCCCTGCCAGCACAACGCCTGTTCCGCCCGGCTGTACGCTTACGGCTCCAATGCTGATGGATGCATCGACGGCAGTACTCATCGCGGAGAGATTGTCGGTCAGGGGCGAGAAGACAACATCGGCCGGGTTTGTAGTGTCTGCGTTCTGGGCAAGCCACAAGCCACCGCCTGTCGTTCCCAGAAAGACGCGGTTCCCCGTGGAGTCTGCAGGATCAAAGGCGATGGAAGTTACACGGCCCGTCACCAGTCCGTAGCTGGGTGTCGTCACCGCATTGGGCCCCAGTGGCTGCCAGGCAGGCACGGTGCTTGTCGTGCTCTGCGGCTGCGCCAGAGAAACAGCAGCTCGACCGGGTCGCGACGGCAATCGTGCGGAACGGGTTTGGCCTCTCCAGCTTCGCCGCTGGAGGAAACGCTGCGCCCGGCGGACCTGCGGAGGCACGCTTGGCGCAGCCGGTGTGAATTGCGGGAGGCCTGGCAGCTGGCCCATCGCCGCCGTGTTCAACAAGGCCACGAAAAGGACGACGAGTCCCATCAGGAAACCGCTTCCGGCACGATGCGGCGCGCGAATCCCGATTGGAGAAATCCACCTGACTGCACCGCTCTGAATGGCGGCAGAACAATAGGACTGCAAAAATTGGCAAGTCTTCACATGCGCCCGGGATCCGGCTCCCGCCTCCCCTCTCTCATCATCCGAGGGGGAATTCAGCGGAATCCAATGGAATGCGCTACGTGAAACAAGCAGTTTCCTGGGTTGAAATCGTGTCCCATTATAGACTTGCCTGCGGACGGGCGGCGCGAGGCACACGCAAACCCACACGACGCAGCAACAATCTTGCGATCAGGCAGCCTCGCAATTCATTGATTTTGTTCAATATAGGCGCGAGCATCTATCTTCTTGGCAAGAGCGCTGCCACTCATGGGTCGTATCAAGCCGAAGACGGGACGATCGAACCAGGGTCGATCATGTTTGCCCACGATGGCCCACGCGATGCCGGCATATCCATTTGCGTCTCGACCATCCAGCTCATATCGATCGTTGAGCGTAACGGCCCACTCGAAGGCCCTTGCCGGATCAGGTGCCCACTCCAGGATCTTCTTAGCCCAGTACATGCGCATGTAGTTGTGCATCCAGCCGGTATTGACCATCTCTCGCTGCGCTGCATTCCACAGCTCATCCCCGGTTTCGGCACGTTCCAGTTGTTCCAGCGTGTAGCGGTGCGGACGTTGATCCCCTGCGTGCTCCAGAAGTGTGGTTCGCGCCCAGGGCTCCGCACACTCCCAGTTGTCGTAGTTCGGATTGTGGCGAACGAACAACACAGCCAGCTCCCGCCACCCGATCAGCTCATCCAGGAACTTATCTCTGGCAGAAGCCGCAACTTTGCCCTTGCGCGCCGCGTCATCCACGGCCAGGGCAATCGTCAACGGACCGATATTGCCAAAGTGCAGGTAGGGCGAGAGACGGCTGGTTCCCTTTACCTCAGGCTGGTTCCGCTTTTCTTCATAGAAAGCCAGCTCGCGAGCGACAAATTCTTTCAGGCGCCGCATTGCAGCATGAGTTCCTCCAGTAAAGCTGTCTACCGGAGTAACCGTGCGGTCCAGCTTGTCAAACCCTTCGGTGATATCGCCTGCGAGTGAAAGGCTCCTGAAATCCTTCCATGGAGTCCAACGTTGCTGCGGAATAGCTTTTGGCGATGCGACAAGGAATTGAGAGAGCAGTGCTTTCAAATACGGCCGAAAGTGATGCAGAAGAAAATAGCTCCGGCCAAACATTGCGGATGGAACCACCACATCGGCATCCACGGTCCAAAACGGCAGCTTCAGTCGTTTAGCAAGCACGTTGCGCCATCGTTCCGGCTCGCGGCACGGATTTTCGTCTCCTATAAGCAATGCCGCCTCCACCTCGTCGAGAAACTCCTCCAGCGAGTTGGATGGATGGCGGCGCACGATAAAGCCCACGCCCAGCTCAGCCGCATCCTCGGCAGCGTCGCGCAGTCCCTGCGCCATAAAGTGATAGTGGCGCAGATTCGCATTGGGATAGTTGGGAATCACGGAGAAATACACAACAACAGGCAGGCCAAGAATATTGCCTGCCTGGATGGCGACATCCAATGCCGGATTATCCTGAATGCGCATGGCGCGTTGCATCCAGTAGACAACGCACTTCGCAGCCTGGCGCGGAGCGCCGGGGCGACGGACCAGGACACGCGGCTGAGCTGCAAGCAGTGCCAGTTCTTGCGGAAGATTCAACGTACGTGCCAATGGGTCCATGCAGTCAAGCCTAAACGAATTCGTGCGATGCTCAACGGCAAAGGCCGCCCTCGGGCGGCCTTTGTATGGATGCGCTCAACACGCAGCTACCAACTGCCCCATGCTCTACTCATGTAGTCCAACAACACCATGGCGAAGAGCGTCAGCAGCATAAAGATGCCCGACCCCACGCTCAGCTTGCTGACCCTGGGGCTGTACTTCAGGTGCATGGAGAACAGCGCGACCAGCGATGCCTGAACGAGTGCAATCGCTACTGCAAGAATCGGATTGAAGATGCCGAGGTTCTGGTACGAGGCCACAATCGTAAGACCAACACCGGCCACCAGTGCCAGATACACAAGGAAGGAAACTCTCGGATTAATGATGCGGTGTCCGCTCTCTTGGGGTTCGCTCATTGCTTTGTCCTTTAGTGCCGGTTGATCAGGTACAGCAACGGAAACAGGAAAATCCAGATGATGTCGACAAAGTGCCAGTACAGGCCAAAATATTCGACGAACGCTGTGTGTCCTGTTGTATACGCATCCGATCGTGCTCTGAAGATCATGAACAGAAGGATCCCCATGCCAACGATCATGTGCAGCGCATGCATTCCAGTCATGGCAAAGTACAGCGAAAAATACACTTCGGTCCGCTGCGCTATATCCAGCGGCAGGGGCTTGTCACCAGCTGCAACCGCAACGGGATCGCTCGCCGGGTTCACGAAGGATTGCAGGCTGTAGTTCGCTCCGGGGAAGTGATGCTTTTCGAACTTCTCCTTGTACTCCACCCCTTTGATGCCGAGAAAGACAACACCCAGAAGGAACGTGAGCATCAGGAAAAAAATAAGGCTTCCCTTGCGCCGCAACTGAGCAGACCACACGCCCAGCGTCATCGTAAGGCTGGACGTAATCAGCAGGACGGAATTAATACCGCCCAGTTTGACGCTCAACTGGTGTGACGCCGCAACAAAGGCCGGATAGTACCAGTTGCGGTAGATCATGTAGACGGTAAACAATCCGCCGAAGAACATCACTTCCGTCAGCAGAAACAACCACATCGCAAAGTTGCCCGCGTCTGCCTGCTGCTCTACGGACTCAAACTGATGATGCAGATGCGGCGAGTGCTCGTGGTGCCCCGCCTCCAAACCGTCATGGGCAATCACTGTGCTATCCGACACTGGCTACCTCTTTCTCTTTCTGGCGTTCGAGCCATTCGTAGTCATAGGCCTCGTGATCCATGATCGGAATCTGCGTAAAGTTCTCAGTCAGCGGAGGCGACTGCGTCTGCCACTCCAGCCCGGTTGCCTGCCAGGGGTTATCGCCGGCAATTGCCCCATACTTCAGCGACCACGTCAGATACAGCACAGGCAACAGATAACCCACGCCCAGGATCGTTGCTCCGGCGGTCGAAAAGACATTCAGTACCTGGAACTCAGGCGGATAGGAAGCATAGCGCCGTGGCATTCCAAGCGTGCCCAAAATGAACTGCGGGAAGAACGTCAGATTGAACCCGATGAAGGTTACGACGGCTGCGAACTGTGAAACCTTCTCGGGATACATCCGGCCCGTCATCTTCGGCCACCAGAAGTGCAGGCCCGCAAGAAACGCCATCAGCATTCCGCCCACCATAACGAAGTGGAAGTGCGCCACAATGAAGTACGTCTCTGTCAGATGAATGTCTGTTCCTGACGTTCCCAGAAATACGCCCGTCATGCCGCCGATGGTGAACAAGCCCATAAATCCGAAGGCATAGATCATCGGCGTTTCAAAGGTGATGGAACCCTTGTAGAGAGTAAGTGCCCAGTTGAAGATCTTGATCGCTGAGGGCACGGCGACAAGCATGGTGAGAAGCGAGAACACCAGCACGGCGTAGTTCGAGATTCCCATGATGAACATGTGGTGTGCCCACACAAAGAATCCAAAGACAGCAATGGCCACCGAGGAGAAAGCTACGGCTGTATAGCCGAACACTCGCTTGCGACTGAATGTAGAAATGACCTCAGAGATTACGCCCATGCCGGGCAGAATCATGATGTACACGGCCGGGTGCGAGTAGAACCAGAACAGATGCTGGAACAACAGCGGATCGCCGCCCTTGGTCGGGTCAAAGATGCCGATGCCAACCGTGCGTTCCAGGACCACGAGGATCAGCGTAATGCCGAGGACCGGTGTTCCCAGAACCATGAGCACGCTGGCAGCGTAGTTGGACCATACGAACAAGGGCAGCCGGAACCAGGTCATGCCCGGCGCGCGCATCTTGTGTATGGTCACGATGAAATTCAAACCGGTAAAGATGGAGCTGAATCCCGATATGAAGATCGCCAGACCGGTCGTGATCACATTCGTATTGACGAAGTGCGTCGAGAGCGGCGTTGTGAAAGTCCAGCCAGTGTCGACGCCACCGGTGATCATGGCCCAAAGAGCAAGCAGGCCACCCGCCATGTACATATACCAGCTGGCAAGGTTCATCTTCGGCAAGGCAAGATCCTTGGCGCCGATCATCAGCGGGAGGAAGAAATTGCCCAATGTTGCAGGCACGGACGGCACCAGGAAAAAGAAGATCATGATGACGCCGTGCATGGTGAACACCTTGTTATAGGTGTCTGTCGCCAGCAGGTCCGACTGAGGCGTGAGCAGTTCCAGGCGAATCAAGCCAGCCAGGGAGCCGCCAAGCAGGAAGAAGAAGCTGATCGATATCAGGTAAAGGATACCGATCCGCTTATGGTCGCGAGTCAACAGCCAGCTCAGCAGACCATTCTCCTGCGTCAGATAATTCCTCTTGGGAATCCTGGCCGTGGACTGGTCGGGAAGAAGGACGATCGTATCGCTCATTGCTGCACCATCCCTTGCCCTGCTGGCTCTTGCTTTGCAGGCGCCGCCTTTCCGGCTCCTCCGGGCAGCAGCGTAGTTGTGGTTGTCGTCTGCTGCACCCGGTAGTCGGAGTTAAGGTTCTTGATGTATTCGATCAGGGCTATCAGGCCTTCTTCGCTAATTTGCCCCTGATAGGTCGGCATAATCGGCGCATAGCCCTGTGTAATGTTCTGCGATGGATTCAGGATCGCCTGCCGCAGATAGGCTTCGTCCACGGTGACGGTCTGTCCGCTGGTCAGCGTCAGCTTTGCCCCATACACATTTGCCAGGCTAGGACCACGCGCATCGGGTCTGGCATTATGGCACGCATTGCAACTCATGCTTGCAAACAGCCGCTCTCCGTTTTGCGCCAGGGATGCACCACTTGTCGAACTCGCCAGCCACGTTTTGTAGTCTTCCGGCGACATCACAACCACATCGCCAATCATGTGCGAGTGCTCCGTTCCGCAATATTGCGAGCAGAACAGGTGATACGTGCCCGGCGTTGTCGCTTCAAACCACACCGTGGTGTAGCGACCGGGAATTGCTTCACGCTTCACGCGAAATGCGGGGATGGAAAAACTGTGAAATACATCCTGCGAGATAAGCGTGAGCTGGATGGCACGCCCTGCCGGCACATGCAGCGAATTGATCTCGTGCTGGCCTCCGGGATGCTCTGCCTTCCACATCCATTGCTTGCCCACGACGTAGATGTTCATCGCGTTTGCAGGCGGCGTGAAGACACGGAAGTAAATCAAGGCCCCCCAGACAAACATCACGAGGAAGAGGCCCAGCGGAACAATCGTCCAGGTTGCTTCCAGCAAGGTGGATCCCTCGATCTGCACGGGGACGGGATGCCGCTTTTTGCTGTAGAGAATCGAGAAGCTGGTCACGAGCAGGATGACGATCGTCAAACCGATCAGGCTGACGAGGACGATGAAGAAGTACAACGCGTCCAGCTGAGGCGCTATGCGAGACGCCTCCGGCGGAAAGAGCGCGAAGTTCGTCAACCACTTGACGAGGAACTGCCAGAGTACTGGACTGATTTGGGGCATTCCGTTATCCGTTCACCTTAATTTCTTTGCCTGACGAGTGCGCTTGCCGGTAGTCCCGGCGAAACATCAGCGCCATAAATCCACCCAATAGAAGGACCGTAATGAAGCCACCAATTTGAACTACCCGTGCCACGATCAAAGAATGTGTGTTGGTTTGAGGATTGTAGTGATAGCAGTAAGTGATAATGTTATCCACCGGCGAGCCTATGCGATTGGACGAAGCCTCGTTCAGTCCCAATAAGAGATCCTTCGGAGAATACTCAACGCCCATGTAGTACTGGGCCAGCTTCCCTTCCGGAGTCACAATCTGGATCGAACTTGCATGGGCAAACTGGATTTGATTGCTTCCGGGGACCTGAAGCTTGACGTACTTGAATCCAACCGCGTTCGTCAGTGCATCAATGCTCTGCTGTGTGCCGGTCAAAAAATGCCAGCCGTTTGCCGTCTCGGGATGTCCATAGCGCTTCAAGTAGGAGCGCTTCTTGGCAGCGGCCAGATCCGGTCCCTCATTGGGATCGATGCTTGCTACTACTACATCAAAATCCTTGCCCGGAACGTACTTGACCATCTGCAGCGCGCTCGTCAGCCCATCCAGTTCCTCTGAGCAGAGCATCGGGCATCGATAGTACACAAGCGCAAGAATGGCGGGCCGCTTCCCGAAGTAGTCGCCAAGTCGAACTTGCTTGCCCGCATCATCCGTAAACGGAAGCGCCAACGGTAACTGCTGATTTAGACGCTGCGCTATGCCGACGCCATTCAGGATTGAGGGCGGCTTGTCATTGGCAGGCCCCATCTCCTTTTCGCCGTAGCCTGAGACTTGCGCCATAAGTCGCTGAGAAATTCCTGCACTGACAAGCACAAGTGCGCAGGCAGCCATGATTACCGCCTTTTGCCAACTCCTCCGGCCTGTATGCCTGCACTGCATGATTCCAACTCCGGGTACTACGTGTTCGGGGATGCGGAGCATCCTGCGAAGTTTCTGTTCTGCCGTTTGTAAAGACCTCACCTAAGATCTACTTCTCAAGTGCCGCGTGCCTGGCCTCTGCCGTCTGCGATGCATTCTGCTCCTGCTCGTAGGCCGTACGCGCAAATCCATTCGTTAGCGGTGTCGCAATCGCCGGCTGAGTATCGCCCGTCATTAAAGGCTGTTGCTGGACAGCGGGCGCTACAGGAAGCCCTTTCTCGGCAACCAATTCCATCGCTCTCTCAATTGGGATGCGAACTTTGCCTAGCGTGCGGTCAACCCATGTGTAGTTTTGGAGAAGCAGATCTTCCCGCCGATGCAGATCTGCTACATCCTGCAATCCGTCATCCGTCTGCAGGCGAGGCGTAGGAAAGCGTTGCGTAAGCTCTGCCATCTTGTTCTGCAGATCGGGACTGGATGGAAGATTTCCCAATTTGCGAACATCCACAGGGTCAGCCCACTTACTGCGCGGACCATCGTCTTTGGCCATTCGCATATCGAGCACTTTGCCCAGCCCGTATGCCAGAATGCCGATCACTGCCACAAAAATAGCCATCGCCGTAAGGAACACGATAATGCCACTGGCGCGAACGTCCGACCGCTCATACCCGTGCGTCGCGTCGATCTCTTCCGGCCTGTGATCTTCGGGATGGTGCGGGTTATGCGTGGACATGCTCAGGCTCCAAAATCTCCGCCACATGCGGGTCGTTAGTTTGTACAAGAGGACGAGACTGCAACCGCGTGCAGAAGAACGCAATCCAGAACGCCGTCATGGCGACAGGCACAGCCGCGTATTCCAGGATTCCCCAGCTGAAGTGCAGATTGCGCGCGGCGTCCTTAAAGTTCGGCTCAATCAACCAGAACAGGTCAAAGGCCTTCGCAAAGACGATCCATTGGCAAACCCGAACCAGGCGCTTCTTGTTGCGTTTGATGTCCCGGGAGAGCAAGAGCGAAAACGGGATGAGCCAGTGGAAGATGAAATCCAGAGTGATGATTACGCCCCAGTGCCCGCGAATTCGATCCAGATACCAAGGAATCTCCTCAGGAGAATTGCCGGACCAGATAATGAGGAACTGCGCGAAGGCGAGATAGATGTTGAGCATGACGAAGGCAAAGGTCAGCTTGCCCAGATCGTGCTGCTCCACCTGCCGCAGCACAGTCTTAAACGGCTCTGCCTTTGAGAGCGAAACAGAGACGATGATGCCAAGCGCAAGCACCGAGTAGCCTTGGCCCACCAGGAAGAGCAGTCCGTACACCGACGAGTACCACGTAGGGTCAAGCGACATGACCCAGTAAATGGCCGCGGCAGTCATCGTGAGGCTGTAAACAACGATCCCCGGTCCGCTGATATTTTCGAGCTTCTTAATCCAGTAGGGCGTGTTGCTTTCCGAGTCCGAGTCACGCTTGAGTCCAAGCGATGTGAGTCGCCAGCTGTAGTATGCCCAGATTGCAAAGCACAGCAGACTAACCCCGACAAATGCGCCTGGATTGAGCATGGGGCGCTTGAATTCGATGCAGTGGGCTTGCACTTCATTGATGAATCCCGACTTCAGTGCTGCTGCAACATCGCTTACCTGCGCCCATAGATACAGTCTTTTCATCTCAAGGGCGACGACAACCCAGTAGACGAACACCACGGGCAACGTCCTGCTCATGGCCTCCAAAGGCCTGCGCAGCAGCAATCCCCATTTCCCGCCGGAGCAGTACTGGACCATCAGCAGAGCCAGACCGCCGACAGAAAAGCCAAAGGTAAGCATCAGTCCAAGAACCCATGCGCGAAGCACATGCTCGATGGAGCCGTCAGCAAATGCGAGGCCAGCCGCAATGACTGAGAAGACCACCCCAACCAGCAGCGATCGCGACTTCCAGCCATTGACAAAATCTGGCGCTCCTAAGTCGGCAGGGAGCGTTTTGGCGCGTGTATCGTGAGCCATTCCGTCATTCCTTACTTTGCGGCCGCAGGAGCCGGTTTGCTTGCTGGGATCGTCACTTTCAACTGGCCGGAGATTGCCGGAGCCATTGCGGGCGTACCCTCTTTTGTTGACAGCGCGGGTCCCCATACCGCTGTCGTTGGAAGCGTCCAGGGTTGCGCATAGCTCTTGGGAAGGTCGTGCTCAACCGCCGCCTCCTCCAGGCTCTTCACCTGCACCCCGGTGGGCACATCCTGCAGAGTTGCCGATTGGCTCAGTTGCAGCGCACGAATGTAAGCCGCCACCGCCCATCGATCTTCCGGCGTAAGTTGTGCCGCGTAATCCGGCATGGCTCCGTAGCCATGCGTCATCACGTAGAAATAGTGCGACAGAGGCTGCGCCAGATGAACCTGATCGTGAAAGTTCGCCGCGGGCTTGTAGCCGCGCTGCACGATTTCTCCAAGCCCGTTCCCCACGCGCGAGTGGCAGGGTGTGCAGTAGATGTTGTAACGCTCCTGCCCTCTCTTCAGAACTTCCATCGTCACGGGAAAGGGCATCAGGTTCTGCTCTTCGCGATAGCCATTCGCTCCCTGCACAACCCCGGTGTAAAAGTAGCTGTCTTCCCTGAGTTGCCCGCGCGCTACGGTGTTCAGCACCTGCGGACGCGCGCCGCGATGATCCGCGAACATCTCCGATCCGCGCTGCGGTATCAGCTTCGGTTGGTTGTGCATGTCCTGCCGGCAGCCAACGGCCAGGAGCAGTGCTGCTGCACTTGCAGCCGTCGCTGTACGGACCAGGATTCTTCCCATCTTATTGAGGCGGTTCGCTTGCATCAGTACTCCACCTCCACCACCGAAACCGGCTGGAAGCTTTCGAGATAAGCCTTTGCCTCCACCCGATCAAACTTGGGATCCAGGGCTTCAAGACAAAGGAAGAACTTATCGGAGGTTGCTCCGTCACGAAAATTGGGAGCATTGAACAGCGGATGATAGAGCGCAGGCAGCCCATTCAACGCAAGCATCCCAAAGGCCGCCGACAGGCCCGCCCATAAAATCGTCCATTCGTATGCCGGCACGATAAATGCGGGCCACGAATACGTTGGGCGACCGCCAATGTTCAGCGGAAAAGCCAGAACCGAGATCCAGGTCTCCAGCGAAAACATCGCTGCAAGCCCCATAAGTCCGCCTACCAGCGTGACGAGCGGCACCTTGTTCCGATGGAAGCCGATTGCTTCTGCCGCTTCCTCAACGGGATAGGGCGTGTAGCAATCCAGCCGTCGCCAGCCATCCTGGCGCGCCTGGCGCGCAGCACGGATCAGATCGCCCGGAGTTTCAAACTCGGCCAGCAGGCCGTATGTACCTTCGCGTGGGGGCATTAGTCACCAGCCTCCGCTACCTTCTTGGGCTGAATCTTGGCCCCGGGCAGCATCATGCGGATTTCAGACATCGGAATCATGGGCAGGAACCGGACAAACAGCAGGAAGAGCGCCGTGAACAGTCCCAGTGTGCCCACATAGGTCATGTAGTCCCACTTCGTCGCGCGGTAAGTTCCCCACGAGGAAGGGAGAAAGTCGCGATACAGGCTTGTTACTACAATCACAAAGCGCTCAAACCACATGCCCGTATTCACAATCAAGGAGAGAAGGAACATGAAGGGAATATTCGTGCGCAGTTTGCGAGACCACAGCGTCGTAAGCGGGATGAAAAGGTTGCATGTCACGAGCACCCAGTACGACCAGCCCATGGGACCAAACATGCGGTTCCACATCATGAAGGCTTCCCAGTGCGAGGCCGAGTACCATGCCATGAAGACTTCCATGCCGTAGCCGTAGCCCACGATAAAGCCGGTTGCCAGCATCACCTTGCCCATGTTGTCGATGTGCCGCTCAGTCACCAGCCCCTCAAGGTGGTAGAACTTGCGCAGTGGAATCGCCAGTGTGAGCACCATGGCAAAGCCAGAGTAGATTGCGCCGGCGACAAAGTACGGTGGGAAGATGGTTGTGTGCCAACCCGGTAGAACTGCAACTGCAAAATCAAAGCTGATGACCGTGTGCACTGAGAGAACCAGCGGCGTCGCCAGGCCCGCCAGCAGCAGGGATGCTGTCTCGTAGCGCACCCAATGCCGTACGGATCCCCTCCATCCAAGGGAGAGCATTCCGTAGACGTATTGACCCAGCTTGGACTCAGAGCGATCGCGCATCGTGCCAAAATCAGGCACCATGCCGATGTACCAGAAGACCACGGAAATGGTTGCGTAGGTCGATACCGCGAACACGTCCCACAAAAGCGGCGAGCGGAACTGAGGCCACACATTCATCGTGTTCGGGTACGGCAGGAGCCAATATCCAAGCCACGGCCGGCCTACGTGAATGAGGGGAAACATGCCAGCGCAAACCACCGCGAAGATCGTCATGGCCTCGGCGAAGCGGTTAATGGAATTGCGCCAGCTTTGTTTGAAGAGCAGCAGAATGGCGGAGATCAGCGTACCTGCATGGCCAATGCCGATCCACCACACAAAGTTGATGATGGCAAATCCCCACGCGATAGGCTGCGTGATGGCCCAGATGCCCACGCCCTTCAGGAACAGCCATGTTACTGCGACCAGGAGCATGGTAGCCCCTGCGCCTCCCACGCCGAACAAGGCGAACCATCCCAGCGGCGTATGCGGGGTGAGCACGATGCGCGTGATTTTTTCGGTGACCGACCGGAAGGTCTGTCCCTGCGCAATTACCCGGTATTCCCCGGTTGCGGGGTCAATCATCGGGTCGTTTGTTTTCACTTCGCTGGTTGCCATCGTGGCCTTAACCCTTAGCCGGCGCGTGTTCCACCGGCGTCTCTTCCAGTTCAGGATTGGTGTTCAATACCGCGGCCACATACGTCGTCCGCGGACGGGTATTCAAGTCAGCAAGCACCTGGTAGCTCCGCTCGTTTGCACGCAGCTTTGCCACCCGGCTGCCCTTGTCGTTCAAGTTGCCGAATGTGATGGCAGACGCTGGGCAGGCCTGCTGGCAGGCGGTCACAATCTCGCCATCGCGAATCGGGCGATTCTCCTTGTCGGCCTCGATCTTCGCGGCAGAGATGCGCTGCACGCAGTAGCTGCATTTCTCCATCACGCCGCGCGACCGCACCGTCACGTCCGGATTACGCATCAACTTCAGGCTCTCCGTCTCGAAGTCCGAGAAGAGCAGGAAGTTAAAACGTCGCACCTTGTACGGGCAATTGTTGGAGCAGTAGCGGGTGCCAACACAGCGGTTGTAAACCATCGTGTTCAGGCCCTCCGGCGTATGCACCGTTGCACCAACCGGGCAAACCTGCTCACAGGGAGCGTTCTCACACTGCTGGCAGGTCATGGGCTGGAAGTGTGCTCGCGGCGCTGCCAGGTCACCTTCAAAGTAGGTGTCAATGCGCAGCCACTGCATGTTGCGCCCAATGCGCACCTGCTGCTTGCCCACCACGGCAATGTTGTTTTCTGCATAACAGCTGACGATGCAGGCATTGCAGCCCACGCAGCTGTTCATGTCGATGGACATGCCCCACTTGTTGGCTTCGTACTGCCAGTTGGGGAAAAGCGATTCGTCCGATGCCGGAGTATCGCGGCCCTCGCCTTCGTGGGCAAAATTCGGGTTTGCCTTGAACTCTTCCAACGTTGCGTAGCGAATGATGCCACGCGGTCCAAGTGCCTCATCCGCTTCCAGCGAGTTGTTGCCCTTGCCCTGCCCGCCGAACGTCTCTGAGCGGTGATCCTGATAGTGGCTCTTGGTGATGGCCACTCCCCACTTGCCATCCACCTTCTGAATCGAGCCTGCGGCGTATAACGGCGCCCAGGTGTTGCGAATCAGGTAGGCATTGAATCCTGCGCCGGAACCAACCCGCCCAGCGAACTCGCGCCCATAGCCCAGATACACCGTAACGGAGTTATCGGGATGCCCCGGCGCCACAATTACCGGCGCCTTCACGCGGTTGCCGCCGACGCTCAATTCGACGATGTCATCTTCTTCCAAGCCCAGCTTTGTGAGCGTCGCGCCGGAAACAATCGCCGCATTATCCCAGCTCAGATTCGTCACCGGCTTGGGCAGTTCCTGCAGCCAGCCCACATTTGACCAGCGCCCATCATACACATTCGGGTCCGGCCGGAAGATAATTTCGACGGCATCTCTGGATGCGGGCGTGGGCACCTTGGCAATCTGCACCTTGGGTGCGGCTGTCCGGACAAAAGCGGTCCCATCGATCCAGCCATCGTGCAGAGCCTTGCGCCAACCCGTCTCAAAGTCCCCCTTGATGGCGGGTTTCCATGTCGTCCTTACAGCCTCGTATGCGCTCACCGCGGGATCATCGAGCAGAGCCTGAAGCACGTCATGCGCCGTCTTTCCGCCATAGAGCGGATCAATCATCGGCTGCACAACGGAGACAGTGCCGTCATACGAGCGAGCATCCGACCAGGATTCCAGGTAGTGCGCAGATGGAATGTGCCAGTGCGAAATCTGCCCCGTCTCATCCAGTCGCGAACCAAGATGAGCCACGATGCTTGCCTTATTCAAGGCTGCGGGGAATCCCAGATCTGCCGGTGAAGTGTAGATGGGATTGGCATTCAGAACGACCAGCCAATCCACCTTCCCAGCATTCAGATCTGCAACCAGTGACTTCATGTCGGCAATCTGATCGCTGGGCAACGGAACAGCAGGCTCAGAAGACACAAAGACCGTCTTGCCCACGTTGCCAAGCACGCTGTTCATCGCCAGAGCCAGATCTGCCACCGAGGCATCCTGATACAGCCCTGGGATCACGACACACTTACCCGCATTGGCCTTTAGATCCTTTGCCAGCGCGGCAAGAAACTTCTGCTGCTCGCCACTCCATGCGTACGCCGGAGCATCAACGCCGGCAACGCCCAGAGCCTTGGCCAACTCTGCCGTGAACGCGGGAACCTCACTCGCCCGCAGGCCCAGTCGATGCTCGGCCTTGTATCCAGTCGTCGTCGGCGAACCCTCCACCGCGTACAGGCGGTTCAGGTCCTTTCCGGCAAGCTTGCGCCGCTCCGAGTAATCCCGCACCAGCTTATGAAAGCCGGGATATGCCGCGCCGGACAGAAAATCAGCATCCAGAGAGACAATGACATCCGCGCCGGTCAAGTCATACTGCACGTTCGGCCCATTCACAACCCACGTGCCCGCGACCGCCGGCTCATACTGAACCAGCTTCGCCTTGGGCCATGCAGCCTGCACTGCCTTCCATTGGCGCGCCAGCGTGGGCGAGGTAATGGTGGTGCTCAGGAAATAGATGCCAGATCCGTCCTTGGTAGAGGCGACCTTGAGCCGAAGAGCCTGCGCGAACTCTCCCCACTCCCGGTTTTCACCGCGATAGGTGACATGCTGCGAGCGATCAGGATCGTAGAGATCCAGCAACGAGCCCTGAGAAAACACATCCGAGGAGCCCCTGTTGTAGGTATGCTCCGGATTGCCGTCGAGCTTGATCGGACGAAATTCATCGCTCTTCACCAGCAGCGGAATTGCGCCTGTTACGAACGGATGCGCCGTGGCAAAGTACATGGGCTTGCCCAGCACCAAGTCTTCCGGCTGCTTGACGTACGGATAGATGGGCTCGTCCGGCTGCTTGGTACAGCCCGCCAGGCCTGCCAGCGCCATCGAGGCGCTCATCAGCTTCAGAAATCCGCGCCGCGAAACCGGATCTACCCACTCCTGCGCTGCTCCGGGAAACTCCTTTTCAACGGCCGCCTGAAACTCCGGCGTGTTGGCCAGCTCATCCACGGAACGCCAGAAGCGCTTTCCCTTCACGCCCTTCAGCTCCTGTCGAAGCTGAGCCAGGCTCATCGGCGAAGCATCGGCCGCCGGCGCTGTCGTCTTCAAATCGTTATCCACGGCTTTCCCCGCCTGATTCGTGGTTTCTTTCATCTGGTCGTGGCTCATCGATGGCAGACCTCGCAACTGGACAGTTCCCGAGGCGTGCGAATCTTGTACTGCTTCAGCAGAAAATGACCGAGCCCGTCCTGACTGGTGAACTTCTGGTAGATAGGCGCCGCAGGCAGCTTGGCGGCCGCCACATCGGCAACTGTTCCATGGCCAGCGCCGGCCGGCAGCTCCAGCGAAGCCAACTGCGGCCCGGCCTCAGCTGGATTATGCGTCACACAGTTGACGCTATCCGCCGTCGGCACGCCGGACTTCTGCTCGCCCACGGAGCACCATACCGGGTGGTCCTCGCTCGGCCCTTTCCAGGCCATGTTGTAAATCTCACTCGTCGGCCGCAGATTCTTGGCCGGGTTGCGATGGCAGTTCAGGCACCACTCCATCTGCAAGGTGTTCTGCGCATACATCAGCGGCATCTCGTCCACGCGCCCGTGGCAGGATGAGCAGCCAAGCCCCTTGTTGACGTGAATCTCGTGATTGAAATAGACGAAATCCGGCAGATCGTGAACCTTGGTCCACACCAGGGAGTTGCCCGTCGCCCAACTCTGGCGCACCGGCTCCAGCAACTGCGCGTTCGTCCAGATCTGCGCATGACAGTTCATGCAGGTCTTGGTGGGCGGAATGCCGGCATAGCTCGATTTCTCAACCGTTGTATGACAGTACTGGCACTGCAGCCCCAGGCCCTGTACATGGTGCTTGTGGCTGAATGGCACCGGCTGGTCGGGACGTTGTCCCTGCCGAGTGACCCAGGGAGACCGCTGCAACTGGTCAAGCGTGACCCCTAAGGCGATCACGATCAGCCCCGTCAAGACAAGGCTCATGCGAGCCAAAGCATTGGAGCTGCGATCAAATATCTGCGCCATGAGTGCTTTCCTGCTTTGTTTTCGTTTTCTTCAGATGCGTATCGTAATGTGCGCGCTGTGCTGGCCGTCACACTAGTTGGGGTTATTTTTCTTTTTCAGACAGAACACACCGGGGCGGTGTTCGACCTCGCAAAAAACAATACAGCAGCGAAAACACGCTCGGCAACCCTTCTACGTCCAGAAATTTGAAAAAAATCGCGCTGCAAACTTTTTCTAAGCCGCAGAAAAGAATATCTTTTTGTGATGGGTCCCATTTTTGCCCATATCCTGCTGCTCTCCACGGTAATTTTCGTACCAGAGAGTGAGATGGACATCGTTTCGCAGCGTGCGAAATTGCGCTTCCACGCACGTCCCGTATTGTGATTCGATGCCTGTGGAAATCCGTTTTGTTGCTTGCCATTTTGGCTCGGGCATCCTACCGTTTACCTGCCGCGCCGGATGCCCGCGCCACTCTTCCATCCGGAAATACAACACTCTCGTCGCAAATGGAACAGGCGTGCATCAACCCCGGATGGCCGCGACGGTCATGCTCTCCATAGCATCATCACCAGCCCACCGGCCACAATCAACGCACCACCGGCATAGACGGATGGCGTTGGCGACTGTCCAAAGCGCAGCTTGGCCACTACCTGCGCTACAAGGAAAAACAGAACGACGTATACACCCAGCAGCCGTCCAAAGTCCCAGCGCGGCACGTTCACGACCGATCCGTAACAGGCCAGCACCGCAACACCCGCCGCCAGCGCACACGCACGCCCAAAGCCGGAAGAACGATAAAAGCCGGACTGAAAGAAGGAGTCACCCCAGACCTCAAGAAATGCAGCCAGCGTAAGCACAGCCAACGCACCGATGGGATGGGAAGCCAGACGATCCAGAAAACCCATGAAGAATAACCTCCGGAAAGATGGGGAATGCTGAGTGGAATGGCACAGCCAGCCTCAAGCCGCAGTGGAGAAAAACAGCTGCTGCGCTGAGCGGATTGCGCCTCTCAAGCTAAGCTAACAATGGAATGCTTTAGAATTCGTAAAGAAATTGACGATCGTTGCCTGCCGACCCAGATTCTTTTTGCAGATGCCGCCCCCACAGCAGGGGCCGCCTTATACTCGACGAAAGTTTGAAAAGGGGATGGCCATGAAAAACGCCGGAGTGCTCGTGATGCCAGCCGGATTCTTCCTCGTTGTGGCTGCGATTTTGTTATTTTCCACGCCTGTGCCGCGAGCGATCTTCGTTCTCTGCGGCATTGCTGTCCAACTCCTCGGGCTGGCGGTTGCCGTGCGCGGACACATGAACTCTCGCGGAGAGACACATCCATGAACACTCCCGTCAATCTTCCCATCCCCGACGCAGCGTATGCTCTTTTAGTTGCGCTGCTGCTTCTTGCCCCATTGGCGCTTGCAGGAATAGCCCTCGTCAACACTGGTCTCGGACGCTCTCGGTCGGCGGCGCAATCCCTGCTCGGAAGCCTCTTGATGGGCTCGATTGCCGTGGTCGTGTTCGTTCTGGTCGGTGCGCACTTTGCCTACGGACCTACTGGCTATACCTTTCAGATTGCGGGTAAGCCGTGGAACTGGATCGGCGCCGGTCCCTGGTTTCTCAGTGGGTTCGCCGAGGGACCAATCCAGGTCCAGCTCGCGGTGCTCCTTCAGTTGCCCGCTGTAGCCATGGCCGTGCTCATTCCCTGGGGCTCCGGTGCAGACCGCTGGCGCCTGGCCTCCGGTGCCGCGGCAGCCGCAATTCTTGCAGCAATTGTCTTTCCTGTGGTGGCGTACTGGGTTTGGGGAACGGGCTGGCTGAATCAGCTCGGGTTGAACTTCTCTCTCGGAGCCGGCTTTCAGGATGCGGGAGGAGCAGCAGCCGTGCACCTGCTGGGCGGCATGAGTGCCTTGGCGGTAGTCTGGATCGCCGGTCCCCGCAAAGGAAAGTTCCCCAAGGAAGGCCTTTCCACGGCCATGCCCGGCCACAACGCTGTTTACGTGCTCTTCGGCTGTCTGCTGGCGCTCGTCGGCTGGATGGCGTGGAATATGGCTGGCGCGATTCTGTGGCTCGATGCCGGCCCTGCCGCACTGCCCGTCACAGCGGTGAATACGATGGTCACAGCGGCTGCGTCTCTGGCGGCAACCTTCAGCGTCACCCGATTCCGTTTCGGCAAGCCGGACGCAAGCCTGTGCGCGAACGGCTGGATGGCTGGTCTGGTGACCTCAAGCGCATGCGCTGCGATTGCCACGCCCCTGCAGTCCATCCTCGCTGGACTGGTTGCGGGTATCATCACGCCGCTGCTGGTTGAGCTGCTCGAACTCGCCCTCTCTATCGATGACCCATCCGGCGCCATCTCAGTACACGCTGCCGGTGGGCTCTGGGGACTCACCGCAGCTGGCATCTTCGGCTCGCAACCGGGGCAGTTCGTCGCCCAGATGGTGGGCATTGCCGCTATCCTCGGCCTGATTTTCCCCGTTGTGTATCTGCTCTTCGCCTTGCTCAACCGGGTGGCGCCATTCCGTGTGGATGCAGATGGAGAGCGCATCGGGATGGATCTGCACGAGCTGGGTGGCGGTGCTTACCCCGAGTTCGTCATTCATCGCGACGACTCGTATCGGTAGCTGCTGCGAGCCCCGGTATTGGCGCTGCCTGGCGTCTTGAAACCGGGGCTCTGCTCTCTTCGTTCCTGCTTACAAGACAGATTTTGCTGCTTGATGCGGGGTCAACGGCTGTTCAACGTCTCGCCAGCAGCCACATCAGCCCGAACAGCAGAATTGGCAGCAGAAAAAGGCCTGCGTACAGCAACATCCTGCCACGCATCTTCCGGGAGCGCACGCGTCCGGCCGATCCGGTTGTCCGTTCTTCCACCCCTACCTCGTCCTGATGCTCCAGGTCCCACTCCATCTCATGAGCCGTGGCATAGCGATGCCGCGGATCCCGCTCCAACGCGCGGTACAGGATCTCCTGCAGCTCCGGTGAAATCTCCGGATTGAGCTGGCGGGGGGCGGGCGGCTCATTCAGCACGCGCTCATTCATTACCGCCAGCGGATTCGGCCCCGCGAAAGGCACGCGCCCCGTAAGCATCTCGTACAGCATGATGCCCAGCGCGTAGATGTCGCTGCGCTGATCGCCACGCTGCCCCTTCACCTGTTCCGGCGAGATGTAGTCCGGAGTACCCAGCATGGCGGAAAGATTCACGAAGGTCAGCCGGCGCGCGTCTTCCTTCATGGCAATGCCAAAGTCGATCAATTTGATCTGATCGTTGGCATCCACCATCACGTTTTCCGGCTTCAGGTCGCGGTGCACGATACCGCGCTTGTGCATGTAATCCAGCGCGTCGCAGATTCCAAGCGCAATTCGGACAGCGCGCTCGTGTGGAAGCTTCTTTTCCTCATTCAGCATGGTGCGCAGCAGCCTGCCCTCCACCCACTCCAGAACCATGTAGACTCTGCTGCGCTGCTCGTCGTTATATGTCTTTACGATGCCGGGGTGGTCCAGCATCTGCCCGATCTCTTCTTCGCGGCGGAAGCGTTCAAACAGTACTGGATCGGCTTCCATTTCCGCGTGAGGAACCTTGATCGCAACCATCCGGCCGCTGTCCAGGTCGGCGGCCTTATACAGCACGGCCATACCACTGCGGGCAATCACCGCTTCAATGCGATAGTGGTCGAGTGAATCTCCGGGTTCCAGGGCACTCATAGGCTCACGTGCAGACGCTACAATTGTTTCATGACTGCGCGTAAGAAATTCGTCAGGAAACGGAAAAGTTCCCCATCCCAGTGCCTGGCCTGTCTTCCCGGCATCCTCATCGTTCTATGATGGGATGCAACTATGCTGCGCATGCTGAAACTTCTGGCAATCTGCTCCTTGGTTGTCCTTGTCTCATCCCCCTTTGTCGCCCAGGCAGGCACGGCCTCTGTCCGGTTCACTCGGGAGACACCGCAACAGGAAACCGGCTTCCTGAACCGCAGAATCGAGATACATGGCATCGTTTACCGCTATCAGGTCTTCGTACCGGAAAACTATCGCCGCTCCGATCACAAGCATTGGCCCATTCTCCTGTTTCTTCACGGCCGCGGCGAGCGCGGGTCAGAGGGCATGTGGCAAACGCAGATCGGCCTGCCGCAGGCAATACGCGATCATCCGGAGCGATGGCCGTTTCTGATCGTCATGCCGCAATGTCCGCAGAATCATTATTGGACTGATCCGGACATGCTGGCCATGGCGATGGCGACACTGGACGCAGAAACCCAGGAGTTTCGCGCCGACCGCGCACGCACGTATCTGGCCGGTCTTTCCCTGGGAGGATATGGCGTATGGGAGCTTGCGCGCCTTCAGCCGCATCGCTGGGCCGCAGTGGCCATTGCCGCAGGCGGCATCTTCTGGAGCTATGCACCCCAGCGCTGGCGGCAAAGTTCCGTGCTACCGGCCGAGTACGCCCGCGTCATCGGCCAGACGCCAATCTGGCTCTTCCACGGAAGCGACGACAACATTGTGCCGCCGCGCGAAAGCGAGTTGATGTACTCCGCCTTCAAGGCTTCCGGCGGGCATATTCGCCTGTGGATTTACCAGGGCCTTCGTCACGACTGCTGGACCAGGGCCTTCAATGAGCCTGAGCTGCCCAGGTGGCTGCTTTCGCACCGGCGCGACGCCCGGCAGGAACCGCCAGCCCAGGCGGAACGCCTCGTGATTCCCCCTCATCCACTCGCTGTTCATCTCACGCTTTCGCAGTTGGACAGCCTGGCCGGCGACTACCACGACGAACACGGCCTCATCAGTCTCTCCCTCTTCCACCGGGGGGAGCAGCTATACCAAAAGAATATTCACGGTGAAGTAGTCGAATTGGCCGCCGAGTCACCCTCCACGCTCTTTTATCCCAATGGCGGAAACCTCAGCAGACTGTATGTTCTTCGCGATGCACAGGGCCGTATCTCCGGGCTCACTTTTCGGGATGACCGTCATGAAGAACATTGGGATCGGGTCCGCCCGGCGGCAGGCAAAGATTAAGGCATGCTGCTGATTCAGTGGCAGGGGCTATCGCCTGGAAGGGAACCATGCCGCCGCCCTTTGCGTACGGCAATCCAGAGGTGGAGGAGGTAAATATGTTCTGTAGCGGATGTGGTCGCGCCCTGGCGCCGGGAGAAAGCATCTGTCCGCAATGTGGCCGTCCGGCCGTCCCTCCCATTTCCCCTGTTCCGAATCTGCAGTTCCAGCTGGCCAATTACGCTGGCCGCATCAAAGCACTGAGCATCGTCTGGTTTGTCTACGGCGGGCTGTCGCTGGCAATGGGTATTCTCGGAATTTTCTTCGCCGAGACTTTCCTTAACAGTCCGTGGATGCACAGTCCGTGGGGTCATCAACCGTGGCGCCCGGAGATGATGGTTCCCGCTTTGCTGCATTTTGCCTGGGTCTTCCTTCTGCTGCGTTCCGGCCTGGCGTTCGTAGCGGGATGGGGCTTGATGGAGCAGACCAGCTGGGGCCGTATCGTCGCGATTGTGGCGGCTTTTCTCAGCCTTTTGAGGATCCCAATCGGGACCGCGCTCGGGATTTGGACCCTGGTGACACTGCTGGGCTATCGCAACACCACGCTCTACGATCAGCTGCAACGCTGAGGCGGGATGCGCAGCGGGCGATCGTGGGCCTGCGCCATTCGGGAACCGATCCGCCTCCAGAGCTTTTCGCCAATTGGCGCTGGAATACAATCAATACATGAGTTTTCCTGTGCAACGCCTGCGCCGCCTGCGCCGGAATGAGTCGCTCCGAGCCCTTGTTCGCGAGACCACTCTCGATCCCGGCGATTTGATCTATCCGCTGTTCCTGTGCCCCGGTGAGGGGATTCGCCATGCTGTCGGATCCATGCCCGGCGTCTTCAATCTCTCTGTGGATGAAGCCGTTCGCGAGGCGGAGGAGGCTGCGAGCCTGGGTATCGGTGGGCTGCTTCTCTTTGGATTGCCCGACACCAAGGACGAGCAGGCCAGCGGGGCCTGGAAGGATGACGGCATCGTGCAGCAGGGCCTGCGCGCACTCAAGCAGTCCTCGGCCGCAGGCAAACTCGTGCTGATCGCGGATGTATGCCTGTGCGAATACACCAGCCACGGCCACTGCGGCATCGTGGTCAAGAGCGGCGATAGCTACGAAGTTGACAATGACCCGTCGCTCGAACTGCTGGCTCGCACCGCCGCCAGCCTCGCCAACGCAGGCGCGGATATCGTCGCGCCCAGTGACATGATGGACGGCCGTGTCGCCGCCATTCGCAGTGGCCTCGACGCGGTCGGCCTGACCCAGACGCCGATCCTGAGCTACGCGTCCAAGTTTGCCTCTGCCTTCTACGGACCGTTCCGCGAAGCAGCCGACTCCGCGCCCCAGTTTGGGGACCGCCGATCGTATCAGATGGACGGGGCAAATATTCGCGAAGCCATGCGCGAGATTAAGCTCGATCTGGACGAAGGCGCCGACATGATCCTGATGAAGCCCGCAATGCCGTATCTTGACGTGGTGCGCGCAGCCCGGGAACGCACCGGCGTACCCATCGGAGCCTATCAGGTATCCGGCGAGTACTCCATGCTGCAGGCAGCCTTTGAAAAGGGCTGGCTTGACCGCGATCGCGCCATCCTTGAGTCTCTCCTCGGCATCCGCCGCGCCGGGGCCGACTTCATCGTGACCTACTTTGCCAAGGACGCTGCGAAGCTCCTGTAGCTTTGAGTCCGCAAGGCGCAACCTCAGGTTCCGCGCAGCAGTTGCGCCTTGCTTATATCGTGCGATCCGCTACCATGGGTGCAACAAGCCAGCGGATACCCGCATGACTTCTCATCAATCGCATATCGCTGTCGCAGCCATCGCCATCTTCGAGCTGTCTTATTCAGGGCATTCCTGTTTTTTGCACCGGAGCAACGGAGGGATAGCGTGCTTTCCAGCACCACTTGGATTGGTCCAGCGATACTCGTGGTCTTCTGCGCCACGTACGCGCTTGTGTTTGCGGAAGAGAAGCTGCATCTCCGCAAATCCAAGCCCGTCATGGTTGGCGCCGGCATCATCTGGATACTGGTTGCAATTGCCTATTATCACAACGGCAGCTCCCCTGAAGTCGCCGAAAAGCTGCGTAATGTCCTTCTCGAATACGCGGAGCTGTTCCTTTTCCTGCTCTCTGCCATGAGCTTTGTAAACGCCATGGTGGAGCGCAATGTGTTTGAGGCTCTCCGCGCTCGTCTCATCCGCATGCGTCTTTCCGTGCGCGGAATTTACTGGACAACCGGCGCCATCGCCTTTTGCCTTTCGCCCATTGCCGACAACCTTACCACAGCTTTAGTCGTGGGGACCGTTGCCATCTCAACCTTGCGACACGACAGAAAGACGACCATCGGCGCACTGGTAAGCATCGTTGTTGCCGCCAATGCGGGCGGCGTCTTTTCTCCCTTTGGCGATATCACTACCCTTATGGTGTGGCAAAAGGGCATGGTTGGCTTTGGCCAGTTCTTCCGCCTCTTTCTCCCTGCGCTGATTAGCTGGCTCATACCGGCAGCCATCATCTCCTTCACGCTTCCCTCCCGCCATGCGCAGTCCAACATGCAGGCCGCCCGGCTTCGCAAGGGGGCCTGGGTGGTGATTGGTCTTTTTCTCCTGACCATTGCCGCAACCATCTATCTCGATCACGCACTCCATCTCCAACCTTTCCTGGGGATGATGATGGGGTTGGGTCTGCTGAATTTCTACTCCTACTTTCTTCACGCAGCTGAGGCCCGCATCCTTGCCAACGACGCCAGCAATGGAACCAGTTCCGGCAAGGAACTCTCCACGCAGAATGCGCCGCAAAAGCCTTTCGACATCTTTGGAATCCTGGAGAAAGTCGAGTGGGACACTCTGCTCTTTTTCTACGGCATCATGTTTTGCATTGCGGGCATCGGCGCCATCGGCTATCTGCAGGCCCTCTCGCATCTTCTCTACAACGGTTTCGGAAACACCCCGGCAAATATCCTCATAGGCCTTCTATCCGCAATCGTCGATAACATTCCGCTCACCTTCGCGGTGCTCAGCATGCATCCCACCATGAGCACTGGCCAGTGGCTGCTCGTCACCTTTGCGGCGGGCACGGGCGGCTCGCTGCTCTCCATCGGATCGGCTGCCGGCGTCGCACTGATGGGCATCGGGCAGGGGCGCTATACCTTCCTTTCGCATCTGAAGTGGACATGGGCAATCTTCCTCGGCTTTGCCGCCGGCATTGCCGCGCACATGCTTCTGAACCACGCTCTGTTCTCCAGCTAATCCTGGCCACGTTCCCCTTTTTCAAGGTGGCTGCGCTGTGGTCTTCTAGTTCTATCCACCTATGCTGAAACAACTCGAATCCTATTTCGAATTTGCCCGCCTGGGCACGGACTGGCGCACAGAGATTCTGGCCGGGATAACCACGTTCCTGACCATGGCCTATATCGTCCTGGTCAATCCATCCATCCTGTCCGCAGCCGGAATTCCTCTGGCCTCGGTCACTGTGGCCACATGCCTGTCCGCGGCCTTCGGCTCCATTCTGATGGGCGTTGTTGCTCGCTATCCCATTGCACTGGCCCCTGGGATGGGCTTGAATGCCTACTTTACCTATACCGTCTGCCTCAAGATGCACATTCCCTGGCAAACTGCGCTCGGAGCCGTCTTTCTTTCTGGAGTGCTCTTCCTCGCGCTGACGGCAACCGGCATCCGGCAGTTGATTCTCCGCTCCATTCCGCACGAACTCTACGCCGCCGTCGCCGGAGGCATTGGCCTGTTCATCGCGTTCATCGGCTTTCGCAATGCGGGCCTTATCGTCGGCGACTCAGCCACGCTCGTCGGCCTTGGCAGCATCCGCAATCCCACCACGGCGCTGGCGCTTCTCGGCCTGTGCATCATGGTGGCGCTCGAAATCAAGAAGGTACGCGGCTCCATCCTTATCGGCGTGCTTGCCGTCACCGCACTGGCATGGGCCCTTGGCCTGGAACACTGGACTCCCGCCCCCATTGGCCTGCGCGCGCTGTCTGCCACCGCATTTCAGCTCGACATCCGCGGCGCTCTGAACAAGGGCCTGCTTGAGATCATCTTCGTCTTCTTTTTCGTTGATCTCTTTGACAACCTGGGCACGCTGGTCGCGGTCACCAAACGAGCCGGCCTGATCGATGCCGACCATTCCATTCCCCGCCTGAGCCGCATCCTCTTTGCCGATGCGGCATCCACCGTCGTCGGCTCCTTCGCCGGAACCTCCACCGTTACCAGCTACGTTGAGTCCACTGCGGGCGTGGCAGCGGGAGGACGTTCCGGCATCACCGCTATCGTCACCGGGCTTCTGTTTCTTGCAGCCATTGGGGCGGCGCCCTTTGTGGGAGCAGTGCCCGCCGCAGCCACGGCTCCGGCGCTCATCCTTGTAGGCTCAATGATGCTGGCCACCGTTACGGAAATTCGCTGGCATGAGCCGCTCGTCGCCATTCCGGCTTTCCTTACCCTTGTGCTCATCCCGTTCACTTACTCCATTGCCAATGGACTGGGATTCGGCATCATTGCGTGGGCGGTGTTGCATCTAGCCACCGGGCATTACCGCAAGCGAGACTGGCTTCTCTACATCCTTGCAGTCCTGTTTGCGCTGCGATTTGTTTACCTTGGGGCCAGCTAGACGAATCATCCGGCCGCGCATCTTCACATCCATCCGCCCGCTGCAACGCGTATACTCATGCGCAAGGCTAGGCGGCAATGGATATCTCGGAAGTCACCATTCCCAATCTTCTGCACAGCGCGGCTATCCTCACCATCATCCTGGCGTTTTTTGGGTACTTCGTCACCTTCATCAGCGCGCGTATGCTGGCCCGCAGGCGCGACAAACTCCGCCTCGTCAACAAGCGCCTCAATGAGTTCTACGGCCCGCTCTACGTGGCTTCGCAGGCCGGCCATATCGCCTATCGCTCTCTGTTGAAAAAGCAGGGAAAAGCGCAGTGTCATCCCATCCGCGACGAAGACCTGAAGGAATGGATCCTGTGGATGACCACCATCTTTGCGCCGCTGAACGATATCCGGGAAAAGATCATCATCCAGAAGGCATACCTCATCGTCGAGGAGGAGATGCCCGCCTGCCTGCTTGAGTTTGTTACCCACGTGGTGGGCTACAAGGCGGTGATAGCAAAGTGGGCAGAAGGCGACTTCTCAGAACGGCGCTCCACCATTGGATGGCCTCCCGAGTTCGACCATTATGTTCGGCACTCCTACGCCGCGCTCAAGGCCGAGCAGACCCGCCTGCTGCATAACTCCGTCTGGCGCCTGTATCACCGCATCTTCCATCGCAGGCGCAAGGGGATTCGGCCCGGCAAGCCAAAAGCCTGACCCCGCTTTCACGCTCGCCGCTTCACGACCGCTTTTTCAGGCGGAATGATGAACAGCCGCTTCGCTCAGGCGCGTGCCGGCAACGCTAGATTCTTCCACAACCGCAGCGTAGGCTCTGCCTGATTGATCGTGTAGAAGTGAAGCCCCGGCGCACCATTGCGCAGCAGTGTCTCGCACAGCCGTGTCACAACCTCAAGTCCGAACTCCTGCAGCGCTGTCTTGTCATGCTGCAGCTCTTCCAGCCTCAGCCTTACCCACCGTGGCAAATCCGCGCCACAGCCTGTACAAAAGCGCACCGTGTTGGCAAATCCCGTAATGGGCATGATGCCAGGCACGACAGGAATGGTGATACCGGCCTTGCCACAGCGCTCCATGAAGTCGAAATAGGCGTCGGCATTGTAAAAGAGCTGCGTCAGCGCGCCGTCTGCCCCGGCCTCCACCTTGCGACGAAAATTCTCAAAGTCCACGCTGGGGCTGGGCGCCTGCGGATGCATCTCCGGGTAGGCCGCCACCTCAATCTTGAAGGAATTCCCGTGCTGTTCCCGAATGAAGCTCACCAGCTCATTCGCGTAGTGGAACTCCCCTGGCGCGGCGGGACTCATGGCTGTCGCGGGCAGATCTCCGCGAAGGGCCACGATGCGCTTCACTCCAGCGTCCCGGTAGCGCTGCAACAAGGACGCGATGTTGGCGCGTGTCGATCCAACACAGGTCAGATGCGGCGCTGCCTCAACGCCAGAGTGCTCTACCACCGCAACCAGCGTCTCGTACGTGCCATTCTGATTTGATCCACCGGCTCCGTGGGTGATGGAGAAAAAGTCGGGCCGCACCTGTGCAAGTTGGCCGATCACGCCGGGCAATCTCTCCATGCCCTCTGGTGTGCGCGGAGGAAACAGTTCAAACGAAAAACTTGGCAAGACAGCCATACGGGGAATCTCCGAAAAGGCCAAAAAATCGAGGCCGCCCCTGCGGCCTCGGTGATCACATTTCCATCGATTAGTACCGGTAGAACTCGGGCTTGTATGGCCCTTCCACCGGAACACCGATGTAGTAGGCCTGCTTCTGCGACAGCGTGGTCAGTTTTACGCCAATCTTCTCCAAGTGCAGCCGCGCTACCTCTTCGTCCAGTTTCTTCGACAGCGTGTAGACACCCACCGCATAGGTATCCTTGTTCTTCCAGAGATCAATCTGCGCCAGCGTCTGGTTGGCAAAGCTGTTGCTCATCACAAAGCTCGGATGCCCCGTGGCGCAGCCCAGGTTCACCAGTCGCCCCTCGGCCAGAACGAAGATGCTGTGCCCGTCAGGGAAGGTGTACACGTCCACCTGCGGCTTGATGTTCAGCTTCTTCACGCCTGCCTCGGCATTCAGCCGGTCCATCTGGATCTCGTTGTCGAAGTGCCCGATGTTGCACACGATCGCCTGGTCCTTCATCCGCTTCATGTGCTCCAGCGTGATGATGTCCACGTTGCCGGTGCAGGTGACATAGATGTCGCCGCGTCCCAGCGTGTCCTCCACGGTCGTGACCTCGAAACCCTCCATCGCCGCCTGAAGCGCGTTGATAGGGTCGACTTCCGTCACAATCACGCGTGCGCCCATGCCGCGCAGCGAGTGCGCACAGCCCTTGCCCACATCGCCGTAACCGCACACCACCGCCACCTTGCCCGCCACCATCACATCCGTCGCGCGCTTGATGCCGTCCGCCAGCGACTCGCGGCAGCCGTACAGATTATCGAACTTGCTCTTG
Organism: Acidobacteriota bacterium; assembly: GCA_021781495.1. GTDB lineage: Bacteria > Acidobacteriota > Terriglobia > Terriglobales > Acidobacteriaceae > Telmatobacter. Next base: position 26,835 of record JAJXWS010000002.1, on the reverse strand, counting down.
GTCACCGAATCGTTCACGTTAATCGCCGGAACCAGCAGCTTGCCCTGCTCCATCATCTTGTACAGCCGGTGAACGCCAGTCGTCGTCTCCTCTGAGACGCCGCGCCACTCCTTCACCATGTTGTGCCAGCGCTGCGGGTCTTCCGCATGAACCTTCTTCAGCAAGTCCTTAATCACCTGCTCTTCGTGATTGCCAGAGGGCGTATTGACCCAGTCGCTGCCTTCCTCCAGTTCATAGCCCATGTGGATCAGCAGGGTCACGTCGCCGCCATCGTCCACCACCAGTTGCGGCCCCTTGCCGCCCTTGTGGCTCAGCGCCTTGTACGTGCAATCCCAGTATTCCTCCAGCGTCTCGCCCTTCCAGGCAAACACCGGCACGCCGGTCGCCGCAATCGCTGCCGCGGCGTGGTCCTGCGTGGAAAAGATGTTGCAGCTTGCCCAGCGCACTTCCGCGCCCAGGCTCACCAGCGTCTCAATCAGTACCGCCGTCTGAATCGTCATGTGCAGCGAGCCGGTCACGCGTACCCCGGCCAGCGGCTTCTCAGCTGCATACTTGTTCCGAATCGCCATCAATCCCGGCATCTCGTGCTCGGCGATTGCAATCTCCTTGCGGCCCCAATCGGCCAGTGCCATATCGGCAACCTTGTACTCCGCTCCAGTGATCTCCAGTGTGGAAGCCGTCATCGAAAGTCCTCCTTATATCGACCCATCGTGATATCATGATATGTAGCAGATCAACCCCGATGGCGTCAATCATCAAACTCCTGCGCATCCTCGCCGACCCCAGCCGGCTCCGCCTCCTGCTCCTGCTGGAGAAGGAGGAGCTTTCCGTGGCGGAATTGCAGGAGATTCTTGTCATGGGGCAGAGCACCATCTCAACCCACCTTTCCCAGCTGAAGACTGCCGGACTGGTGGAGGACCGCAGAACAGGCAAGAATAACCTTTACCGGCTCAAACCCTCCGCAGCCAATCCCATCCTTGAAAATCTGCTTCGGCAAGCGCAACAGGAGATTCCGGAAGCCTCTCGCGACCAGCTTGCCGCTCAGGGTGTTCTGAAAAAACGCCAGGACAAGATGCGAAGCTTCTTTGACAGCGTTGCTGGGCGCCTGGGCCGGGACTATGTTCCGGGCAAATCCTGGAAAAGCATGGCGGAAGCTCTCTTGCGACTCATGCCGCCGCTCGTCATCGCCGACCTGGGCACCGGCGAGGGAGCTTTTGCGCTGATGCTGGCGCAGCAGGCCGCCAAGGTGATTGCGGTGGACACCTCTGCCAGAATGATCGAGGTCGGGCGGGAACAGGCGCAAAAACACGGCATTCAGAACGTGGAGTTCCGCCTGGGCGACATGGAAGGGGTGCCCATTGAAGACGGATCTGTCGATCTCGTTCTCTTCTCGCAATCCCTCCACCACGCCCTCCATCCGGAGCGGGCAATTCTTGAAGCGTGGCGCATTCTCAAGCCCGGCGGCCGCATTCTTGTCCTCGACCTGCTGCAGCACCGTTTTGAGGAAGCGCGCGAGCTATACGCCGACGAGTGGCTGGGGTTTGGCGAAGCGGAACTGGAGCTTATGCTGCACAAAGCCGGCTTCTCCGGCGTGCGGGCTGCCGTGGTCCACAAAGAGCCCGAATCACCGAACTTCCAGACGCTGCTTGCCTCAGGCAGCAAATCCGGTCTGCCGTCTCCTGTGCAGGGCTAATCGCCGGAAGCACTCTGGATGAGTTGCTCATACTGGCCAATCTGAGCTCGCGTCCGCTCTGCCATGGGCGCGCCGCTCTGCCAGTTGCGGTACCAGTCCAACGTCCACTCCAGCGCAACATCCGTGCGCAGGCGCGGCCTCCAGCCGAGTTGCGTCCTCGCCTTGCTGGCGTCCAGTCGGAGTTGGTGCGCCTCATGCACGCCCTCCCCGGAGTCCCCGAGTTCCCAGGATGCTCCCTGCCCCCACAGCGCGGCCAGCTTGGCGACCACGCGCTCCACCGGCCACGCATCTCCATCGCCCGGGCCAAAATTGAAGGCTGTAGCGCAGTCTGCCCGCGCCGACAGCAGATGTTCGGCCAGCAGCATATAACCGTGCAAAGGCTCCAGCACGTGCTGCCATGGGCGAGTCGCCCTGGGCCGCCGAATCAGCACGGGACTTCCCGCCAGAAAGCCGCGAATGAGGTCAGGAATCAATCGATCCTCTGACCAGTCTCCGCCTCCAATCACGTTGCCCGCCCGCGCCGTAGCAATGGCTACGCGGTGATCGCCAAACCGCTCCGCCGGAAAGTAGGAGTTCCGGAACGCTGCGCTCACAATCTCGGCGCAGGCCTTGCTGGACGAATACGGATCGATTCCGCCAAGGGCATCTGTCTCGCGGTAAGGCCACACCCATTCCCGGTTCTGATAGCACTTGTCCGTCGTAATGCATACAACGGCGCGTACGCTTGGCGTCTTTCGAATAGCCTCCAGCACATTGGCCGTTCCCATCACATTGGTGGAGAAGGTGCCAAGCGGATCAGCATAGGATCGCCTTACCAGGGGCTGCGCCGCGAGATGAAAGACCACCTCGGGTGCAAACTCCTTCATCGCGGCTTCCAGCATGGGATAGTCGCGGACATCCCCGCGGATGTCTTCCACTGCGGCGCCAATGGATGCCACGGCAAACAGGTTGGGCTGCGTGTCCGGCTCCAGCGCAAATCCGCGTACTTCCGCGCCCTTAGCGGCAAGCCACAGGCTCAGCCAGCCCCCTTTAAAACCCGTATGGCCCGTGAGAAAGACCTTCCTTCCTCGCCACTGGCTTACCAGGTCTTCCATGGAGCTCTCCCACTTGCCCACAGATCTTCCAGCTTCTGCTTGTCGCGCAGCGTGTCCATCGGCTGCCAGAACCCGCTGTGGAAGAAAGCCTGCACCTCATTCTGCAAGGTCAATTGCTGCAGAGGGCCTCTTTCAAACATCGAGCTTTCATCCGGAATCGCCTGTAACACCGCAGGCGAAAGCACAAAGAATCCGCCGTTAATCCATCCGCCTTCGCCCTCGGGCTTCTCCTGGAAGGCGACGACTTCACTGCCCTCCACGCTCAGACCGCCGAATCGCGCCAGGGGCTGCACCGCAGTCAGCGTAACCTGCTTGCCGTGGCTGCGGTGAAAAGCGATTGACGCGGAAATATCCACATCGCTCACCCCATCGCCGTAGGTCATACAGAACGCATCTTCCCCAGCCAGATACGGCGCAATCCTGCGCAAACGCCCACCCGTCCCGGCATTCTCTCCCGTGTCGACAAGGGTCACGCGCCAGGGTTCGGCAACGCTCTGGTGCACCTGCATCCGGTTTTCGCGCATGTCAAAGGTAACGTCGGATGTGTGCAGGAAATAGTTGGCGAAATATTCCTTGATCAGATAGCCCTTGTATCCGCAGCAGATAATGAACTCGCTGATTCCGTGTTGCGAGTAGATTTTTAATATGTGCCAGAGAATCGGCCTGCCCCCGATCTCCACCATCGGCTTCGGTCGCGCACCTGTCTCCTCGCTGAGTCGAGTTCCAAGTCCGCCCGCAAGAATTACCGCTTTCATTGGAATCCCCTGCAACCTTTCCAGCAGGTGCGGTCCTGCACCGGCCCTGAAGGAATGCGTCGTCTGCTGCGCTTCACTTGCTAATACAGTACACTGGCGACTCCCGATTTTGTATGCTTAGTTCCTGGACCCCGAATGACAGACCGATCCGCTCAGCTTCGGCAACAGATTCTTGACCTCACCGCCCAGTACTACGCTGAGGCGTTCTCCCCTGCCGAGTTCAAACCCGGCGAGACACCCGTCCCTGTTAGCGGCAAGGTGATCGACAGCGCAGATATGCGTTCCGTTGTGGACTCCGTTCTGGACGCATGGTTCACCACGGGCCGCTTTGCCGCTGATTTTGAGCGCAAGCTGGCCCGATTCGTCGGCGTGCGCAGTGCCTCTCTTGTCAACTCCGGCTCTTCGGCCAACTTGCTTGCAGTCACCGCTCTCACCTCGCCCAAACTCGGCGACCGCCGCCTGAAGCCCGGCGATGAGGTCATCACGGTCGCGGCAGGGTTCCCAACCACCGTCAATCCCATCCTGCAGAATCGCCTGGTGCCTGTCTTTGTCGATGTCACACTGCCCACCTACGAAATCGATATCCATCAGTTAGAGGCGGCACGCAGCAGCAAAACCCGCGCAGTTATGCTGGCCCACACTCTGGGCAATGTCTTCGACCTTGATGCCGTCACGGCATTCGCCAAGAAGCACGACCTCTGGCTGATTGAGGACTGCTGTGATGCGCTTGGCTCCACCTGGAAGGGCCGCCACGTGGGCACCTTTGGCGATATCGCCACATTCAGCTTTTATCCTGCACATCACATCACCACCGGCGAAGGCGGAGCCGTCCTGACCGATAAGCCCAGCCTGCAGGTGATCCTCGAGTCATTCCGTGACTGGGGTCGTGACTGCTGGTGCAACCCTGGCAAAGACAACACCTGCGGCAAGCGCTTCGACTGGCAACTTGGCGAGCTGCCCTGCGGTTACGACCACAAGTACACCTACTCCCATGTTGGCTATAACCTCAAAGCTACTGACATGCAGGCAGCTCTCGGGGCTTCTCAAATCGACAAGCTGCCCGAATTCGTCCAGCGACGCAAAGACAATTTCCACTATCTGCGTACCGCGCTTGAACCTCTTGCGGATTATCTTCTGCTGCCGGAAGCAACCCCCAGCTCTGATCCCTCGTGGTTCGGCTTTCCAATCGGGGTCCGCCCTGACGCTCCATTCACGCGCAATGATTTAATCCGGGAACTCGATGCAAAGAAGATCGGGACGCGCCTCCTGTTCGGCGGCAACCTGCTGCGCCAGCCGGCCTACCAGAGCTGCGAATATCGCGCTCTGGGCCCACTGCCCAACACCGATTTTGCAATGAACCACGTCTTCTGGCTCGGCGTCTACCCAGGCCTGACTCCCCCAATGCTCGACTTCGTCGCATACACAATTGGTACCTTTGCAAACGATGCCCGCTTAGCGCAGACTCACAATTAGCTCTGCATCTGGTCTTTACTCGATGAAACTTTCTGACTACGTTTTGGGTCAATTGCGCCAGTGGGGCGCCCGCCACGTTTTTCTTGTCACCGGTGGCGGCGCCATGCATTGGAACGACTCCGTCGGCACCAGTGGTCTTGGATATATTTGCACGCATCATGAGCAGGCGGCAGCCATGGCTGCCGAAGGATACGCCAGAATTACTCGTACGCCGGGCATCCTGAACGTGACGACCGGCCCCGGTGGCATCAACGCGCTGAATGGCGTCTTCGGGGCATGGACTGACTCCATTCCAATGCTCATACTCTCTGGCCAGGTGAAGCGGGAAACCTGCATGGCCACGTATGGCCTCACGGACCTGCGCCAATTGGGCGACCAGGAAGTCGACATCGTTCGCATGGTTCGGGGTATCACCAAGTACGCAGTCCTGGTTACGGAACCTGACTCCATCGCTTACCACCTGGAACGCGCCTGGTATCTTGCCCAGAGCGGCAGGCCCGGCCCCTGCTGGCTCGATGTTCCAGTCGATGTCCAATCTGCACAGATCGATCCTGATCGGCTTCGGCACTACGATCCATCTGAGGATGACATCCACTTCGATACAGCCGCCGTCCAAGAGCAAGTCGCAGATACTCTCAACCGAATCCAGAGTGCAAAACGTCCAGTCCTCTTTGCCGGAAGTGGAATTCGTATCGCAGGAGCAATTTCGGAATTCGAGGCAGTCATTCGACCTCTCCGCATCCCTGTCGTGACAGCCTGGACGCACGATCTAATAGCCAGTGATGACGAACTGTTCTGCGGACGTCCCGGCACCATCGGCGAGCGCGCCGGCAACTTCACGGTTCAAAACTCAGACTTGCTGCTCGTGCTCGGCTCCCGGCTCAATATTCGACAGACAAGTTACAACTGGAACTCTTTTGCTCGATTTGCGACAAAGATCCAGGTCGATATCGATGCCGCAGAGTTGAACAAGCCGCTGCATCAGCCAGACATCGCCATTCACTGCGACGTGAAGATCTTTCTGGCGGAGATGGCCAGACAACTGGAAGGTAGAGCCGCCTCGAACTCCGTGCATGAGGACTGGCTTCATGTGGCGCGGCAATGGAAGACAAAGTATCCCGTCGTTCAACCCCATCATCGAATGCCCGGTCCACCCCTCAATTCATACGACTTCATCGACCGCTTATTTGAGATGCTCGGCTCCGAGGATGCTGTGGTCTGCGGCAATGCGACGGCCTGCATTGTTCCTTATCAAGTTGCAAAACTGAAGCGAGGACAGCGCCTCATCTCGAACTCAGGATCAGCATCCATGGGTTATGACCTGCCCGCTGCCATTGGCGTGGCCGTGGCAGGAGCAAAACGGACTATCTGCCTCGCTGGCGACGGCTCGCTGCAAATGAATGTGCAGGAGTTGCAAACGGTGGTGGGGTATCGACTGCCAATCAAGATCTTTGTGCTGAATAACGGAGGATACCTTTCCATTCGGCAAACACAAACGGGGTTTTTCCAGGGCCGTAAGATCGGCGAGAGTCCGGAAAGTGGAGTTACATTTCCAGATATGCTGAAGGTGGGTTTGGCCTACGGTATTCCCTCTTTTTCAATCAGCACGCTTGCCAACATGGCGAGAATCCAGCAAGAACTGGATTCTCCTGGGCCTGCACTCTTTGATGTCCACCTCGACCCCAATCAGGAGTTTGAGCCACGGTTGCGTTCCCGCATTCTTCCTGACGGCAAGATACTCACGCCAAATCTCGAAGACATGTATCCGTTTCTCTCAGCCGAGGAACTGGCTTCCAACATGCTTGTTCGTGACGACAATGAAGGCACTCACACCTAATTGCGTGTTCTTCGATTTGGACGGAACCTTGCTGGACTCGCTTCCCGGCATCGAGTACTCCGTGCGTGCTGCTTTTACAGCATGCAACTTGCCTCTTCTGCATCCCGATCTGAGCCAATTCATTGGTCCCCCGATCCGGACAATTCTTTCCCAAGCAGGCAACGTGTCGGATTCCAGCAGCCTAGATGCCCTTGAACAGGCCTTCCGTGCAAGCTACGACAGCGATGGATGGCGCAAAACAGCACCATTCCCCGGAGCTGTTCAAGTCCTGCACGCTCTTCACCAGCAAGATCGACGCCTTTTCGTCGTTTCTAACAAGCCTCGGCACATATCTCTGCGGATATTAGAAGCGGAGCGAATTGTGGATTTGTTTGAGTCCATCGCTACAGTCGATTCGCGATCCCCAATCTATTCCGGAAAGGCAGAGATGCTCGTTACCCTTATGAGTAGCCTTCACCTTGCCTCAGGGGAATCCCTCTTTGTTGGCGATACAATGGAGGACGCGGATGCTGCCAAAGCCGCGGGAATTGAGTTCGCGTGGATGCGGCACGGCTACGGCTTCTATCCCCAGGATGCTACTCGTGCCATGGAATACATGTTCGATAACTTCTTCGAATTTCTGCCACTGATCGCAAAGGAGCAAGTCCATGATTGACAAGGATATCTTCGAAGATTTGTTCGTGCTCGAAATGGCCAATAATCATCTTGGCAATGTCGAACGTGGGCTGAAGATCATCGGCGAATTCGCACAGGTGGTTCGGTTCAACAACATACGCGCCACCATCAAGCTACAGTTTCGCGATGTAGAAAGATTTGTCCATCGGAATTTCCTCCAGTCCGACGAAAGGTACATCAAAAAGACGCTGAGCACGAGCTTGTCCGATGAGGAATACGCAATCCTGGTAAAGGCAATTCGCCAGGCTGGCTGCATGCCCACCGCCACGCCTTTCGATGAGCGATCCGTGGACCTTTGTTGCGAACTGGGTATCCAGATCATCAAGATCGCAAGTTCTGATCTGAATGACTGGATTCTGATTGAGAAGATCGCCAAGACCAAGAAGCCCGTGGTAGTTTCCACGGGCGGATCGTCCCTCAAGGATATGGACGATATTGTTACCTTTTTTGCGAATCGCAACATCCCGCTTGCAATCAATCATTGCGTCTCGCTCTACCCGTCAGAGGATTCACACCTTGAGTTGAATCAGATTGATTTCCTGCGAAACCGCTACCCCAATAACACCATCGGCTTTTCCACGCATGAGTGTACTGACTGGTCCAATTCCATTCTTATCGCCTATGCGAAGGGCGCAAGAACCTTCGAGCGCCATATCGACATCAATACCGATGGCGCCAAGGTGTCGCCTTATTGCAGCCTCCCTCATCAGATCGATCAGTGGTTCAAATCGTTCCATAAAGCGAGAGAGATGTGCGGCGCGCCCGGCACGCAAAAGCGGATTCCGACCAAGGATGAAACCCGATATCTCGATGCACTAGTCCGTGGCGTTTACGCTCGCGAAGATCTTCCGGAAGGACACTTGCTAACGGATGATGATGTCTATCTGGCTATCCCGCTGCAAAAAGGCCAGCTCTCCTGCCGCGAGCTCATGCGCGGAGAGGTTCTACTTCGCCCGGTAGAGAAGGATGCGCCGATCAAAATCGATGATATTGAGAGCCCCTATTCGCAGATTCCCTCACTGCGACAGACCATCTATAGTCGCGGAATCAGCGTCGATTAGAGTAAACGCCGGGCCATGCACCACTAAGTTTTGAAATCCGGCAATCTATCGCTGCGAGGAGGGCCATGTATAGTCTTGCATCCGATCTGAATCTCGTTGTCTCGGCCACGCTGGCCCTGTGGGATGAACTCCGCGACCAGCGTGTTTTTCTCACGGGCGGTACGGGATTCTTCGGATGCTGGCTGGTTGAAAGTTTTTGCCATGCCAACCGGGATCTAGGTCTTAACGCCAACATAACCGTGCTCACTCGATCCCCCGAAGCATTTGCGCGGAAGTGCCCGCACCTTGTGAGCAACCCTGCCGTTAGCCTGCTCCAGGGCGACGTTCGCAGCTTCTCCTTTCCTGAGGGTGATTACAAATATGTGATTCACGCTGCAACGGAGGCACGTGCTCGGCAGGCAAAAGATGTCCCGCTCGAGATGCTTTCCACAATCGTTGCGGGCACCGAGCGCACACTCGAGTTTGCCGCCACGCATGGCACCCAAAAATTTCTTCTCACCAGTTCAGGCGCCGTCTATGGCAATCAGCCACCAGAAATGACCCAGGTTTCAGAAGCGTACAAAGGCGCACCCGATCCGCTGAACCCAGCCAGTGTCTATGCCGAAGGAAAACGCGCAGCTGAATTGTTGTGCGCTTTGTACGGATCACAATCGCATATCGAGTGCAAGATCGCGCGCTGCTGGGCGTTCTGTGGCCCTCATCTCCCGCTCGATGAGCACTTCGCAATCGGCAATTTCATCGGTGACGTATTGGCGAATCGGCCCATTGTCATTCATGGCGATGGCACGCCCAGGCGCTCCTACCTGTACGCCGCCGACCTCGCCATCTGGCTATGGACAATGCTCTTCCGAGCGCCTGCACTCGTTCCCATCAATGTAGGCTCCGCGCAGGACATCAGCATCTTTGAGCTTGCTCAGGCCGTTGCCGCAGTTCTCAAGCCAGGCACTGAAATTCGCGTTTTGAAGCAGCCCGCTCCCGGTGTGCCACCTGCCCGGTATGTTCCATCTGTGGATCGTGCCTACGAACTGCTTGGATTGCAGCAGCTCACTCCGTTGGAGGAGTGCATTCGCAGGACAGCGGCGTGGTACACGGCTTAGATAGCATCATTGTGCCGTATCGCTTCTCTTAAAAGAGATATGCTTGTGCCCCAAATAGCTCAATAACACGGTAACAACTGTCAGTAGCGCACCGCCCAGATACGGCGCGTAATCAGGTCTCTTCAGGTAGTGCCGTAACATCGGGACAATTACGGCCAGACCCGCGAGATTCAAGAGCATGCTGCTGCCATATACGCCCACGCACTTGATCCATTCGCTAAGATAGTTACCGCGCGTGTGAAATACAAACCACTTATACCCAAGAAATGCCACTGTAATTGCAATCAGGTTGGCAAGGAATCCCGCATATAGATAGCTATAAGAACCGAGTCCTCGTAAAGTCCAATTCAACACGGCAAACAGGCCGTATCCGAATACGGTGTTAAACCCGCCGACCAAAATATAACGACCCAGTTGCGGCATTTGCATATTTTTATGAGGTCACGCGGAGGCAAAGCAGACTAGCAGTTGATTCGTTCTTTCTCCGTCACCAGCGGGCGATTCAGCACAAACGTGTGAATCGATCCAACGTACTCGCCGATGATACCCAGAGCAATCAGTTGGACTGAGCCCAGAAAGAAAAGCCCAAGAACCAGTGGCGCCACGCCAACCGTAAAGCTGCTCCAGAACACAAGCTTATAGACCAGATAAAAGACTCCGAGAATAAAGCTGACCAAGGCCGAGATAAATCCTCCGAAGATGACAAGGCGCAGCGGCACCTTCGACAGGTTTGTAATTCCCAGCATGGCCATGTCGTAAAGCGTGTAGAAGTTATTCTTTGTTATGCCACGCTCGCGACGCTTCTGGTTGTAATAGACCTTCGCATGAGGAAGTCCCAGCTCGGCAATCATCCCGCGGAAGTAGGGATACGGATCGCGAAAGCCCTTGCGAATCTCTTCCACGACTGCGCGATCGTACAACCCAAAACCGGTGAAGTGCTCCAACACCTCCACGTTCGTCAGCCGCGCCACCAGGCGATAATAGGCCGTTCGCAGCCGATACATCAGGCCGTTCTCTTCGCTGGTGTTCTTGATTGCCGCCACGATTGGGAATCCCGCCTCCCATTGGCGAATCATCTCGACAAATAACTCCGGAGGTTCCTGCAGGTCAGAGGCAATGCACCCCACGGCATCTCCCTCTGCCTGCAGAAATGCGTGCATGGGAGAGCGCACATGGCCAAAGTTGCGCGCATTCACAATCACTTTCACGTTTGCATCTTCCGCCGCCATCTCTCGCAGCACATCCACTGTGCCATCCGTCGAGGCGTTGTCGATAAACAAATGCTCAAAAATGTAGTCCGGCATCTGCTCGGCAACAGCCCGTATGCGGCTGTGCAACTCGCGCACGTTGAGCGCTTCGTTATAGCAGGGAGACATGATCGTAATGCGCTTTCTGGCCATTCCGCTCCCCTCCGGAGCACAAATCTATTGAACCGCCAACCGCTCTTTCCATCCTGCATTCGAAACGGCGATGAGAACATCCGCTAAAAGAACATAGGCTTGGCCGTCTGAAGATATAGGTTAACGAATCTCACGCAGACCGCATGCAACCAAATCTGCGTATTTCATCAGGAGTGAATATCGACAAGCAACTCCTGCCCTCAAGGCAAGGCGCATGGATTGGGATATCCATCTCTCAACATGCTGGGCAGCAAATAACAGCAAAATTGCTTGAGACGATTTCAACTTAAGCGGCGCTGCCCAGAAAGCGTTGAGTCCATGCTTTTGCCGCACTCAGCCTCGAGTATCCTCCGCTTGCGCTCCACGCCCCATCGATATCCAGTCAACGATCCATTTGCGCCGACAACGCGATGGCACGGCACAACAAGCGCCACGCGATTCATGGCACAGGCTCGCGCCACCGCGCGCGTGGCCTTCGGCTCGCCGAGTTCTCTTGCCAACTCACTGTAGCTCCGCGTTTCGCCTCGCGGAATCCTGCGAAGAGCCTGCCACACGCGCAGTTGGAAGGCCGTGCCACGCAGATCCAACGGAGTCTCAGGCCCCGGCGGCGTCCCGCTCTCAACCTCGCGCAGCGCAGCCTCGACTAGCGTCTTCAGCCCCTCATCGCGCTTCAAAGTTGCTTCAGCAAACTCTGCACTCAGGCTTGCCTCAGCCTCTGCGGAGGTCTTTCCAAGTGCCAGCCAGCACAGTCCGCGTTCTGTTGCGCCCACCACCAGCCAGCCAAACTGTGAATTGGCGGTGGTGAGGCGAATCAGCTCGCCCTTGCCGCCCTGTGCGAATCGGGCGGGGGGCATCCCCAGTTGGGCGCCTTCGTAGCCACGGCTCGACGAACCGAAGCCAGCCGTATAAATTGCGTCCGTCACACTGCCTCCCTGCCGGAGCGCGTCGCGCAGCTTGCCCGCACGTAACGCTCTTTGATACTGCAGCGGACTTACTCCCATCCGGGCTCGAAACTGGCGCTGCACCGTAAAAGGACTCAGGCCCGCGATTCTGCCCAGTTCCTCCAGGCGCACCGGCTCATCGACACGTGCTTCCAGATACGTCAGAACCTGCTCCAGCGGATCCGCAACCTCCGTCGTGGCAGGCGCGCACCGCTTGCATGGCCGAAGTCCAGCCGCCATCGCCTGCGCCGCAGTTTCAAAGAATCGCACATTCTGCCGAAGCGGTAGCCGGCTTTTGCAGCCCGGCCGGCAAAATACGCCCGTCGTCATAACCCCGTAGAAAAACTCCGCTTGCTTGTCTCTGCGGAGAATCTGCCCCCACGCGGTCGCTTCGTCCAGAACGGCGTTGCTGTCAGCTTTGTTCACGTCTACAAGACTCCTGCTCACAGAGGCCATAGTCGCCGATCCGCAAGCCCGGTGCTATCCGTTTCTTGCTCGCAATTCAGCTGGGCACGCCAGGCACGAGCTACTTCGCGCGGTCTTCCAGCACGGCCTGGGCACGCACCAGATCCGCTTCCGTATCCACGCCAATCGTATCGGCTGGCGCGTCTGCGACGTACAGGGCGATACCGTTCTCCAGCAGCCGCAGTTGCTCCAGCTTTTCCACCCGTTCCAGGGGCGAAGGAGCCAGGGCCGCAAATCGCTCCAGCGCGGCTTTTCGGTAGGCGTAGATGCCCAGATGCTTCTTGTATCCGGCAAACCCGCCACCGTCGCGATCAAACGGAATCGTCGCCCGCGAGAAATACAGCGCACGTCCATCCAATGCCGTAACCACCTTGACGGCATTGGGATTGGAGAATTCCTCCTGCGGGCAAGGTACCGCCAGCGTGGTCACCTCCACCTCAGGCCGGTCAAACAGAGCCAGCAACGGCTCAAAAAAATCCGGCGTCAAGGTTGGCTCGTCTCCCTGGATATTGACGTAAACATCTGCATCCGTTTGCTTTGCCACCTCGTACACGCGGTCAGAGCCGCTCTGGCACTCCGGTGACGTCATCACCACGGGTATGGCGCGCTCCCGGCATGTGGCTGCCACTTCCTCTGAGTCCGTCGCCACCACAACCGAATCCATCTGGGGGCATGCCTTCGCCGCCCGCCATACCCACTCCACCATGGGCCGCCCTGCAATCGGTCGTAACACCTTGCGGCTCAACCGGGTGGAGTGGAGCCGGGCCGGAATCACCCCGGCAATTCGTAACTTGCTCATGCAGGCGAGTCTACAGGAACAGGCGTTCCGCCTTCATCCTGTCACGCGGCACTGCCGCCCCCGTTTGACCTCAACTTCAACCATCCGTATCATCTAGATAGGCGCGCTGGTCACAGCATGCCACTCCCGGCGGAGTAGCTCAGATGGTTAGAGCGACGGATTCATAACCCGTAGGTCGGCGGTTCGATCCCGCCCTCCGCCACCAGTCTCCCCGGCGGGCACGATTTCCCTGCAAGTCATCCAGCCACCCCTTGCGATATCATTGCGTCTATAAGAGTGTGCGGCCTGTTTCCCCATGGGGCCGTCCCGGTGGTGTGTGTGTCCCGATTCTTCCAGCGTTTTGTATTCGTTCTTGCCGTTGCCATCTTTGCAACCCTCGGGCTGGGCTTCGCCCTTGGCCAGTTCGGCCTCTTCGGCGTTCACGCCGGCGGCGATCAGGATGGCGCGTACAGACAGATGCGGGTCTACGCCGAGGTGCTCAAGCGAATCAAGAGCGACTATGTCACGGAGCCCAACATCAGCGATGTGACCAACGGCGCTCTGCACGGCCTTCTGGAGTCGCTGGACTCGGATTCGAGCTATCTAACCCCAAGCGAATACAGCGTTTATAAGGCGCGCCCCACAACCGGTGTGGGCCAGATCGGCATCACTGTTTCCAAGCGCTTCGGCTATGCCACGGTGGTCAGCGTGCAGCCGGGATCTCCTGCGGACAGCAATCACATCGCAGATGGCGACGTGATTGAATCCATTGCCGGGCACTCCACGCGCGAAATGTCGCTGGCCGTCATCCGGCTCATGCTGGAAGGCAAACAGAGCACCAACGTTGAGTTATCGCTGGTGCGCCAGCGCAAGCCGGAGCCGGACAAGCTCGTACTCCAGCGCGCCATCCTTACGCCCCCGGCGATGAATGAGCAGCAGTACGAGAACTCCACCATTCTTTACCTCAAGCCAGGCGTGCTCACGGCGGCCCGCGTAGACGCCATTGCCGCCAAGCTCAAGACCGCCGGCAAGTCAGAGAAGATCCTGCTTGACCTGCGGGATTGCTCCCAGGGCGATGCGGCCCAGGGGCTGCGGCTGGCCAACTTTTTCCTGAACCAGGGCACAATGGCCACGCTGGAAGGCCAGAAGTATCCGCGCCAGACCTTCACCGCAGATCCGGCCACCTTTATGACCAGTGCGCCCATGTCCGTCATCGTCAACCGCGGCACCTTTGGCGCGGCCGAACTGACCGCGGCGGCCATTGAGGGCGCCAAGCGCGGAGACGTTGTGGGCGAGCGCACGTTCGGCGAAGGCTCAGTGCAGAAGACCATCGAAATGCCGGATGGCGCTGCGCTGCTGCTGACCGTGGCAAAGTACGAAGGGCCAGACGGCAAGAAGATTCAGGATGAGGCCGTCACGCCGAATGTTCTGGTGGGCGCCTCAACGGAAGATGACTTCGATATCGTCCGGTCGGTTCCCAAAACGGATGAGGTGCTCGACAAGGCTCTGCAATTGCTGAAGGCCAAGAACAGCTGATCGCTCCACCCATCGTCCTGCAATTGCATCGCATGGTACGCGCGTTCCGTTCGTGACCTGCGTTCCGTGCGGAACCGTGCTAGCCTGAGGCTGTAGCGGTCCTTTGATTCCATGTCCGGGGCCGCTTTCCGGCACTGATGCGCAGCAGGTTTGCCAGGTGCCCACGAGGCCTGAAGCTCTTGGCTGCCACCCCCCATCAGCCTTCTCCGCAGCGCGGCCTGGGCCGAACGCACCGGCTCGACCCGGAGACGATTCCCGTCTATCGCCGCCGCAAGGTCGCCGGCAAAATCGCCTTTGCCGCCCTTTTGCTGCTGGCGGTCATCACCGGCTCGCTGGCCGGGCTCATGCTGGTCTACTCCGTCGATCTGCCCCAGATTCACGATCTTGAGCGCTACCGGCCCTCCACCACCACGGATCTATACGACCGCAAAGGCCGCATAGTGGGCTCCTTCGCCCTGCAGCGCCGCATCGTCGTCAACTACGACGACTTCGCGCCCATCCTGCGCCAGGCGGTGCTCTCCATTGAGGACAAGAACTTTGAATCGCACTGGGGCGTGAACGTCTTCCGCATTGCCGGCGCGCTCTTCCACGACCTGCGCAGTCACGGCCGCTCCCAGGGGGCTTCCACGCTCACCATGCAGCTGGCGCGCAACCTTTTCCTGTCGTCAGAGCGTACCGTCACCCGCAAGATTCAGGAAGCGTTTCTCGCCATCCAGATTGAGCGCACTTTTACCAAGCAGCAGATCTTTACCCTCTACGGGAACCAGATATACCTGGGCAGCGGAATGTACGGCTTCGAAGCAGCATCGGAGTTCTACTTCTCCAAGCACGCCAGGGAACTGAATCTGACCGAGGCGGCATTGCTCGCCGGATTGCCCAAGGGCCCCGTGGCGTACTCGCCCCTGCTCAATCCGGAGAAGTGCCTTCGCCGCCGCAATCTCGTCCTCAGCGAGATGGAATCCGACGGCGTCATCTCTCACCAGCAGGCCGAGCAGGCCCGCCAGTCTCCGCTTGGCCTGCACCTCTCGCAGCCCGACGCGTCGCTTGCCCCCTGGTTCCAGGAAGAGGTTCGCCGTGAGCTCGAAAAGCGCTTTGGCACAGAGGAGGTGCATGAAGCGGGCCTGCGCGTGGAGACCACCCTCGATCTTGACCTGCAACGGACCGCAAACCGCGCCGTGCTGGACGGCCTGGCCACCTATGAGCGGCGCAAGGGCTGGACCGGCAAGCTGGAGAACGTGCTCGCAGCCGGCCTCACCATCGAGGAGTACAAGCATCCCGACTGGGCTTTGAAGTACGGCCCCGACGACTACGTGCATGCCGTGGTGACGCGTGTTCTGCCGCTTGAGATTCTGGCCCGGGTCGGCGACAACCAGGTGATGATGCTGCCCCCGGACTGGCAATGGACCGGGCAGCGCTACGCCGATGCGCTCGTGAAACCGGGCGATATCATTTACGTCCACCTGACCAGCGCCATGGAGGGGACCGCCCGGCGCGCCACACTCGAGCAGGACTCCGGAGCCCAGGGATCGCTGCTTGCCATGGATAACACCACCGGCGATGTGCTGGCCATGGTGGGCGGCCGCGACTTCCAGCTCTCGCAGTTCAACCGGGCCACGCAGGCTGAGCGGCAGACCGGCTCCAGCTTTAAGCCTTACGTCTACACCACGGCCATGGAGCTGGGAGCCAAGCCGACCGACATTATTGTCGATGCGCCCGTCAACTTTGGCGGCTACGCTCCGCACGACTACGAGAACGACTTCAAGGGAGCGATGACGCTGGCCACCGCCTTCGCCGAGTCGCGCAACGTTCCAGCCGTCAAGCTTGCCGCGCGCGTGGGCATCCACAAGGTGATTGACATGGCCCACCGCTTCGGTGTGACCACCGACATTCCGCCGTATCTCCCCATTGCACTGGGCGCGGCGGAGATTACGCTGGAGCAGCAGGTCAACTCATACTCCGTATTTCCCAACGACGGCATCCGCGTGACTCCGCGCCTGATCCGGAAGGTCTCCAACTACGAGGGCATCACCCTGTGGCAGGACCGGCCGGAGATTGACGAAGTCATCAGCGAGCAGACGGCCCGCTCCATGATGACGCTGTTGCGCGGCGTTACCGCTCACGGCACGGGAGCCGCGGCCGCGCAGCTCAACCACCCCCTGGGCGGAAAAACCGGCACCACCAGCGACTTTACAGACGCATGGTTCCTCGGCTTTTCTCCCTCCATCACCTGCGGTGTCTGGGTCGGCTATGACAGCCGGCAGTCACTCGGCGAAAAGGAGACAGGGGCTCGCGCGGCCCTGCCCATCTGGATGACGTTCATGCGCGCCGCCATCGCCAACAGCCCCAATGAACAATTTCTTGGCGATGAGCCGGAGGACACGACGCAGCAAGCCAGGACCGCCGCGACAGCTCAGCCCGGAGCAGCTGCCGGCAGCAGTCCGCTTGGCAAGCAACTCCCGCTGCCTGCCAAGCCAGCGACACCCGCTCCGCACAAAGTCACGACCAACCCTGTGCCGGAAGATCCCACCGCGCGCTCCAGGCCCAAACAGACCGGGAAGCAGCTCTGAAGCCAGTCGAGACTGGTCATTGCACGCCTTGCAACACGGCCATTCTCCCTGCTCCGCAGACGAGAGCAGGCCTTATCGCGTCGCCAGCCGAAAGTACCGCTTTGCGCACGCCACATCCTTGAAGATCTGCGCCTTCAGCGCCTCGGGAGAGGGCCATTGCATCTCCGGACGAAGGCGCAGCAGAAACTCCAGTTGCACCGGCGTCGTTTCGTCCAGATCGATCGGCTCAAAGTCCAGAATGTGCGACTCCACGGCAAACGATGCCTCGCCGAATGTGGGACGGTCGCCCACATTCGTCACCGCCTGAAAGCATCGGCCGTTCACCGTCAGCCGCGTCACGTACACCCCGAAGGCCGGCAACTGGCCGCTGTACGCCGCCAGATTCACGGTTGGAACCAGCAGCCGCGTGCCGATTCCCCGCCCCCGAGCCGGCGTGGATCGCACCTCGAAGGGTCTGCCAAGCATCCAGCGCGCGCACTTCATGTCCCCTGCCGACACGCGTTCGCGCACCGCAGAACTGGATACCTCCAGCCCATGCACGTGGACTGCGCTGTGTACATGCAGCGCAAAGCCGTACTCCTCGCCAAATTGCCGCAACTCGGCAACTCCCGCCTCGGCGCGATAGCCGAAGCGAAAGTTTCCGCCTTCATGCAGGCCGCGCACATGCAAGGCGCCAGCCAGCACCTGGCGTACAAACTCACGTGCGGGTAGATGAGCAAGCGCCGTGTCAAAGGGCAATACGAGCGTGGCATCGATTCCGGTAAGGGCCAGCAGCCGCAACCGCTCTTCGAGGGGCGTCAGCAGTTGAGGCGCGTCGTGGGGACGCAAGAACTTGTCCGGGTGCGGGTCAAACGTGATGGCCACGGCGCGCGCATGCAAGCGCCGGGCCTCGTCCACCGTCGCCGACAGAATCTGCTGGTGGCCGCGGTGCACGCCGTCAAAGTTGCCAATCGAAGCCACGCTGGTGCCGAAGGCCGCGGGAACCTCAGCCAGACCACGGAATACAGGGACGACCCTGCGCTGCTCAGTGCTCATATCCCCCCGTGCCATGTACGGATGGCCCCAGATCAATCGGCAGGCTCAGGCCGTCATGCGCCAGGGCCATGCCCTCGGGCAGCTTGCCATTCGTCTCCGCATGGCCCAGATCGTGGGCGATGTGCGTAAACCAGGTCTGCCGCGCGCCAATACGCCTGGCCCACTCCACGGCCTGGTCCAGCGTGGCATGGCTTGGATGCGGCTTGTGGCGAAGCGCGGAGAGAATCAGGCAATCCAGCCCATCCAGCAGGGCAAAGCTCTGCTCCGGAATGGCGCTCACATCCGTCAGGTACGCCGTCCGCCCAAAGCGAAAGCCGGAGATATCCAGGGAGCCATGCAGCAGCGGCACGCGCACAAAGTCGATCCCCAGCACGCGGTTCCGATGCTCCAGCGGCTCTATCTTCACGCGGGCCCGGTTGGGGTACGTGGCATCCGGGGAAAAGGTGTAATCGTAGACCCGCTTCAGGGTCTCCGCCGTTTCGTCCGACGCAAACAGCGGGATGACGCGGCCCTCGCGCGAGACGGTAAAACTCAGTGGCCGCAGGTCGTCCAGCCCCAGGATGTGGTCGGCGTGCCCATGCGTGTAGAGCACGGCATCCACGCGCCTTAACCCGGCGCGCAAAGCCTGCTCGCGGAAGTCCGGTCCGGTATCGATGACCACCACGCGCTCGCGGCCATGCTCATTCCACCGCACAAGCAGCGACGGCCTGAGCCTGCGATCCCGCGGATCCGGGGAGGTGCAGACCGCGCAGTCGCACCCCAGCGTGGGAACTCCCATGGAAGTTCCCGTTCCCAGAAATGTAAGCAGTCCCTCCATCCGCACCCGTCGCTATCGCTTCCCCGGAGGCGGGGGCGGAGCCTGTACCCCCTGCAGCGTGATCATATTGGTCAGTTCCAGGAAGGCCATGCGCACTTCAAACAGCACCGTCTGGAGCATCCGGTCCTCCGTCTCCGTCAGGTTGCCTTTGGTCTTCTCTGCCAGCACGCCAAGCAGGTCAATCGTCTGCCGCGCGCCCAGAATATCCACCCGCGGACGCTGGCCCTCCTGTGTCCCCGCGCCCATCTGGATCATGGCGGAGAGATACAGCTGCTGCGCCAGGTGCTCAAAGCTCACCGGCGGCTGAGCCCCGATGCCGGGATTCTGCGCCCGCACCAGATCCTCAAGCCGCTGGGCTGAGGCATCGTATGCGGACTTCTGCTGGCGGCTCTCCTCTTCGGTGGGTGCAGGCGGCAGATCCGGCATCTGCTCTTCCTCGGCCACCGCAGCAGCCACCGGCTCGGCGGTCTCCGGTTTGCTCTCAGGCACCACCAGCCGCGGTCCAGCGGCGGGCTGCCCCGAGGGTACAGTCTCCGGCTTGGGCTCCGATGGGGTTACGGACTCCTGTTCCTCCTGCGCCTTCATCTTGCGGCGATCAATGACTTCAAACTTAGGTGTATCGCTCATAGCTCCTGCTATCTCAATGCAAATCAAATCAGGTTAGGCGGCCCGACCAGAATCCGGGCCGTGCCCGTGGCCGTTCCCACTGTGTACGTCAAGGCATCGTTACGCGCTTCGGCTTCGCTCCGAATCATGCCCAGCGCAAAGATCCTGTTTCCCGCCGTCAGCTTCAGTTCCGCTGCGCTGGTCACGTGCCCCACGGCCGCACCATCCAGCAAAAGCTCGGTGCCGGAGGCCGGCACTGGCCCGGTCAGCTCCAGCCCGCGCAAATGCCGGTGCACATTGCCGCGCGACCGGATGCGCTCCACAATCTCCTGCCCCAGGTAGCAGCCCTTGTTAAAGTGCAGCGTACGCATCTGCGAGGTCTCCTGCGGCAGATCCCGCTCCAGCATGTCCACGCCGTATGAGGGAATGCCCTCGGCGATGCGGAAGGCCTCCAGCGCAGCGCAGCCCACGGGAGAAGCTCCGGCCGTGGAAAGCGTGCGCCACAACCGCGTAATGCCTGCCACCGGGGTCCATAGCTCGTAGTGTGTGGCCAGGGTTCCATAGCCCCGCAGCATGCGCAGGTTCAAGCCGTTCCACTCCACGCGGGTTGCCGTCATGGGCTCCGCCAGAACGGGCAGGCCCATCCGCCGCAGAACCGCATCGGCCTGCGGACCGGTCAAGCCCAGAGCCGTCTCCTCCGCGCCCAACTCCTCGCCCAGCGGAACCAACTCCACGTCATCCATGATGATGAAGTGATCCAGATGCTTGAGCAGTCTGTCGTACTGGTCTGCGGCGATGACCAGCTCAAGATTTTCGCCCTCGCGCCACACGGTCAGGTCGCCCTGAATGCGGCCCTGCGCGTTCAAAACCAGATTCCAGGCGCCGGCATTGGGTTCCAGATCGTTGACCGTGTTGGTGACCATGCCGCTCAGCCAGCGGAAACGATCTTCGCCCCGCACTGCCACACGTCGCAGCCAGCCCAGGTCATGCTCGGCGGCGCCGGTCGCGAGTGCCGCTATTTCCGTCTCTGGAGCGTCCAACTCCTGTGGGGTCATGGCCCCGCGATACTCGATAAGCCGGGGCGGCTTGGCCGATGCAGCCAGCAAGGCCGCCAGATGCGTGGACTGAGTGTTTGCGGCGGTCACCGATTCCGTCATAGATAAGCTCTTTCGCTGCCCAGCGCACACTTTTCTTCACGATTCAGAGCGCCGGACTGCATCCTGATTATAGCCTTGCTATTAGATGCGGCAGCGGCAAGACCGGAAGCCGGAGACCACGAGGAGAATGGATGAGGGAACCGCTCGCGAAAACAGGGGGGAGCCATCGCTTGTGGCTGGCCGCCACAGCCATATGCATTGCAACCACAGGGGTTGCGGCCCAAACTCCCGCATCTGCCCCGCCCCCGACCCAAACATCCCCGGCTCCACAGACGCCTCCGGCCGCCGGCAAGGACACATCCAAGGCCCAGATCCACATCACGCCGGAACAGGCGCAGCAGCTCTTCAGCCTCGTCGATGACCTGCTCAAGTTCTCCTCGCAGGAGACAGGACTGCCCATTCAGGGAACCGTGAAGCGCCGGCTGACCACCCGCGCGGCCGTCGAGGCCTACCTGACGGAAAAGCTCAACGAGGACCAGGACGCCAAGCGCATGCAGAACAGCGAAATTGTCCTGAAGAAGTTCGGCCTGCTGGATCGCGACTTTGAGCTGAAGCCTTTCCTGATTGCCCTGCTGAAGGAGCAGATTGAGGCGTATTACGACTCCAAGACGAAGACCGTGAATCTGCTGGACTGGATTAAGCCCGATGAGCAGAAACCTGTTCTGGCGCACGAACTGACGCACGCGCTGCAGGATCAGCACGTCGATCTGGAAAAGTGGAGCGACCAGACGCCTCCGGATGTTTCCACCAACGCCGCCCAGGATAGCGAGCATCTGGCCAAAGATGAGTTCGATACCGCCCGGCAGGCCGTGGTGGAGGGTCAGGCTACGGCCGTGATGATGGACAACATCCTGAAGCCGATGGGCCGCAGCCTGATTAAAGACCCCGAGGTGATGGATTACATCAAGCAGCAGATGGGCGGGTCCGACAACTCGCCCGTGATGGCGCGCGCACCGATCCTGCTCTCGGAATCGCTCATGTTTCCCTACCGAGAGGGGCTGAGCTTTGAACAGGATGTATGGATGGATAAAGGCCGTGAGGCTGCCTTTACCGGCACCCTTGACCGTCCTCCCTCATCCAGCTGGGAGATCATCAATCCCCGCGAGTACGAGCAGGGCCGGGCACCGAACATTCCGCTGCTGCCGAATATCCACCAGCTCGTTGACCCGCTCTACCGGCCCTATGACATTGGCCAGGTGGGCGAGCTGGACCTGCACATTCTCGCCAGCATTCTGGGCGGCGACGAGGCCGCGCGCAACCTGAGCCCCGCATGGGATGGCGGCATCTACTGGGCGGGTCAGTTGCGCAGCGCCACGCCCGCGGAGCAGGCCAGCACCAAATCCATCGCCTTCTTTTACCTCTCGGTGTGGAAGAGCCACGCCTCCGCGGCGGCCTTTGCCCGCCTGTATGCCGACAACCTGGGCCGCAAATACTCCGGACTGAAGCCGGACGATGCTGCGCGCTCCACTGCGCCGGCGGGCAATGGAGACGAGCAGGTCTACTCCACGAACGAAGGTCCGGTCGTGATCTCCACGCGGGGCAAGATGGTGTTTGTCTCAGAGAGTTTTCCGCTGGCGCTGGCGCGCAAGCTCACCACGCTTGTGCTGGATGCGCAAGGCAGCGGCGATCTGCAGATGGCCGCCGCCGCTCGCACTGCTCCCACCGATCTAACGAACGCAATGCCGGACTCGCTTTCCGGCAGCTTTGTGCGCTTCTTTGCCGATTGCGGTGTGATGAAGGCCGCAGTTGACGCCGGCCTGCAAGCGGCGCAATAGGGCTTCGGCGGCAGGGCATCGGAGGCAGCTTTATGCTGGGCCCCGATTGCCTCGCCGCCGCATCGCGCCCGTATCAGGCATGCCCCTGCGTCAACGGGGGAATCGTCTTGGTGCTTCCTTCAAACACGGCGTCCTTCCCGATGGAACAGGCTATCGCCGAACCGAAGCCCGCGTGCACATCGGCGATGGGCTGCGTCTTTGTCCGCACGCACTGGACGAAGGCTCTGCACGCCGTCAGCGTAGGCTCTTCCGCATTGCGCGCATCGATGCGCGCGCCCGGCCCGCGGTACGGCATCTCGCCGTTAGCCTTGTAGGATGCCCCTGTCTTGACGCCGCGCTGCACCACGCTGGAGTGGGAAGCGGCGGTGATGACCTTGCGCGCTTCCGTATAGAACGTGGCGTCTTCCGGCGTAATCTGCACGCTGCCCTTGGTGCCGTAGACCCAGAGCTGCTCGCCCATCATGGCGTTGGCTGTAAGCGAGTTGAAAACGAGACGCCGGCCACGCGAATAGTGCAGAATCGCCTGCACATTGTCGCCCACCGTCCGGCCATCGTGATAGGTCGCAATGCTCGTGGTGCCCAGAATGCTCGCAGGCAGCTCGCCGAAGACCCAGTTGGCAAAGTCAATCTGGTGCGACCCAAGCTCTTCCAGCAGGCCGCCGGAGGACTCGCGGTAGAGGCGCCAGTTCATCAGGTGTTCCAGGTCAGGACTGGGCACCACGCGGCGCCAGTCATCCTGGCGGCACCAGTAGGCGTAGATGTGCGTGGGCTCGCCGATCTCGCCCGCGTGGATGCGTCGGACGGACTCCTGGAACCACGGCGCGTAGCGCATCTGGTGCCCCACCTGAAAGATCTGCCCGGTCTTCTTCACCGTGTCCACAATGTCAAAGCAGCTTTGCGGAGTAAAGCCCATGGTCTTTTCTCCGTAGACCGCCCGCCCGCTGAGCATCACGTCAATCACGTGCTGCGCGTGGAAGACTGGCGGAGAGGCAACAATCACGGCATCCAGATCCTTGCGATCCAGCAGGGCGCGGTGGTCCTTGTATGTGGCGAGCGGATGCCCGACCAGTTCGCTGGCCTGCGCAAATCGAGGCTCGTAGACATCGCAAACCGCGACGAACTCCGCTCCCGGCACCCGCAGCAACTGGCGCATCAATTCCTTGCCCCGGCTGCCGGGCCCAATCACGCCCAGGCGCACGGGTTCGGCATGTGTCTCCCGGGCGGCGGTTTCTGTCGCCTCCGGCTCGGCTGCCAGCAGCGGGGTCGACTTCAGCAGCCGGGCAGAGAGCACACTCATTGAGATTCCTTGCAGCAAACTTCTGCGATTCATGCGGCTCTACACTCCATAAAAGCGTTACGGTTGTCGTTCAAGTGGTTAAAGAAACTTCAGCCGGCCAGCGCGTGGCCTCGTGTTGCCATGCTCTCCTGCCCTCTGCCAGAACCAGAGCAGAGACATGCGGAAGCTGCTCGAGCAGGCGGGCACGCTGCTTCCGCTCCATGACAAACAATGCATTGGAGAGCACATCGCTTTCGGTCGCCGAAGTCGAAATTACGCAAACCTGGATGGTGTCTTCCACCGGGCGCAGCGTGCGCGGATTCATGATGGATCCATAAAGGCGCCCGTTGTCGACAAAGTGCTTTTCCGTATGGTTTGCCGTGGAGATGGATGTATCTCGAAGGACCATGCTGCAGAGCACGGATTCGCTGCGGTGCGCGGCTGGAATCGTGACCTTCCATCCCGTTTCGTCCGGTGGCGCGCCCAGCGCGTAGATGGTGCTGCTGCCGGCGGAGAGCAGCGCCGCCTCTACCGGCAACTGCCGCAGCAGGTGGATTGCGCGGTCCACCGCATAGCCCTTGCCGATGCCGCCGGGGTCCAGCTCGATGCCGCGCTCCAGAAACCGCACAGTACGTCGCGCCGGGTCCAGCCTGACTTTTTCCCAGCCGACGTCATCCCGCACCTGGGCCAGAGCTTTTCGCGCAGGAAGGCTTCCGTCTGCGCCGTAGAAACCCCAGGCCTTCATCAGCCGGCCCACGGTCATATCGAAAGCGCCATCCGAGCGGCGGCTCCATTCCCATGCAGTCTCAAGAAACTGGAATGTCTCGGGGTCGGTCGTCACGCTGCTGCGCGGCGCCTCGCGATTGATGCGGGAAAGCTCGCTGGACGGACGATAGTGGCTCAGCAGGCTCTCGACTCGCTCCACTTCCTCAAAGGCCGTGCGGGCCGCTGCCGAAGCGTGCTCCTCGGACGGGGCGTACAGGTGAAGCGTAAACTCGGTGCCCATGGCTGGATAGACAAAGGAAAACACCCCCGACGCCTCTGCACGAAGATCAGGATCGCCGACGACCATCTGCTCGACCACTCAGTTCCCTTTTCTGAATCCGCCACGGCCAGCCCGGGATTCCTCTGGCGGCCAGGTGCAGGCCGGGAGCGGCGCGCAGGTTTACGACCATGCCTGCCCTCGCTCCCTCTTGCGATTCAGGATACATTTCCTATTCCTGCATCGTCATGCCCGGGGCGGCAAAAAATCCAAAAAATGGATTTCTGTTCGCCTGGGTCTTGCGCTCAGGGCTGGTTCCGGGGCTACTGATCTCCGCCCAGAATGGTGCCCACAATGCCGCCCAGGATGGCTCCGCCTGCCGCCGGTCCCATCTGGCGGTTCTCCGGCTGCGGCAGATACTCGCTGATCTGGTGGGCCAGCCGCGAGATGGGCAGCGTTTGCAGCCACACCGTGCCGGGTCCTGTAAGCGCGGCCAGAAAGATTCCGTCGCCGCCGAAGATCATGTTCTTGATGCCCGGAACGGTTGTGATCTGGAATCCGACCGAGGTTTGAAACGCGCCTACATGGCCGGGATGCACCAGCAGCGTTTCGCCGGGGGCCAGGTTCTTCACAATCAGCTCACCGGAGAGCTCCAGCCACGCCGTGCCGAAGCCGGCGACGCGCTGCAGCATAAAGCCATTGCCGCCGAAGATGCCCGCGCCCAGGGACTGCTGGAAGCCCACGCCGATGGTGACCTGCGGCGTGGCGCACAGAAAGCCATGCCGATGCACCATGAACTCCTGCCCCGGCCCCACCTCGACCGGCACAATGTGCCCCGGCACCTTGGTGGCAAAGGACACCACGCCGGGAAACTGGTATGCGCGGTACTCCGTCATGAAAAGGCTTCCGCCGCCGGCCACGCGCTTGAGGATGCCGAACAGTCCTCCGCCGCCGCCCATCTGCGTGTGCGTGGTCATCTGGATGGAGGCGGTCATCCAGGAGAGTTCGCCGCTCTCAGAAAAGACGCTCTCATTCGGTTCAAGCTGCACGTCGAGCACGGGCATGGTGGTGCCCTGGATACGGGTCTGCATCGGGGAAAGCCTCCTGATGTAGAAGTGTATCGGCAGGCGGGCCAGCCAGCGCACCGGAAAATCCGGTGGACTGCAAGCCCCCTGCCGCGATGAGGATGCCGCGCTTACCGCTAGCCGCGCTTACTCCGTCACCTGGAAGGAAGTCTGAGCCGTGGCCAGCGAGCTGCCGCCCACCCAGATGTCGTACGTGGTTGGCTCCACGGTGGGCTTGGACTGCACGTTGTAAAAGCTCAGCTCGTCAAAGCCGAGCGGAAACTCCACATGCTTCGTTTCGCCGGGCGCGAGCTTGACCCGCGTAAAGCCCTTCAGCTCGCGCAAAGGCTGTTCCACACTGGTCACGGTGTTGCGGATGTAGAGCTGCACCACCTCAGCACCCGCCACGCTGCCGGTATTGGTCACATCCACACCGACGGTGATGACCGGCTTTTGCGCCTTGAAGACCTGGGCCAGCGGAACCTCTGCCCGGCTGACCACGGGCGTGGAGTAGCGGAAGCGCGTGTAGCTGAGCCCCCAGCCAAAGGGGAACAGCGCCGAGTTCTCCTCGTCCATATATCGCGACAGGAATTTCTCTTCGGAGGTGCGCGGCATGTGGCTCAGGTCGCCATGCGCCGGACGCCCGGTGGGAAGCTGCGCATAATACAGGGGCTCCTGGCCCACCGCGCGCGGAAAGCTTGCCGGCAGCTTGCCGGAGGGGTTCGCGTCGCCAAACAGGACATCCGTCACG
>JAJXWS010000037.1 GCA_021781495.1 Acidobacteriota bacterium | reverse complement strand
ATCACGCACGCGCTGCGCCTGGTGCAGCGCCATATCATCGGGAACGCCGTGCTCCGGCTGGCAGGTGGTGAACGCCTGCAGGAACATGGTGCCGCGATACTCCAGGCCATCCAGAATCGCGCGATACAGCTTGGGCGCATTGGCCATGGAGACCTGTGCCACGAACGGCGAACCGTGTCCGGCCAGGAACGTCTCCGCCACCGTCTTCTTCTCCGTGTTCTTGCCCTGCGTGGCAGAGCCGAAGACGTTCATGTCGTTGCCGCCCAGCATCGGCGTCGAGTCTGAGTTCTGGCCGCCGGTGTTCGAGTAGACCTGCGTATCCAGCATCAACGCCTTCACGTTGGGCCGATTCTGCAGTATCACCTTCGACATGTTCTGGTAGCCGATGTCGCCCATGCCGCCGTCGCCGCCGACCACCCACACCTTGGGCAGTTCGATGATCTCCTGGTCCGTCATTAGCGCATCCGTAAAGTGCGAGAACTCATAGTACTCGCGATCCGAGAGACCCGAATCGCGCGTCAGCAGGATGTCCGCCAGCCGCTCCGGCAGAACCGAACGCCGCGCATGATCCACGATGAAGCTCTCGCCCATCAGCCAACCCACCGTAATGCCGTCCTGGAACAGCGAGTTCATCCACGGATAGGGATGCGGATTGTTCGGCGAAGTGGAGCCATACACCGTATTGCATCCGGTGTGCGCCGCCATGGCCATCACGCTCATGCCGTTGGCCAGGCGGCCATCGATGGGCTGCAGGCTCTTGTGGTTGAAGGCTTCCGTCAGCAGCACAGCTGCGATCGCCTCCACCAGCTGCGCATCGGTAATGACGCCGTGCTGCGCTTCATACGCCGCAATGCGCGCCTTCGTGTCCTTCTCGCTCTCGCCGCCCAGGCCAAGCACCAGGTGTGCAATCGCCTGCCGCAGCAGTGCATACTCGGCGGGGTTCTTCTCCTTCAGCGCCGAAAGCCGCGCCGCGCCATTCTTCTCCAGATCGCTCGCCTTGGCTACAAGGCGGTCGCTCTTGGCGTGGAACACGGGGCGCATGTACGCCTCGGTCACCGCGGCAATCGAGCGCAGCACGCTCTTCTCGCCGCAGCCCGCGCAGGCGCCGTCGCCAGACACCAGCGCATCGTAGTTCGTGCGCACCATCAGCATGTTGCGCAGCGTCGCCGTCTTGGAGTCCGCCGGATTCGCCGAGTTGAACAGGCCCAGATACTTCTGCGAGGTATCCGGCAGCAGGCTCAGGAAGGCCGTGCCCGTCTCGTGCTCGGCATTGATCTCTTCGGTCTCCTGCACCATCTTCAGCGCCTGGTGATCGCCGCACGCCGTCACGCAGGCCGCGCAACCCTTGCACAGATCGCTGACGAAGATGGAGAAGATGCCGCCCGAGCCGGGGTTCTTGCGTTCCGGTGACGAGAAGATGGCGTTGACCTTCTGATAAGCCATCGGCACCTTCTCAATAATGTTGAAGAACTGTGTCTTGGACTCCGCAGAGAAGCCGTCCACCTGGTCGACAACCTCGCGCAGAATCTGCGGCAGCGGCGTGCCGGTCTTCATCTCGGCCAGCATGCGCTGACGCGTCGCCTTCTCGATCTCCGGCAATGCGCGCAGCATCCTGGTGCGCTCGGCTGCGTCCGCCACGTAGTAGGAAATCGCCGTGGAGAGCAGCGTGCTCAGATCCTGCGAGCAGTTCGGCAGAGCCGTATCCGGGCAAACCGAGATGCACTCCATGCACTGCGTGCAGTTCTCCGGAATGTACAGCGGCGTCTCGCGGCGCGCCACGTACTTTGAGGCGGTATCGCCCGTGGCAGCCGCAATCACGCCCATCGCCGACAGCGGCGTGGAAGGCTGATTGTAGCCGTAGCTGGAGCGGAACTCCGCATCAAACGTGGCTATGCTCGACACCGGCGGACGGCCTGCCTGGCCCTTCGGCTCAGGTGTGGAGCGGCAGCCGATGCCGCACGAGCCGCCTGCCGCCGCCAGTTCCAGAATCGGCATCAGCGCGGCGCCGCGCAGGCTGGAGCGATCGGCTGCGCTAAGCTCGCCAATCTTAATCTCCTTCACACGATCAAAGCCCTGCAGCATCACTTCCATGTTCGACTGCACCACGGCATCGCCGAATTTGCCGAACTTCTTCACGTACTGCTTGTACACAACCTCGCGATACTGCTCCTGCGTAATGCCGAACTCCTGCAGCAGCGCGCTGACCGCGAAGAAGGCACCCAGGAAGGCATTGCCCTGCATGCGGAGCTGAAGGTCGGCGCGGTCCGTGGCCTTGCGCGCAATGTCAAAGCCGGGCAGCGTGAACACGCGAATCTTCT
Organism: Acidobacteriota bacterium; assembly: GCA_021781495.1. GTDB lineage: Bacteria > Acidobacteriota > Terriglobia > Terriglobales > Acidobacteriaceae > Telmatobacter. The sequence goes on along the minus strand of JAJXWS010000037.1, from coordinate 31,740 downwards.
TCTCGATGATTTGCTGGCGCGCCCACAGCGGCAGCCGCTCCCACGCCTGCTCGCCTTCCTCATCGGACTCCCACACCAGGCAGCCGCCCTCCTGCATGCCATCCAACGGGTTGGTATGCGTAAAGGCCTTGGGATCGCAGCACAGCACCACCGTTACATGGCGCAGATCGCAGTTCACGCGAATGCGATCCTTGGCCGCCACCATAAAGTAGCTGGTCGGCGCACCCTTCTTTTCAGAACCGTACTTCGGATTCGCGCTGACGTGAATGATCTCTTTGGGGTTGCCCTTCTCATCCACCAGCTTGTCGCGCTCATACAGCAGATCATTCAGGTCGCCGATGATGGCGCCCAGGTTCTTGCCGGTCGTGATTGCGCCCCATCCGCCGATGGAGTGGAAGCGCACGGCCACTGCGCCGTCCGGCAGCAGCGACGGCGTCTCGTCCGCAATTACGCTGTACGGATGGTCCACACCGAGCACAAAGAAGTTGGTGCCTTCCGCCGCGGTCTTGCCGTCCTTGCGCGCACGACCCGCCGTGGCATATTCAAACGCTCCAAGAATGTGCTCCGGGCGGAAGTCGCGCGAGCCCAGACCGTAGCTGCCGTTGAAGATCTTCGGCAGTTCGCTCGGCGAGATTGCCGGCAGGCCCTCGGTCGCCGGATGTCCCTCATACTGCACGGCCTTGGAAAGCGGGGTGCGGATTGTCGCGGCCCAGCGGGTTGTCGCCGGCCATCGGCTCGTCCGTGCGCTCCAGGATAATGACGTTCTTCTTGCCCTTCAGTGCGGCCACAATCGCAGCCTCGGGGAAAGGACGAATCACGTTCACGTGGATGGAGCCCACCTTTGCGCCGCGCGTCGCGCGCAGGTAGTCCACCGCCGCCTCAATGTTCTCCGCGGCCGAACCGAGCGAAACAAAGACCGTCTCGGCATCTTCCGTCTTGTACTGGCTCACCAGCCCGTAGTAACGGCCCGTCAGCTCACCAAACTTCTCGTAGGCATCTTCCAGGAACTTCAGGATGGGCTCGGCAAAGTTATTGCGCCGCGCAATCACGCCCTGCATGTAGTGTTCCTGATTCTGCACCGGCCCCAGAAGCATGGGGTTGGTCAGGTCAATCATCTTGGGCACGCGACGGCGCGTCGGCCCGAACAGCACCCGCTGCGCCTCCGTGGGACACTCGATGATGTCTTCCGGCGCGCCCAGGTATTCGCGGATCAGCTCCGACTCATGCTTGTAGAAGGTCCGCTCCAGGTGGCTGGTCAGGAAGCCGTCCATGATGTTCATGCCCGGGGTCAGGCTCAGCTCCGTCACGCGGCGCAGAATCAACGACTGGTCCGCGGCCTGCTGCGCATCCTTGCCGAACACCATAATCCAGCCCGTGTCCAGCGCGCCATAAATATCGTCGTGGCCGCAGTGCACATTGAGGGCGTGCTTGGTCAGCGCGCGCGCGCCCACTTCCAGAATCATCGTGGAGCCCTTGCCGGGCGCATGATAATCCTGCTCAACGCCGTACACCACACCCTGGCCCGAAGTGAAGTTGACCACGCGCTTGCCGCACACGGAGTGCGCAATGGCGCCACCCTGGGCTGCGTGCTCGCCTTCCGTCTCAATGGCGATGGTGTTGTGTCCGAATACGTTCAGATGTCCTTCGGCATAGGCCTGCTGGAAGAGCTCGCCACCCTCCGTTGAGGGAGTAATGGGATAAAAAACGCCGGCATCGGCAATGCGCGTCTCCGTGTGGTACGAGACAAGCTGATTTCCGTTTGCGGTAACCCGGATGCCGGGATAACGAGCAGCTGTGGTCATAAAACCCCCTCTGTGCCTTTCCTTCTCTCTTACAAATGTCGCGCTATCCGCTGCGCCGTTCGGGCCCGAGCAAACCTCACGCCTGAGCCCGCGCACGGCAACGAGCAGCGAATGCAATCCTCAAAAAAACTTTCTGTCCGTGGCAGGTGGCGTTCGCTGCCATTGCACGCCGCATCATCAGCGCGCCTGCAAGTCCAAGGACAACTCCATCACCGGTCGATTCCGCTCGACCGCAGACTTCCAACTTTCGCCCCAGTAAGTCTAATGGCCAAAGCAGACAACGGGGAACTCCAGGGGAAGTTTCCCCGCAAAATCGGCCTCCATCTCAGTATGCTCTTTCATTGGGAGACGCTGTCTCATTTCGTGAAATCAGCGCCGCCTCCCGTCTTGCCCTGCGCCCGCGCTCATCCTTGCCCGCGCGCAATATACTTGGAACGGCCTTCCATGCCATTCACCGGAAGATTGTATGCAAGAAACAAAAACACAGTCCAGCCAGCAGTTTGCCCGCTATCCCAGCCTGCAGGACCGGGCCGTGCTGGTCACAGGCGGCGCCACCGGCATCGGAGAATCCATCGTGGCCCAGTTTGCCCGGCAGGGTTCCCGCGTCGCGTTCCTCGACATTCAGGAGGAGCCTGCCTGCCGCCTCGTTGACACGCTTGCAGCGGAAGGCTGTCCCGCCCCGCTGTTCCTGCCCTGCGATTTAACAAACGTGGAAGCCATGCAAGCCTGCGCACAGCAGGCCATCAAAGCGCTCGGCTCGGTAAATGTGCTGGTCAACAATGCCGCCAACGATCAGCGCCACACCCTGGAAGAGGTCACGCCGGAGTACTGGGACCGCTCGATGGCCATCAACCTGCGCCCTCAGTTCTTCATGATTCAGGCTGTAGTGCCGTCCATGCGGGCGTCCGGCGGCGGCTCCATCCTTAATATGAGCTCGATCTCGTGGATGATTCCCTCCACGGGGGTGCCGCTTTACGTGACCGCCAAGGCCGCCATCGTGGGACTAACCCGCACCATGGCGCACGAACTGGGGCCGGCAAACATCCGGGTCAATGCCGTGCTGCCCGGCGCCATCGTCACCGAGCGGCAGAAGCGACTGTGGTACACGCCCGAGTACAAGGCGGAGATCCTGGCCAGCCAGGCGCTCAAACGCGACATCCTGCCGGAAGACGTGGCGCGACTGATTCTGTTCCTCGCGTCCGACGACTCCAGCGCCATCACCAACCAGAGCTACATTGTGGATGGCGGCTGGGTGTAGCTGGAAAAATAGGCCGCTGTTTTCTGTGGGAATCTGCCGCGTCCCTGCGGCGATAGCTTAAGATGCTCCCGGGAGCGAATCACCATGTTTTTTGTTGCCAAACCAAGTCGCTGCAATCCGATCGCAGGATTTGCCCTTGCCATTTTTGTAAGCGTTTGCGGAATGCTTGTCTCCGCCGGCCCGGTTCGAGCGCAATCCGCCGCGGAAGCGGCCAAAATTGCCGCCGATCTGCAACCCGAGTCCCGTGCCGTGCTGGAACGGCTGAGTGGGCTGTATGAACTGCCCGATGGGACATGGAAGATGCATGTTGGCGATCTGGCCCACGGCGAGGCCGTGAATGTGGACGAGAGCGGCTGGCAGACCATGATGATGGGCAAGCATGCGCCCAACGATGCCGTCTGGTTCCGCCAGACCTATCAGATACCGCAGACGCTCAGCGGATATGACCTGACGGGCGCGCGCATCTGGTTCCAGTTCCACGCCAGCGCCAACGGTCCGATGCCGCAGATCCTCTACTTCAACGGCCGCCGCGTGGCCCTTGGCGATGACCTTGAGCCCGTGGTGCTGTTTGAAGATGCAAAGCCCGGAGACAAGGTGACGGTGGCCGTCAAGCTGCTGCACACCGTGGACACCAAGACCTTCCGCGGCGCGACGCTCAAGATCGACTTCCCGGAGAATCGTCCCAATCCCGAGGATCTGCGCCTGGAGTTTCTGTCGGCCGCTCTGCTGGTTCCCACGCTCGCGCCCGGCGACGCCAGCCAGATGGCCACGCTCAACAGCGCCATCCGCACCGTGGATCTGGCCGCGCTGGATGCGCACGACCAGGCCCGCTTTGATGCCAGCCTGAAGTCGGCTCAGGCCCGGCTGGAGTCTCTGCGGCCCCTGCTGGAGCAGGCCACTTTCCACCTCACCGGCAACTCACACATTGACGCAGCCTGGCTGTGGCCGTGGACCGAGACCGTCGACGTGGTCAAGCGCACCTTTGGCACTGCCCTGCAGTTGATGTACGAGTATCCGCAATACACCTACACGCAGTCTGCCGCTGCCTATAACGAGTGGATGGCCGAGAAATATCCCGACATGAACGCCGAAATCTCCCAGCGCATCAAGGAAGGCCGATGGGAGATCGTAGGCGGCATGTGGGTTGAGCCTGACCTGAACATGCCCGACGGCGAATCTCTGGTACGGCAACTGCTGGTGGGCAAGCGCTGGTACAAGCAGGCCTACGGCGTGGATGTGCGCATCGGCTGGAATCCGGACTCGTTCGGCTACACCTGGCAGTTGCCGCAGATCTACAAGAAGAGCGGCGTGGACTATTTTGTGACCCAGAAGATGACCTGGAACGACACCAACCAACTGCCCTTCAAGCTCTTCTGGTGGGAGTCGCCCGACGGCTCCAAGGTGCTCGCCTACTTCCCGCGCGACTACGCCAATCGCGATCTGAACCCGGTGCGTCTCTCCCGCGACATGGTGCAGGCTCGCGAGCGCGCCACCGGCATGACCGACATGATGGACCTGTACGGAATCGGCGACCACGGCGGCGGCCCCACGCGCGCCATTCTGGATGAGGGCACACACTGGGCCGCGCCGGGCCACGTCACGCCCAGGTTTGAGTTCGGCACCGCACAGTCCTACTTCTCGCGCGTTGAGAAGGAGATCTCCCCGGAAAGCCCGGTGTGGAACTACCAGTCCATCGCCAAAGGCTACACGCCACCGCCCGTGGTGCCCGGAAAGATCACGATTCCTACCTGGAAGAGCGAGATGTACTTCGAGTACCACCGCGGCGTGATGACCACGCAGGCCAACCACAAGCGCAACATGCGCGAAGGCTCTGAGGAAACCCTGAACTCAGAGAAGTGGGCATCGCTGGCCTGGCTGGATGGCAGCAGCTATCCCGCGGCCGAGCTCACGGAAGACTGGAAGAAGGTTCTCTTCAACCAGTTCCACGATCTCGCGGCCGGATCCGGCATCGGCATCATCTATAAGGATGCGCAGAAGGACTACGACGTGGTCCGCTGGTCCACCAACGAGATCAACGCCAACGCCCTTGGCACGGTTATTGAGCGCATCAATACAAGTGCCCGGCCGGTGGGCTCCTCCGTGCCGGTTGTCGTCTTCAACCCGCTGGGCTGGCAGCGCTCGGGCGATGTCGTAGTCAAGCTGCAGGTTCCGGCATCCGATGCAGGCCGCACTGTTCTGCCCATTGTTGATCCTTCGCGCCCGCAGTCGCAACTCCAGGGCGACATCCTCTCCAGCGATCCGCACACCGGCATGGTCGAGCTCAAGTTTGCCGTGCCCGACGTGCCCGCGCTCGGCTACAAGGTGGTCTACGTCATCCCGGGAGGCGTGGATCACACACCGCAGAAATCCGCTGTCACCGTGGAGCGGCAGGCCGGCAGCTTCAAGCTGGAAAATGCCAGGCTGCGCGTCCTGGTCAATGCGGAGACCGGCTGCATCACCAGCCTCTACGACAAGCAGACGAGCTTCGAGTCGCTTGCCCCGGGAGCCTGCGGCAACGAGCTGCAGTTCTTCAAGGACACGCCCAAGGAATACGACGCGTGGAACATCGATCCCGGCACACTGGATCAGCGCATCTCCGTTCCCGCCAAGGCAGACTCCGTGGAGGTGCTGCGCGAAAAGGGAGAAGTGCCCGCAGTGCGCGTCACGCGCAACTGGCAGAGCTCCAGGTTTGTGCAGACCATCAGCCTGGCTGCGGACGCAAACCAGGTGGACGTGGACAACCAGTTCGACTGGCATGAGACGCACGTCCTGCTCAAGGCGGCCTTCCCGCTGGCAGCCACCAGCCACTTTGCCACGTTTGAGATTCCCTACGGCACCGTGGACCGCCCCACAACCCGCAACAATAGCTGGGAGAAGGCACAGTTTGAGGTGCCCGCGCAGCGCTGGGCTGACCTGGGCGACGGCAAGCACGGGTTTACGCTCATCAACGAATCGAAGTTTGGCTACGACGCCGTGGGCAATCTGCTGCGTCTCTCGCTGCTGCGCTCGCCCGTATGGCCTGACCCGGAGGCCGACCGCGGTCACCACCACTTCCGCTATGCGCTCTATCCGCACGCCGGCACGTGGAAAGATGCTCTCTCGGTGCGCCACGGATGGGAGTACAACTATCCGCTCACAGCGGTCGTCGCCACCTCGCACGCCGGTTCCCTGCCGGAGCAGCACTCCTTTGCCGCAGTCGAGCCGCAGAACATTGTTCTCACGGCCGTCAAGAAAGCCGAGGACGCAAACGGCCTCATCTTCCGCGCCTATGAGTGGGCAGGCAAGAACGCAACCGCTGAGTTCCATGTGCCTGCCGGTGCCTCTGGCGCCACCGTCACCAATATGATGGAGAAACCCGAAGGCAATCCGCTCCCGGTCGCCGGCGACGTCGTCAAGGTGCCCATCCATCCCTATGAAATCCTGACCATCCGCGTGGATTATCCCCACGGCGGTCCACAACAGTAGGGCTTTCTCTTCTGCACCGGGCAGGCCGCGCACGCTTCACGCTGCGGCCTGCCTTTTCTCTTTCAGTGCCCCGTATCGTTCCATCCCATTCGTTTGGTACTCTATCTGCCGGGAGCCTTCGCTATGGACATCACTTCCCCGTTCTTCGTTGTGCCCGTGATTGTTGCTGTCTTCTTCGTCGCCATTCTCTTCTCCACCAGCAGCAAGGAAGACGGCCACTCGGCGCACTGATTCGCATAACCCCATGCCAAGCCATCTCCGCGCCAACGCCAGCCGCCGAGCGTTCCTTGCAGGCGCAGCGTCGTCGGCTGCGGCTACACTTCTCAGTCCGCTCCTCAGCCACGCGCAGAGTGCTTTCTCCATACCCAGGCCGCACTTCGCTTCCGCTGACCCGGCATGGGCGCGCACCTGGGATGCCGCGGTAACCGTTCTCGCCGGCAATCTCCGCACGGTTCCTTACTATGCCCATCCAGTGCTCGTGGAAGGCAGCACCTATCAGGGCATCTGGCAGGAGTGCGGCCCGCACGAGGGGCTCGTCTACGCCCGGCTGGCAAGATACATTCCACATTCTTCCTCCGGCATCTCTCCGCTGCAGGCCGCGCGCAACAACCACATGGCGTTCTTCACGCTGCAAAGGCCGGATGGCCAGCTTCCCGCTAGCGTAAAAACCTCAGAGGTCGGCTTTGGGCAGATCCAGATGGTGGTCCCCATCGCCGCCACCGCATGGGAACTGGCCGAGCTTACCGGCGACGAGGAATTGCTGACCATGGCCTATCGCGCCTGCAGCCGCTGGGATGCATGGCTGCGAACCTATCGCGATACGCGCAAGACAGGCTTGGTGGAAGGCTTCTGCACCTACGACACGGGACACGACAACAGCCCGCGCTGGAAGGGCATCCCCAATCGCTGTCCCGATGCGGACGCGCGCAAATGCCCGCCGCTGGCCAGCATGCCGCGCCTTTGCCCCGACCTTTCCGCCACGGTCTTCGGCGGTCGCCTTGCGCTGGCAAAGATGGCAAAAGCTCTCGGCAAAAATACTGAGGCGGATCACTGGCGCGCCGACGCGGAGCAGATTCGTCAGCGAATCCTCGACAAGCTTTACTGTGCAGAAGACGCCGCCTTCTACGATCTGGATGCGCAAAACCGCTTTGTGCGCGTGCGCTCGGATGTCATCAGCCGCGTACTCGGCGAGCATGTTCTTGACCCGGCGCAGCTTCGCGATCGCGAGATCTTTCAGGCGGTCTGGAATCGCCAGTTGCACAATCCCCATGCCTTCTGGGCTCCTTACCCGCTCACCAGCATTGCCATGGACGACCCAACGTTTGTGCGGCCCATTCCGCGCAACTCGTGGGGCGGAGCATCCCAGGCGCTCACGGCGCTGCGTGCTCCCCGCTGGATGTCCTACTACGGCAAGCAGGCGGAACTGACCCAGTTGATGCAGCGCTGGTGCCAGGCCATCCTGCGCCACGGCGAGTTCCGCCAGCAGATAGACCCGCTTACGGGCGACTTCACGCTGCCCGACCCCGGCGGCTACTCGCCCGCGGCGCTCGTCTTCCTTTCCTTCGCGGAGCAGCTGCGGCACACCGCCTGACGCATCAGCGCTGGCGTAGCCGCACCAGCAGCATCCCCTGCCTCGGGACGCTCAGATCCAGCTGCACCTTGCCCTTGTGCATCGCAACGGCATGCTCCGGAGCCGTCTGCTGCAATGAGCCTTCCCGCTGCAGCTGAGTAATCTGCGCTGCCGTGGGATGCGCCGGGCTCCCCATCTGCTGCCACGCCCGATACGCGTTGCTGTGAAGCGCATCCATGCGGAACTCATCTTCCACGGCGGCTGCGCTCTTCAAACCACCCAGCGCAAGCACCACGCGCGCCGGCGGACCGTCCTCATCGGCATCGTGGTAGTTCCAGATCAGCACGTCGATCTCATCGCCGTTGCGGGTAGCCACGGCGTTCACGTCCGGAGCGCCGGTAACGCTGTGGGCCAGGATCTGCTCCAACGGCAGCGCGCCCGTGCTCTCCGTGTCCAGCCACTCTGCGCCGGGCTTGCCGCCGCCCAGCATGCCGAACATGCGGAAGGCATTCATCACCGGCTTGTCGATGCCATCGGTGGCCAGCGCACGAAACCCCACAAACGCGGGCTGATCCTCAAACTCAAAGGCCCACGTCACCGCGCCTTGCACTGTTACACCATTCGCGCGAGCCAGCTCGTAGGTGCGCATGGTGGCTTCCGTCACGCTCAGGCCATACAGCGGGCCGTTGCGATATCCATTCTGGCTGCTCAGGCAGGCCGCGCATCCCTCGGGGTCGCTCTCTCCCAGGATGATCGGCGTATGCTTCCATTCGGGATAGCTGGCAATCACCACCATGCCGCGCTCCACGGCCTTTAGCTGGGTTGCAACGCTCATTTGCACGTGGCCATCCACAATCGACGGCTGCCCCTTCGGGTGATAGCTGATAAAGTCCAGCGGAGCACCCGTTCCTCCGGTGGCGGCATTCACGCCGTGCGCACAATGCTCCAGAAACTGCCGCAGGAAAGCCTCAGAGCGGCCGGGATGGATACCCGTTGCCTCTGGCCCACCAATCTTTGCATGGGGCAGCACCTTGCGGATCGCGGCGGCGGTCAGATCGTACAGCCGGTCATACTGCTCCGGCGTGCCATGCCAATAGGGGATATCCGGCTCATTCCACACCTCCCACAGCCACGTGTCCACCTGGCTTCCATAGCGCTCATGCAGATGCGCGGTGTAGGCAACCACCAGCCTGGACCACTTGGCTTCATCGTTTGGCGGATAGCTCCAGCCGGTAAAGACATCCCCTTTGGGAAAGGTATGCCGATAAGGCTGAGGATGCGTGGAAAGCGCCTCGGGCATGAATCCAATCTCTACAAGCGGCCGAACATGCGCCGCCAACAGAGCATCAAAGATGCGATCTGTGATGGTAAAGTCGTACACTGGCGTTCCGTCCGGCCGCTCGGTGTAGACATTCGTGGAGCCCCACTTCAGCGATCCGTCTCCGTTCCCCGTCGTCAGCAGGTTGTGCGGGCGAAAGTACACCGGCACGGGACTCAGCGCCGCTAGTTCGCCCAGCAGCTTCCTGCCGTTCGGCGCATACAGATAGTTCGGCTCATCGGCGCCAAAGTAATTCCATATCGGCGTGTAGGGGCCGGTCGACCGGTCGGCGTGCACCTGCACAAGCACTTCGCTCGGCTGCGATTTCGACGGTTGAGCAGGAGTCTGGCCAGTGAGCCCCATAGGAGCCGACAACGCCGCCGCAAGCAGGGAAACACCTATCCCGGTAAACGCATTCTTCATGCGTTCCACCATACCGGATTCCCTCCGCCTGCAGGCAAGCACGAAGTGGATTCGAGCCAGGCAACCGCCGCTGCACGCTCTCCCATCAGTAGCATTCTGCAACTATTCGGCTCTGCTCGCCGCGGAAGGTGGTACAAAGAGGATGCCAGGGTCGCAACGATTCCAGGAACCATCGGTCATCCAGTGTCGTAATGCAGAGAATGAGGGCCAATGCCATGATGCGGAAAACAGCGTGCCTGCTGGCAGCACTGATCGCGATAGCCGGCATCGCAGGTTGCAGGGTGAATGTCGATAAAGGATCGAACGGCGAAAACAAGAAGGTGCAGGTGGATACCCCCTTCGGCGGCGTCCATGTGAACACGGACACCGTCACAGCCTCCGACCTTGGCCTGCCTGTCTATCCCGGCGCCACGCAGGTGCAGAATGACGACAACAACAAGTCCGCAGATGTGCACCTGGGCTTCGGTGAGTGGCAACTGCGCGTGCGTGTCGTCTCCTACACCAGCCCCGACCCGCAGGACAAGGTTGTAGCGTTCTATAAGCAGGAACTGGGGCGCTACGGCCAGGTGATTACCTGCCAGGACAACAACCCGATCGGCACACCAACGCAGACCCCCGAGGGCCTGACCTGCGCCGATGACCGCAAACACACCAACGTCAACATGGGTGGCGGAATTCAGTTAAAGGCCGGCTCCAAGCGGCACCAGCATATTGTGGGCTTCGAGAAATCCAAGAGCGGCCAGACTCGCTTCTCAATGGTTGCACTGGATCTGCCCGCCGACGGAAGTGCGGCAACAGGAACCAGCGACTAGCATCGCTCGGTGGCAGACGCGCCGCAGGGCCGGCACAGCCAAGGGCACAAGCTGACACAGATTCCGAACAATGCCGCATTCGAACGCCTCGAATGCGAGCCAACTGCTGCTTCACGACAGGCTCTGCGCATCCACGCAAGCCGCTTTGAGCAGGAACCGTAGAAGTGCGCGAATCAGGGCTGAGCGCGCCTCGCCGCAACCGGCAGGTATCTGCTACACTAGTGCAAGCGCATCACGCGGGAGCACGCACCAGGCCGCACCCAACGATACGCAAGCACAACCAATGTTCGGGGAGTGGCTCAGCCTGGTAGAGCACCTGGTTCGGGACCAGGGGGTCGGAGGTTCGAATCCTCTCTCCCCGACCATTAAATCCCGCAATATCAGTTAATTAGCGTATTCGCAAGTTCCGGCCAATCCGGAACTTGGGTCCATTTGGGTCCAATTAGCTTTTCCACGCCTTCCACGACTCGACGTGCGTCCGCCGGAACCGAGTGAATGTACGTCTCCCGGGTGATCTCCGAGGACGAGTGACCGAGCAGCGCCTGAGTTGTCCCGATGGGTGCCCCCACCGAGTCCAGCAACGTGGCGTGAGCGTGCCGGAACCAGTGCCAGTTCACTCCCGTCAATCCGAGCGCCTTGCACGTTGGCTTCAGTTGACGGTTGAGCAGATTGCGCCGACTCAGCGGTGAGCCGTTCCGGGCTGAGAACACCAAAGCAGCAGGAGCCGCCCCGGTAGGCTTCAAGGCCGCAAATATCTCAACACATCGCGGTCCAAGAGGAATGCGGCGTTTGCTGCGCCTGGTCTTCGGTTCATCGAAATGGCCCTCATAGACCGTCTGTCGAACCGATAGAAACCCGCCCTGCAGGTCAACGTCCTGCCAGCGAAGTGCCAGCAGTTCGCCAATACGCAGTCCCGTCATTGCCAGTAAAGAAGCAATAGAGCGGGAGGGTTCAGCAAGCTTCTCAATCAAGGCCTTGAGGCCTTCCGGTGCAATGGGAGCTTTCTCATCTACCACGCCACGTCTCGGCATACGTGTCTTTCGGACGGGGTTGGAGATCAACAGGTCATCCCGCACAGCCGCTTCGAGGATCGTGCCAAACGCGGTGCGGATGTGCTTGACCGTCTTCCAGGACAAATCACCCTCCGCCTTCGCTGTCAGAAAGCGTTGAGCGGCGTCCTTCGTGATCAGCCGAAGCTGCATGTCACCGAATACCGGCATGAGATGCGTGTCGATCATGTTGTCGTAATACTTCTTGCCTGAAAACTTCAGCGCGGGGTACACATCCGGCTTCCAGCGATCTTCCACAAAACGGCGAAACGTCCAAACCGCCTGCGGTCGAAAATCTCCGCTATTCACCTTGCGCAGCAGATCGGACATCATCTGCCTTGCTTCACGAGCTGTCGGAATCTCGGCGACTGTGCCCAGCACCGCAGAGCGCCGAATGCGCTCCAATCGGTTGTCCTGACCAATCACGTCTTCCCACCAGCGCGCGACCCACACTTTCTTGCGCGTACCTCGTTTGAAAAGTGAGCCTTCTTGAAAACACCGTTTACGGGTCATTCGTCCTCCGAATGTCGCCCGTTTAGGTGGTAGTGCGTCTGCAGGAAGAGTATTCCCCAAGCCCGAATTCATCAAGCTGCCCTCAGACCGTTCAGCCATTCCCGAACCGTCAAGATTTCAAAGCGCAGATACTTCCCGAGTTTGATATGCGGAATACGCTCTTTCCCGCGCCTGCGAGTGCGCTCATACACCCACGAAACTGGGACGTGCAAGACACGTGCGATCTCCGCAACCGTCATCAAGTCAGAATTCCACTCATTCAACGTCATACGTGCCCTCACGTGCTGCTCAGAATCATTCAACGTGCTGCCACTCAACCCAATTGCACTTCGCTCAGACGTGCCCGACGTGCGCCATTTACAGCGCGTTTGCTGTGCCTGTGCACGTGCACGCTTTTGCTGTCACAGTTGCCACTCTCGATGACCACTCTCCGACACCGGAATAAGGGGCACGTGTGACCCGTCAAAGGCCACACGTGCGTGCACGTCAAAACGGGATATCTGCATCCGTGATGCCCAGGTCATCGCACGTTGCTGAGCGTGGAACCGGCGCTTTGGACACCTGCACGTCAAAGACTTTCATTTGGTTGTCACCACGCTTCACCGTCACGTCTTCACCCTCACACCGGATGACGACTCGGTGACCGCGATCCGTGGGCCGGAGCTTGGTGTTGAGCTGGTACGTGCCCAGGAACGCGCACACGCCGCCGTCCGGTTCTGCGACCGTGTAACGGATGGCTGACCTGTCCCTCCCGGTTGCCCTGTCCTTCACTGTCATCCGTTCGATAGCCATGAGCACGCCCTCCAACACGTCGCCAGCGTTGAACTGCACAAAGCGGGGCTCTTCCCGCGTCTCCATTTCCATTGCTGCACCTACCGTCTGGTCATTTCGCATGTGTCAAAGTTCCCTTCTTCCGGGATCGCATCCAGCGCCCGGATGGTTGGCCGAGGTACAGTACCCCGGCAGGTTGAGGTAAAGGAGCGCTTCAGATACCAGCGCCCCGCCTTCTGACATGTCCTTAATGCGCCTGTATGTACACGCGTAAGCGCATGCGCACATCGTCACTGTCAAACCACGTGAGGCACATACGTGTCACACGTGGACACGCATCACTCCCGCGCCGCAAACGACTCCAATTCGCCGTCACTGAGCACTACCTGGTTCGCGGACTCTCTGAAGATGATCAGAATGCGGTCAATCTCGGCCTTGATTACTTCCCACTGGTACTCGGAGGGCTTCTTTTCGTCGAGGTGTATTGACCGTGACGTGGTGACACGTCTTACACCGGGAGGTGCACTCAAAAGCAATTCCTTTGAGAGGTACTTCGAGAGATACGCGCCGGCCCGATGTGCGTCGATGTGACGGATGTCGACGTGCTGCCCGCCGCCCAGCGCCTGCCAGGCTTCTTTCGCCCAAGCCTGGTCGATCCAGTGGTCAGTCGCAATGTGGAGATGGGCCAGGCCTGTGACCTTCTGAAACTCCAAAACGGCAACGTATTTGGGCGCGGCTCCGAGTTTGCGATGGAGGTAGACTCGCAGCTTGCTCCAGCACTTCCGGATGTGCGCGATTGACTGCACCTGGACTTTTTCGCAGGTAGCGCATCGGCAAGCCGTCTTTAATGCTTTGTGCTCTTGGAAGTGCTCCAGGAAGGTTTGCAGTTCGCTGCCGGAAGCGATCTTGCGCACGTCCAGGGTAAGTGTGAGCATACGGACCCTCTTGAAGCGGTTCACAGCACGGAGGATTTGCCCACGGTACCGAGTCGCCTTTCGAGGCCCGCACAAGGAGCAGGACCAACATTTGCAGCGAAGCCGTGCGAACTTCCGCACATTGGGGTCGCGCGGCTTGGGCACGCGCCTTGCTCCATGAAGAGTCCACGCTCCACAAAGCCTCTTCCGCCCGTTTGGAAGCAGTCCAGAAGGCGCTGCAGCCGACTTCCTCTCATTCTCACATTCGCGGTTATTCCCTGATCCCTGCTGCATCGAAAGAACCTCCTCTGTGCGTTGTTACGATTGCTCTGTACTACGGTGAACTAAGTAAAGAACGCGCGCGATGCGCGCGATACGGTGGGGGCCAGCCCCCACACCCCCGCGCGTTTTTAGGCTGATAGGTGAGCGATTAGCGCCTTCCCAATACCTTGGGGCCACTGAAGGCCTTGCAATGCTGTAAACACGCTCTAATGCGCATTGCGCAGCATTTTGGGCGGGAGGCAGACAGTGTTCGGCTGTCATTTGCTGTGAGTGTAGGCACGTATCAGCCACCGGAACGGGCGCGACCCCGTCTGCCCGGATTTCATGAACGCACCGCATCACGCCTCCCATAAGCGTCGCTCTCCTAGCGAACCTGTTGAGACTTGAATGAGGTCTCAACGTGTTGCACGAGTGCGGTGAATGCGGGCCTAATGCTCTCGCGGAGGGATTCGGCGATCTGCACATCCCCTCCTGCCACAAAGGCATCGAGGCAAGTCATGCAGAGCGGAATGGATTTTGAGCACTTTTGGAAGCGTGGGCTAATCCGGTTTGTCGAAACGACTGTACAAACCGAATAATCAACTGGGCGATTACAACCATTGCAAAGCTTCATAAGCATTTCTCCTTACGCACGAATCCGTATACCTAAGCGTTTCGCGCAAACATTTGTGTGGGATAAATCCAACGTATTACAAATTCCGTTAATTATCTGCATGCTCTACGCAAGCCATTGAAATGACATGGTTTTTATGCCAGATCCTCCTGACTCGCTCAACCTTCGCATGCCGCACGCCAGGCAAATCTGGGCATTTCACCTCCAAAGGAGCACTCGGCTCCCCGGATCGCCTCCAGGCCTTGCCCGAGGGCCCTGGAATTTCTCTCATCGCCGAGCGACAGACTCCAGCAAGGTCTGGGAGTCCGGTTTATTGCGATGGAAGTTACCTTAGTGGAAACTTCTCTGTTTGCCTTGTTAACGGGTGCTAAGCTGAAAGTGCAAAAGAGGAAGCATCTCCCTGCCCCATACCAATAGAGGCATCAGACACAATGGCTCCCAAGAAGAAGGCACACCGCTCGGCCAAGTCACAAGCAGCAAACAGCTACCAGTACGAGACCGCAGAGAGCCCAATGCGCCCCGATCCAGGCACCAAGGCGCAGTTCCGCAAGCGAACGTCGCCAATGACTTATCGCTGTAGCACTTCCCTTGACCCGGCGCCAAGTTGGCACGAGGGAAACGAAAGCCGGAGATTTGGGAGGCCATTACAGACGCACCACAATTTATCCTTTGGCAATTTGGAGCTATCTTCGAGCCGGGACTTATAAGTCTTCCCAAGGGCCTGGCAGGATTAGTCCGAGCTAGAACGCCGGAGGGTCATAGAGGCGATCGAAAAATGATAGAAGAATCTGACAGTTCAGGACCTCTGCAGCGGTCAAATAGGTCTTCTCGGCAGCTACGAGAGCAAGAGATCCTTCGAGTTGCCGCGAGTCTCACCTCAGAAGGCCCTTCCACTGCATTGAGCATTGCAAGAACTCATGTGCTTCGTTGGGCGCAAAACAAGGCGATTGGCGCTTTGCCAAAGGAAGCGTGGGAATTTAGGGACTTCGAGCATCTGTCGAGTGGACGAAGTTGTTCCGCCATTCACCTTGAAGAAGACGGTAAAGATATTTGGTCCCTGAGAATTGAAGACCCCGACAAAGAGATTGCTGGACGAATATGGACCTCTGAGATCACTATTTCGTCCGACGGTAGTGAATTGCAGTCACAGTTTACGCTTCGCCTGTTGGTGGGCACATCAGAACGCTTTCTTGCAATCGAGCCGCATGTCCCTGGGGTAGTGAGGCAGATAATCGACTCTCCTGGCCTCTTGGCTGGCTCGTACAGACTCACCGATAAGCACCTGATCATCAAATCGCAGCGCAGTATCGAACTCTTGATCGACGCTCTCTTGGATCCCGCCAGAAAGCTGCCGATCATCGCTCTGTCAGTTCCAACGAACTCGTCTGACCCATACACGCCCTTGTTGGATCCTGTGGTACTCGCGGCAGCTTGTGCCGGATTGGCCATTGTAGTGGTTGTACCATCAGCGGCAAGTTGGGCATTGACTGAGAGATTTGGGAAACAACTATCTGTGTATGAAGGAGCAGCGCGGGTCTATTTGCCCGGCTTTACTGAAGATGCAAATCCGTTCGGCGGGCACGAACTTCTGCTACCCCACAACTTCTCTAGTCTGAGTACCGCAGATTCCGCGCTAACAAGGCTGAGATGGATCGCAGCAAATGGCAGTGTCCGTAGGCTTTCGCTCGGTAAAGACATCTTGGCGTTTTCGGCAGTCAAGTCGCAGGCGCTGCAGAAGCGCCAGCTTGCACTTCAGGACAGTGGCGCAACGGACCATGAACGACTCGCTACCGCGACCGAGCGAATACGTTTGCTGGAAGTGCAACTTGCCGAATCCAGAAACTATGAACAGCAGTTCTCAGATCTTCATCAAGAAGCAGAACAAAGGGCCGAAACATCCGAAGCACAATTGCGAGCAGCGTCCTTTAGGGTGCAGCAACTCATAGATCAACTCAAGACATCTGGAGTGACCCCAGACGCAAAGATCAACCTCCCTGAGAGTTGGGATGCATTCTGCAATTGGTGCGATGTTAACTTGGCAGGTCGAGTTATTTTGTCACCACAAGGCCGACGTTCTTTGAAGTCTGCCGAATTTGAGGATGTAGAGCTGGCGGCCCGGTGCCTCCGCTGGCTTGCGAACGATTACCGTACAGCTAAGAACGGGGTTGCAGGTGGATCCATAAGCGATGCAGTTATCGAGGCCGGAGTAATCAATGCTCACTGCGGCAATGACGTCTACGAGATTGAATGGCAAGGCCAAAAGCGCACAGTGGACTGGCACATAAAGTGTGGCGGAAATACGAGAGATCCAGCGCGCTGCCTTCGAATCTACTACTTTTGGGATGACATTTCTCAACAAGCCGTTATCGCTTCAATGCCATCCCATAGACGCACTGACGCTTCGTAATCGGCTTGGTGTCGAGTTCGAGACCTCTCGACTATGTGTATTCCAACATTGATCCACTTAAGATGCCCTTGGAGATCTGCAAGCAATGACCGAACCCACAATTATCTGCCCGAAGTGCAAGACTGAAATTCCGCTCACTGAGTCACTAGCCGCGCCATTGCTTGAGGCGACGCGGAGACAGTATGAGAGAAAGCTGTCGCAGAAAGACAAAGAGATCGAACAGCGTGAAGAGGCATTGCGTGATAAGGAGAAGAAAGTCGCCGACGCAAGGCGCAAGCTCGACCAGCAGGTTGCCGATCAGGTTGCCGAACAATTGAAGGCAGAACGGTCACGGATTGCGGCAGAGGAAGCTAAGAAAGCGAAGCTAATCAGCGCCGCAGAGATTGAAGCTAAAAGCCGTGAAGTTGAGGGACTCAAGGAAGTTCTCGCAGCGAACAATGAAAAATTGGCCGAAGCGCAGAAGGCTCAGGCCGAACTCCTCAAGAAGCAGCGTGAGCTGGATGACGCTAAGCGAGAACTTGATCTGACAGTTGAAAAGCGGGTTCAAGAGAACCTCACTGAAGTGCGGACCCAGGCCAAGCGGGAAGCTGAAGAGGCAGAGCGGTTAAAGGTCGCCGAAAGAGATCAGAAGATCGCTTCCATGCAGCGGACCATCGAAGAGTTGCAAAGAAAGGCCGAACAGGGTTCCCAGCAACTCCAAGGTGAAGTTCAAGAACTTGAGTTGGAAAATCTGCTTCGCGCCAAGTTTCCTAATGACACCGTTGAGCCGGTTCCAAAAGGCGAATTCGGCGGCGACACAGTTCAGCGAGTTGTCAGTCCGGCCGGAGTAATGGCCGGAACCATCCTGTGGGAGGCCAAGCGCACGAAAAACTGGAGCAACGGCTGGCTGGCCAAACTGCGCGAAGACCAGCGCACCGCGAAGGCCGAAATGTCTGTCATTGTCTCTCAGGCACTCCCGGAGGGAGTGGAGACCTTCGATGTGATTGAAGGAGTATGGGTCGCGCACCCGCGCGTCATCGTTCCGGTTGCGACCGTTCTGCGCAACACCCTTCTAGAAGTCAGCGCCGCTCGCCTAATTAACGAAGGACAGCAAACGAAGGCCGAAATGGTCTACCAGTACCTCACCGGGCCTCGTTTCCGCCAGCGTGTCGAAGCTATTGTCGAGGCATTTTCGGGTATGCAGGAAGACCTCGACAAGGAGCGCAAGGCCATTATGAAGCAGTGGGCAAAGCGTTCGGAGCAGATTGAGCGCGTCATGAACGCGACGGTTGGAATGTATGGCGACTTGCAGGGTATTGCGGGCAAATCAATTCAGCAGATCGAAGGACTGGAGTTCCCCGCGCTTGCTCCGCCGTCGAACGATGGTCCCTTTTAATGACGCGAGGGAGTTTCAGATGACCTTTTATAGGGGGAATCGATGATTGAGAAGATTTCTATTGCAAAAGTGGCAACCTACGGCGATGTACCCGAAGTGCTGAACGACTTTTCTCAATTCAACTATTTTTATGGCCCCAATGCTTCTGGGAAGACGACCCTGTCGCGCCTGATCGCGGACCCAACAGCTCCTCAGTTCTCTGCGTGTGATCTAAAGTGGCGCTCCGCGACACCATTAGAAGTGCACGTATATAACCGCGACTTCATCTCTAGGAACTTCAATGTGCCTTCTGCCGAAATCAAGGGAATTTTCACCCTGGGCGAGAAACGTGCAGACACCATGAAGGACATCGCAGACAAGAACGACGAAATTCGTCGCTTAACCGAGAAGATTGATAAAGCCAACGAAACCCTAAAAGGGCCTGACGGCGCAGGTGGAAAGATGTCTGAACTTGCAGCCTTAGAGGCTCAGATCAAGGAGACTGTATGGCTACAAAAGACAGGGCATGAAGAGCGGTTCAAAGGTCCACTGAGAGGGTTTCTGAACAGCAAGGAAAACTTCAAGGCGAAGGTACTTCAAGAAAGGAAAAAAAACTCGTCCAGCGTCCTGACACTCGAAGAACTGGAGACAAAGGCGAACACCCTGTTTGGCTCCGACCCAACGGAAGAGACTCCGGTCAGCTTTGTTGATGGCACGGCGCTGCTTTCTCACGAATCGAATCCGATACTACACAAACGGGTGATCGGGAAAGAAGATGTCGATATTGCGGCGATGATCAATAAGCTCAACAACAGCGACTGGGTGCGAACCGGAAAAACCTACTATGACGTCAATGGCGGGATCTGCCCGTTTTGCCAGCAGACCACATCGGAGGATTTTGCACGCAGCCTGAATGAATATTTCGACGAAGCCTTCGTCGCCGATAGCAAGGCCGTGGACGCGCTGGTCAGTGATTACTCGACGGATGCTGACCGACTTCAGCAGCATCTTTCAACGATTATCGCGGCACCGTCGCAGTATTTGGATGTTGAAAAGCTTAAAGCCGAGAAGGCGCTACTCGACTCTCGCATCGCAAGCAACAAACAGCGCCTCGCTCAGAAGAAGAAGGAGCCAAGCCAAGTCATCGACCTCGACTCCGTTGGCAATGTAATGACCTCTATTACCGGCTTGATTGGCAATGCGAATCAAGCAATAGCGAAGCATAATCAGATGGTCAAGAACCTGGGCCGCGAACGGACTACGCTAATCTCGCAGGTATGGAAGTACATCATCGAGGTCGGCCTCAAATCCACCCTCGCGGATTACGACACGAAGAAATCGAGTCTTGACAAGGCGATTAAAGGGATTGAGGGCACTATCGAAGCTGCCACGGAAGAACGGCGACAGAAGCAGAGCGACTTACAGGAACTAGAGAAGAGCATTACTAGTATCAAGCCGACCATCGATGCCATCAATTCCATACTCAAGTCCTATGGGTTTCTGAGCTTCTCATTGGCGCTCGCAGGCAACGGCACGCACTACAAAATCCTTCGGCAAAATGGCGAGGATGCACGGCACTCTCTGAGCGAAGGTGAAAAGACTTTCATCACGTTCCTCTATTTCTACCATCTCCTCAAGGGCAGCGATTCGGAGTCGGGCATCACGTCCAATCGTGTAGTCGTTTTTGATGACCCGGTTTCAAGCCTCGACAGCGACATCCTCTATATCGTGAGCAGCCTGATCAGAGGCATCCTCGATGAGGTCAGGAACAATTCCGGGCAAATCAAGCAGGTCTTTGTCTTGACGCACAACGTGTATTTCCACAAAGAGGTCACGTACAACAGCAGGCGTCAGGACGTGGCCATGAACGAGGAGACGTTTTGGGTGATTCGCAAGTCAGATCCCGATTCACGGATTGAAAAGCACACAACCAATCCCATTAAAACGTCCTACGAATTGCTCTGGGCAGAGGTGAGGAATCCCGATAGATCTAAGCTGACCATCCAGAACACGTTACGCCGGATATTGGAGAACTATTTCAAAATCCTCGGCGGTTTGAATCTCGATGATTTGTGCGCCAAGTTCGAGGGTAGAGACAAATTGATTGCCAACTCCCTTGTCCGCTGGATGCACGGCGGTTCCCATCTTGCGAACGATGATCTTTACCAGACGGTAGACGATGCGGAGGTGGAAGGCTACTTGCGTGTCTTCCGGGCAATCTTTGAGAAATCTGAGCACCTCGCGCACTACAAGATGATGATGGGCGAAACTCATGTTGAGCCACCCGCAGAGAAAGAGGTTGCATGAGTAAGAAGCAGAAGCTGGAATTGACGTGGATTGGCAAGGAGAACCGGCCGAAGCTGGAGCCGCGCCTCTTGCTTGAAGACCCACGGAGCCGTTGGGCAAGGGCTACCACGCCAGGCAGCGAACAACGAAACCACTCTGGCCCGGGCGATCATTGCTCTGAGAAGCCAAGATAGCCGCTGGTCGCGCATTGGACAAGTTGAAATCCGAGTGCGGACACGGCCAATGGCGTTATGCGATTGTGCGGAGGGTCGGTGATATTCCGGAAGTGCTGGCGGCGGTGCAATTGAAGATACCCCGGCTCTTCTTCCGCCAGGCGATCTCTCGGAAGATCTTGGGTCCAACTTGGGTCCAATTACTGCCGAAAACCATGCATTTAGGTCCAACTAGACGCACTGCCGACCTAAACGAATCAACAACTTAGCACATCGTTTGCTGATTCGGGACCAGGGGGTCGGAGGTTCGAATCCTCTCTCCCCGACCATTCTTCAGTTTTGACCCTTTTTGCAATTAGGTCGAACGGCTTTCTGTAAGTGGGATAAAGACTTACAGCGTCTATCGAGCAGTTCGAAAGTACTTTTCTGAGCAAATCGGCCTGATCGGCAGGATTCCGCGTAACGTACAGGGAATGAGCGTTTTGCGCAAGTTCTAAAATCCTGCGCGCGGTCAGCAATTGATCCTCTGAACTTGTCTCCTTTAGGCCCGCGATCCGGCCCTGAATGCGCGCCTCCTCCATCTCCCATTCCTGCTGTTTTCGTTGCCAGAACTGCTCGGCGATTTTGCCGTCCAGCTTGTCAGTGTAGGCCGCATCCATGCGGCGGTGAAGCGCCTCCAGATCATGCGTCAGACGCGCGCGATCACGCGCTTGCGCGTCCTCTCTGCCCACCTGCTCACGCTGGAGCGTGGTTTCGATCGTGCGCGCCACTTCAGGCGGAATGGTCACATCCCGCAGCGCGTGGCCCAGTCTTTCTGCGATCTCCTGCTCTCGGAAGCGCGGCAGGTCGCAGGGACCACGCCCATGGCTGCACCGGTAATAGACATACTTGTTCTTTTTGATCTCTGCGGTCACGGCACAATGGTCATGGGCACATGTCAGCAGCCCACGGAATGCAAATGCATGCTTGCCGTATTTCGGGCGATTGTGGCCGCACAACACGGCCTGTGCCTGTGCCCACAGTTCGTGCGCGATCAAGGGCGGGTGGGTTCCCTGGTATGTGCTGCCGCTCCACTCGAATCTGCCCACATAAAACGGGTTCGTGAGCATCTTGTGGAGGTTGGTTTTTGAGATGGATGTGCCCCAGACGCGCCGCGCATCCTTCGACAGGGACAAGAGCGAGTGCTGGCCTTTGGCGTATGCCTCGAAGAGGAAGAGCACAATGGGTGCCTTTGCCGGGTCGATCTCGATAGCGCGCGCGCCCTTGTTATTGCGATAGCCAAAGGGGGCACGTCCGGGGTATGTGCCCTGCGCAGCCTTCTCCTGCATCCCCTTCTTGACCTCTTCGCGCAGGTTCTCCGAGTAGTTCCGCGCCACGGCCAGCCGGATATCGTGCATGAACTTGACCTGCGATTTGGACTCCTTCGACAGGACCTGTGCCTCCTTGACGAAATGAATCTCGATGTCGAGGTCTTCCAGCGTCACCGCATCGCGGTAATTGCGGTAGAGCCGATCCGTCTTTTCGACCAGAAGCACACGGCAGGTACGGTTGCGCTTGAAGAACGCGACCATCTCGCCGAACTGCGTCCGCCCGGAGACCTTTGCCGTCTCTACATCCTCAAAGGCGCGCGCGATCTCGAAGCTGCTGCGCGCGGCATATTCGCGCAAAAGCTTCGACTGCGCATCGAGCGAGAAACCTTCCTGCTCCTGCTCCCGGCTGGAGACGCGGGTGTAGAGAACGGCTGTGCGTGGCATCACTTCTTCCCCTTCCCTTTCGCGGTCTGCTTCTTTGCCTGTGCCGCACGCTTAGCCCATCGTGCCTGTACGGCTTTGCGTGCCTGCTCGCTTCTCTGCTCGGGGGTAAGGTTCGCGGCCCGACGCGTGCCCCCTATGTGCCCCTGCTTACGGAAAAATTCCAACGCGGCTTCGGGTAGTTCATTGCGTTTTCTCATACGTAGGGGATAAGTGTATGCCCCTTTACCCGTTTCCGCTATGCGGCCAACTGCTTCATGACCGATTCGCGGTATGTCTCAAAGATGGTTTGGATTGTAACGGTTTCATCTGCGCCAGGCTGCAGGAAAGCGGCGTACCGCTTTCGATAGCGTGCGGAATTGCCTGCCGAGTTCGCAGCCAACCATCGATCAAACTGTTGGCGACCCATCTTCCTCAACATTTCTCGAAGCCACATTCCAGTGCACCACATATCGAGGCCGCATTCCGCAATCGTTGGGAGCTTCGCATCTGTGCCATTACTGATTTCAATGTTTGTGAATGGGTTGAAATCGGGGAGCTGCGTCAATCGTCCAACACTGTCAATCGTGGCCGGAATGCGCTGGCCGCCAAATTGGCGCTCGACTCTCGTGATTACTGCATCCTCCGCGACGCCGAACTCGCGCTCGATGCTGAGATCATCGGCATCTGGGCTGCGCTTGCGCTGCATCTTGCGCAGTTGGTCTTTGTACTCGGCTACCTTGTCGTAGATTCTGACGATGTTGGGCCGCCTGCCAGCACTGATGGTCTGAATTCCGGCTTTGCCAATACGCTGATATTTGACCTGCCCCATCTCGTGCGCGATGCGCTTGAATCGGACGCGCGCTCGGTCTAAAAACCATTCGATCGGCGTCCCATGCAAGTCCGCGCATAGATCAATCCGCATTACGTCCAAGTCATCAACCGGACCGTCGACAGTCGCCTCAAGCTGTGCCACAAGGCGGTTATAGCTCTTCTCGCCGGTATCCAGCAGTTCCAGCTTGTGCTCGCCCTCATGGGGATCATTCTCCCCCCGCTTGAGCCCGTAGTGCAGCAAGGCATCGATTCCGACCGGACGTAGATCGGTCACCCACTGGTACCGGCCCGAAGTCCTTGTCCTGGTGCTGTTCTCGAAAAAGCGACTCTCCAACATAAATTCGCGCGGTTCCGAACGGAACTGTGTCAGGCGCGGAAGCCGGAGTTCGAGCTTATCGATCACAGCCCGTCTCCGGCTCGTCAATTTGACGTGAGTTGCAGGCTATTAGACAGAGCCTGCAACTCAAGGCGGCTTCGCCGCCCTGGTGGGCCGCTGCCGCCGAAGGACAGGAACTAACCCCAGCCGACAATGCCGGAGAATCCCCGCCCAGCGCTGTATACGCGCCTTGGAGGGGCTCGTGGAGGTCTTGGAGGGGAGTAGAGGCTAAGAGCGCTGCTGCGTCGCGTATACACGCTTTGCACAACGGGACAGTCTGAGTACATTTCTGCCCTCGTGGTCGCAGGCCAATGGTGGACACCAAAAAGGCGAGCGAGAAGTCCGCTGGCCGGGAGCAACGGCTACATGACTTGCGGTCCATGCGCCTCCTTGTCCCAGCGGTCCAGAGTCAGAAAGAACTCGATCAGAGCTTTGATATCGGAATCGTCGAGGGTGGGAGTTTGGTCATGGCTTGATTTGGCAGGAGGACTAAAGGATCCCAGCGCTGCGCGCTGGGGCATCTCGGCGGGGCTCTGCCCCGCACCCCGGCCAGTTTTAGGCTGAGGAATGCCCGCTTCGCGGGACGCAACCGCTGCCGATGAATGCAGGATGGAAGACTGAGAAACGGGAGGGCGAGCCGCTGGCTTTCGGCCAGCCGTCGATGGAGGTGTAGGCCGTCTCAGCCCCGGATCGGACTGGCGAACCGACTCCCCGGATTTGGTTTCGACCGCACTCCGCTCGCCCTCGTAAGCAGATAGCGACAAGTGTCCCTCAAGGTGTTGCGCTTCGGGATTTGACCGCTTCCGCATGAATCAAATCTAGCGCAAGTCATTGATATATATATGTTTTCCTCCGTTACGATATCCACACGCGTTCTAGATACAAGGATTTGTCTGTATATTTAAAAGCATTATGAGGAGAAAGCATCAAACGCCGAGTATTTCCAAGGATGTAATTTCGACTGATCAGCTCTATCGGTTGGTTTCCGAATTGCGAGAACGGGTTGAACTGCTCGAAAGGGAGGTTTACCCGCATAGGTCAGGCGAACTGTCCCCATCGCAACCCAGGCCCCCCAAGGGGCGCAGGCCGAAGCTTCATTCAGGGGTACTCCTTGAGCGCCGAGTGAGGCTCACTGCGTGGCTCGAACAAAACTGGCCCCGGTTGTCAGTTGTCTTGCGCATAGCGGAAAGAAGCGGAAGCACTTCGGAAGCCATCGCGACGTTAGCCGCAACGGACAAAGAGAAATTCACTAGCCCATATCATTCGGCGTTCTACGAGAAGCCTGAACAATTTGAGGCTGAGTTGAGAGCGTTCTTGAAGAGTGGGCGCTTTTGTGGGAACCCCAGAAACCTGGCGGGGGCTATGGCAGGACTGCCTGAGTTGAGTTGGAAGCGATCATTCGATATTTGTGCAGAACACCCATACAAGACGGACTACAAGATTCCAGCGTACTGGGATCACATGAGAAGAAAATTCCCGGAGCGGCTCCGGGAATTAGAAGAAGCCGAAACGACTTTAAACGTAGAAATCGTTCTTGCAAGGTCGCGGACCGAGGATCCAGTCTATCTCCACCTCAGAGACAATCCCGAGAAGGTTAAGGAGTGGCTCGAAGCGGGCAAGCCAAAAATCTAGCCGACTATATCGCACCTTTCTATCTCAAAAGCGCCCTCAATTCCTGAATGGACAGCCAGGGCCTGGCACGGCGAATCACACGGTGGCAGTTGGGACAGACCAATGCGAGGTCGTCGATGTGTGTCTTTGCGTTTTCCGGCAAGAATCGCGACTAATTTGGTGTGATGGCACTCAATGAACCCGTCTCCATGTTCGCCACCCGCACCGGCCCCGATAGATGAGCATAAAACTCCTTCGCCTCGCCGTTGGCATGTTCCAGGCGACGCTCCACCAACTCGCCTGTCTCCTCATCCAGCATCGCAATCTGCTGGTAGCGCGTATGCAAATCTCTTCTCCAAATAAGAACGCCCCGTCTCCGGGGCGTTCACCTGGGATTTACCCTTCGTCGGTGAAACTTACTAGGAATGGATCCAGGAATCACCGCTCAAGTACACTGCTATACTTATAACCCGTTGAAAATCTGCATGTCAAGGTGCATTGAATGTCTCCAACCTTAGATTCTTCACAAAAGTATATTCTTGGGCTTGATCTTGGTTCAGCATCTATAGGCTGGGCAGTTATTCGTCTGAATGAACAGCTTGAGCCAGCTGAAGTTTTCGACGCCGGAGTTCGGATATTCGACCCGGGCGTGGAAGTTACAGCCAAGATCCCAACCGAGGAAGCCATCATTAGGGGAATCGATCGCTCCAAGGCTGTCGGACGCCGTCTGGCGCGCCTGGCGCGCCGGCAGGGCGACAGAAAGCGCGCCCGGCAGAACTCGCTCTTCAAATTGCTTCAAGCCAATAACTGGCTGCCTACTTATGAAGAATATCGAGATGAGCCGCTCTTTGCCCAGAAGCACCTTACCTTCAACAGACTCGACAAGGAACTCGCTCACTCGCTCTCAGGATCCAGACGCCGGCGTGGAGCAGACGCGGTCATGCTAGACACAGACCAGGCATTGCCATACGTGTTGCGGAAAGAAGCCCTGGAACGAGAGCTGAAACCGTACGAATTGGGCAAGATTATCTACCATCTCTCACAGCGTAGAGGATACCGTCCAAGCGCCGTGGATGAAACCGACAGGGAGGAAAGTGCCGAAGAAGAGGAAACTGCATCCTCCTCCAAGAAGGGCAAGAAGAAACGTGAGACCGAAGATGAGGGAGATGAGCAGAACACGGGCAAGGTCAGAAAAGGCATCAGCGATCTGAACACGAAGATGCAGGCAGCATGCCAGACGGGAACGATCAAAGTGCCGCTGATTGGCCCTTATTTCGGCACGTTCACAGCCCATAATCCCCATGATGAGCGCATCCGTCACCGCTGGACCGCGCGAGAGATGTTTGAAGATGAGTTCGATCTTATCTGGGAAAAGCAAGATGAGTTTTATCGCACTAGCCATCCGGGGTTGACACCGGAAGAGTTGGAGAAGAGAGAGAAGCTTTGGCAGGCGATTCGCAAGCTGCTCTTCTTTCAGCGGCCACTCGCCAGCACGGCCCACCTGATTGGATTCTGCGACCTCGAGCAGGAAGAGCGCCGTGCTCCGTGGGCATCGCTCGAAGCGCAGCAGTTCCGGCTGTTGCAGAAGGTCAATAACCTGCGCCATTTTGACCGTGCCGACATGCTGGAAAAGCAGATACCCGCGGAGAAAAGCGCGAAGTTGGTAAAGAAACTCCAGGAGGAAGGCGACCTGGCATTTCCCGCGATCCGGAAGCTCCTCGACATGCCTGACGCGGAGTTCAACCTCCAGAAGAAGCGGAAGCCGGGTGATGACCCTAAGAAAAAGCTCAACGAGGGGAAGATTGAGGGGAATCGCGTCAATGCCGTCATGCTGCGGGTCTTTGGGGCGGAACGGTGGGACTCATTCACCTGGGACGAGAAGGTTGCGATCGTTGAAAGCTGGCGGACCACCGAGGGCCTGAAGGAGCGTGAGCACGTTGCCGCGGATCAATGGGGTCTTGATGAATTCCATGCGCAAATCTGGGCAGAGAATCGCCCGCCGGCCGACTACTGCAAACTCTCGCGCAAGGCGATCCTGAATCTGCTCGATCCGGCGAAGGGCGGGATGTGGAACGGCGTTTCCTTCATGACTGCACGGCTGAAGGTTTACCCAAATCCGCTCGCCGGGAAGGAACCACTTGATTACGTACCTGAGGTGACTGGCCCGAACGGGTTCATTCGCAGCCTTACTAATCCTGCCGTGATCCGCGCGCTGACGGAACTGCGCAAGGTTGTGAATGCCGTCATTCGCAAGCACGGTAGCAAGCCCTACGAGATTCGCATTGAGTTGGCCCGTGAACTGAGAAAGAACCGCCGTCAGCGCAGAGACACGGAAGAAGCCAATGAAAGGAATCACGAGCGCCGGCTTGAGGCGGCGAGGAAGATTCTGAAAGAGTGCCGAAACTATGATGCCGAAGGACTCGACGCGGAAGGGTTGGTACGCCAGAAACGTGACGATATTACCAAGATGCTCCTGCTGATGGAGTGTCACTGCACCTGTCCCTACACGGGAGATCCCATCAGTTACGCTCAGCTGTTTGGCGGCGAAGTCGAGATTGAACATATCATTCCACAGAGCATGATGCTGGACAACAGCCTCGACAACCTCACGCTGACTTTCCGGAGCACAAATCACGAAAAGCTGGATCGGACGCCCTGGCAACATTTCGGCGGCAATCAGAAGGATTGGGAAAATATCCTGCAACGCGTCGAGAAGTTCGGGAACAAACGCAAGCTGGCTCTCTTTCAATTGCACACTCCGGAGCAGGCACGCAAGTTTGGCGCGCGGCGGCTCAATGACACCCGGTATACCAGCAAGCTTGCCGGTCGTCTGCTGATGACACTTTACGGCGGGCGGGATGTATTGCCGGACGCTGGTGTCGAATTTGATGAGCAAGATGAGTTCAAGGACAGCACGGGTCGACGCGCTATCTTCGTCTCATCCGGTATGGTGACGGCTCTGTTGCGCGATGCCTGGATGCTGAACCTGCATGAACTGATAGGCAATGGCGCAACTAAAACCGCTGAAACCGCCCAGGAGAAGCGGGAGAAGAACAAGGAGTCGAAGAAAAAGGACCGCAGCGACCATCGGCATCATGCACTCGATGCGGTCGTGATTGGGCTGACAACAGAGAGTTTGATCCGGAAGATCAACACTCTCAGCGCAAGTTATTACGTCCAGCACCAGAATGACAGATACACATCACTCGGCTACCGGGAGTTGCTGAAACTAGTCCGGCGCGAAGTGCGTCCTGAGTGCCTGAACGGCGAGCGCCTGGAAAGACTGCGCGGAACCTTCAAGAACATCGTGACCTCGCATCGCGTCAATCACAGATTGCGCGGCGAGTTACACAAGGCGGGATATTTCGGCAAGGAGCACGGACGCACACCGAAAAACGACACACCAATTCGCCACAAGCGCCTCTCGATCCGGGATCTGAGCAAGATGGAGAAGCCGGAGGATATTGAAAGTACGATTGCGCAAATTGTGGAAGGGAAAAACAAGGACGGATCGCCGAACACAACCATTCAACGAATCATTCGCGAGTTCGGTGAAACGATTCGCGGCAAGAACAAGAAAGGCGAAGAGGTTCGCGGTTATCGGATGTGGAAGGAGGCAGAGCACGGATACCCAACCTTGCCGGGCAAACGTCTTGGTAAGCCTGTACCTATCAAGAAGTTCACGACCTGGTTCACGAAGAATACGACCTCTCTCGGGATGGATAAACGTGGGAAAGGGTATCCGGAGCGCAATGTGGAGACGGGCGAGATTGCCTATGTGAGCTTCTTCAACGTGCAGAACCAGCGAGGGACAAAATGGAGGTGGGATGTAGTGAAACTCTTTGATGCGGCGCAGAGTATCCAGTCGATACCGAAGCGCGAACGCGCCCGCACAAACATCTTCGCGCTGCCGTCGGAGGAGTTCAAGAAGAGCCTCAGGGACGATGATGAAGTCACCTACCGGTTCTCCCTGATGAAGGGGGATATGGTTGAGATGGAGAACGGAGAGATTGTCATCGTGCGGCGCTTCGAAAGCGATGGCCGAATTTGGATCTCTGCGGTGAACGCTGCTGGCACAGATAAGATGCTGAACGAAACGAACTCACTACATCGCATTGGCCTCTCAGATTTTCTCAAGAAAAGGCCGGAAGATTCAGACAGCCCACAGCCGATTCGGATCGACCCGATTGGAAACAAGAGCCGCATCGAACTTGGTGCCTGAGGGAATTGCGATGATTGACCGCATCGTTGAAATCTCGAATCCTGCACGGTTAAGCGTGCGCGACTCTCAGCTGGTGATTGAACTTGCGCCCGAGGAACAGCTTTCGCTCCCCTTTACGATTCCTGTCAACGATATTGCCGCTCTGCTGCTTGCGCATCCGCAGATCACTCTGTCGCAGGCTGTGCTCTCGCGCATTGCCGAAGCTGGTGGGTCGGTCATCACCATAGACGGCAAGTTTCTGCCTGCATCGATGCTGCTTCCAGTGCAGAGCCACTTCATTCAGACTGAGCGATTCGCCCGCCAGATGGAGATTTCCCTGCCCACACGCAAACGGCTCTGGCAACAGATCGTCCGCGTCAAGATAAAGGCCCAGGGCGAGCTTCTGCGCGAACTCCACGGCAGCGATGAAGGATTGATAGCCCTCTCGGCGCGGGTCCGCTCCGGCGATGTCGGCAACCTGGAGGCCCAGGCCGCGCGCCGTTATTGGGAGCACCTGTTTCCTGGTGGCAGATTCCGGCGTGGTTCCGATGAGAATGATCAGAACCGACACTTGGATTACGGCTATACCGTCCTGCGCGCAGCTGTAGCGAGGGCTCTGTGCGCTGCCGGTTTGCATCCCTCTATTGGCCTCAAGCACAGCAACCGTTACGATCCGTTCTGCCTGGCTGCGGATGTAATGGAGCCATTCCGCCCGCTAATTGACCGGCGCGTGGCGCTATGGGCCGCACACGAAGATGTAGCAGCGCCGCTTGATTCACGAACGAAGAACTGGATTATTGGAGCAGTAACTGCGCGCTACGTTTACGACCGGGAAGAGCGCACATTGTTTGACGTTTTACTTCGTGTTGCAAACTCGCTGGCCAAGTGCGTAACCGGCGAGATAAGTGAGCCTGCTTTACCAAGTCTACTCGATGTCGTCGCAGTCCAGCCTGCGCCAAAGCGCGGCGTAAAACGCGCAGAAGTGGAAGATGTTTGGGCACTGAAAGCGAACGGATGATCTGGGAATGCTATGAAAGCGAGGCCGCTATCCGCGTATCGATCCTTGTGGCTAATTGCCATGTTCGACCTCCCAGTGGAAACGCCGGTAAACCGGCGCGATTACACGCGCTTCCGAAAGGCTCTGATCAAAGACGGCTTCATGATGCTGCAGTTTTCGATCTATGCGCGATTTCTCCCCAGTGAGGAGGCGGCGGCGACACACCGCAGCACGATCCATGCGGTCATTCCACCTCTGGGGCAGGTGCGGCTGATCACTGTGACGGACCTGCAATTCGGCAAGATGGAGGTTTTCTATGGCAAAAAACCGAAACCACCGGAAGAGATTCCGGAGCAGATACTTCTTTTCTAAAAGTGCGAACACCGCCAACCTGCTCGGAATGAGCAGGTTGGCGGTGTTCTAGTGTACTTGAGCGGTGATTCCCGGCCATCCCCAGCAGACGACAAGCCCTTTCCAGTCTCCAACACAGTGTACTTGAGCGGTGATTCCCGGCCATCCCCAGCTTCCAGGCGCACCAGTCTCACGCTGAAATAGTGTACTTGAGCGGTGATTCCCGGCCATCCCCAGCATGGCTCCAGCAGAGGGATGCGCGGATGGAAGTGTACTTGAGCGGTGATTCCCGGCCATCCCCAGCGTAGCACCTAACGATGTCTCTACGTGGTGCAGTGTACTTGAGCGGTGATTCCCGGCCATCCCCAGCCTGGCTCCAGCAGAGGGATGCGCGAATGGAAGTGTACTTGAGCGGTGATTCCCGGCCATCCCCAGCCTGTTCGGCGCAGGTCGTGGAATCCCCATGAGTGTACTTGAGCGGTGATTCCCGGCCATCCCCAGCTGACCGGGCGCGGTCACGCGCCCGGCGTTAAGTGTACTTGAGCGGTGATTCCCGGCCATCCCCAGCAGGAGCGGTTGCCGTGTATTCAACCTTCTTAGTGTACTTGAGCGGTGATTCCCGGCCATCCC
>JAJXWS010000036.1:1013-34501 GCA_021781495.1 Acidobacteriota bacterium | reverse complement strand
AAGTTGCGTGACATGCCTTCCGCCCTGCTGCGATTCTACGGCGTCGCGTCCGCGCGGCAAAGGTCGCCGCTCTGCACCTGCTCCACGCCCGCCCACGCAAAGTCCCGCTCCGCCGTGGCCACTGAGCCCTCCAGGTCAATCGCGCGGCAGCAGTCCGGAATCACCACCGCCGGCAGCCCCAGCCGCCGCGCATCCAGCGCAGAGTAGGCCACGCAGTAGTCATACGCCAGCCCGGCCAGAAACACCCGCTTCAGCTCCCGCTCGCGCAGATACCCGTCCAGCCCCGTCGGCGTCCTGCGATCATTCTCAAAAAAGGTGGAGTACGAGTCCACCTGCGGGCGAAAGCCCTTGCGCAGCACCAGTTCCGCCTGCGGCAGATGCAGCGCCGCGTGAAACTCCGCTCCCCGGCTGCCCTGCACGCAGTGATCCGGCCACAGCGTTTGCACCCCATAGCTCAGCTCCATCTGCTCAAACGGCCGCCTGCCCGCGTGGCTCGACGCAAACGACGAGTGCCCCGCCGGATGCCAGTCCTGCGTCAGGATGACGTGGTGAAACAGCGGCGCAATGCGATGTATCGCCGGAATCACCGCGTCGCCCTCCGCCACCGCCAGCGCCCCGCCCGGGCAAAAATCATTCTGCACGTCCACCACAATCAGCACGTCCTGGGGAGTCACCTGCATCCGGGCCACCTTGCCACCTCATACCATTTGTAGCCTATGCCGGGTGACCCCGGTCTCGGGTGCGCACACGCACCGCCACACCCGTGGGTGCCCATCAAGGTCTCGCCTTTGAGACCTCGGATAGCACAAACTCCGCTCAGCACATAAGTTCGAAAGTCCTCCACGAGCGAGGACTAATCAAACCTTCCCCGGAATCTTCCGCTTTCTCCCCTTTTCTTCTATGCTTGCAGGCATATTTGAGACACGATCCCAGGTCTCAAAGTCGAGACCTGGGGCACCCATTGTTTTGTAGTGGTGGCAGACCTCGGCCACCCGCCAACTATCCAGAGCGGAGTAATGTTATGGTCTATTCGACGGCTATTACAGAGAGACGTGCTATTCACATTCGTCATGTTATTGAATGGGGCACAAAATTAATCTTGGGCGTGGTAGGAATCGGCCTGTTCCGAACCGAGCTTCTCAGAGTCACGGCTCTTCCGCGAGAACTGAATAACGAACTCTACTTGGCTCTATTAACGGCGGCGACCCTTCTCACCGCCGGATGGATTTTTGTGGCCAACAAGGAATTCGAGATCATGTGCGACTTCTTGGACCCGCTCCAATACCGAATTCCTGACGAGACATTCATTGGAATGGCTATTGCAGCAGCTCTCACGATTCTCTTGTACACGGCCCGAAATCCGTTATGGTTCGGGATGAGCTACTCGGCCTATATGTTGTTGAGCGTGCTTGGTTGGACGCGGGTGATTCGAGAAATGAATACGGCGATCAAAGGCAGCCGCAAGAACCTGCAAGACGAGCCTAAGCAGAAGCGGGAGATATATGGCGGAGCTTTGGACATTCTCAACTCTTACTACGTCGAACAAGCGAATCTGCCAAGAGTATGGACCAGCTTTATCTTGGGGGTGTCGGGGCTTATCTTTTCAATCCTAGCGATGACATCCGGACGGATAATCTTCAACACAGTCGCTTATCTCATCTTTATCCTTTCAATCCTTGTGTTGGAGGGCGGCCTTGCCTTTTATTGGCGATTCAAGCTGTATTCCCAAATGCGCTCCTTTGAAATCGCCAAGTACGATTTAGAACATGCCAAGCATCACAAGAGGAGTCGGCAAACTCGGTCAAGCGCAACCGATTCGCACGAAACCGAAGGCGAGACGGAATGAGAAAACTGCAAATCACCTGGATGGCAATGTTAGTGATTTCCGGAATTGCTGCTATTTTGGGCGTCATAAACGTGTCAATTGGGAACGCATCAGGGTTCTGCCCCTGGTTCTGGTGGATGGGTATTTTTACATGGGATGATGCATTAATTATCGGAGTGTTCCTGTTTCTCGCCACAGGAGTCGCCGCGCTGAAGAGGGACGCTGTACTCACCATCCTGATCTACTCTTTCTACGGCGTCTTGAGAACGGGCATTGAGGCGCTTTACAACCTCAACGCTCAGTTCTCCCCCATCACACGACCATGGGAAGCGAACCTTCCATCAGTAGCAGCATATTTCCATCTCAAACTTGTCGAATTGTTCGTTGTAGCGCAGGTGTTCTATACCGTGCTCTGTGTCGCTTTGGCTATGGTCTTCATTTCATCCCTGAAACGATATCTCAGGCGTTGAAGTCTCAAGCGGACCAGCTGCCCCAGGTCTCGTTTTTGAGACCTGGGATCACACCATCTTTCCCGCGCAACAAGAGCGCGAAGACCAGCCCTCCCACGCCCCCACTCACCTCCGCGTCAGCGTCAGCGGCAGCGAGTTGCCATGCTGGCTCCACTCGCCGGTCAGCGAACTTCCATCCGCTGAGAGTTTCCCCGCGTAATGCCCGCCCACGGACGGCACATCAAACGAGAAGGCGTCGCCCTGGAGCACCGCATTGGCGCATTCCAGCCCCATGGCGTGCTGGTCCAGGCTATCGAGCGAGCAGAACTCCCGGCCCTCGCTGTTGCTCTTTACATGCAGTTGCAGCCGCAGTGCCGCGCTGCCCGTCTGCAAGGCTCCCAGCCACACTCCATCGGCGCGCGTAGGCTTGGCTGCGGGCACAAACGTATAGCGCTTGAAGACCAGCGGCAGCGGATTGCCCTGGTCCCACGCGCCGGTCAGCGTCTTCCGGTCGGCAGAGACCTCGCCCTTCCACGCCCCGTGCACAGACGGCACCGTGAAGGCCAAAGCGTGTCCTGAGACCTGGAAGTCCGCGCACGGAAGCCCGATCGCGCCCTGGTCGGGGCTGTCGAGCGTGCCCGTTATGCCGCCCGTCGCGCTCACCGCCAGGTGCAGCTTCAGGTGCAGCGGGCCCAGCACGCCGGCGTAATCTCCGGCAAGGCCCGGCGCGGCTTGCGCTCTGCCCTGCAGCGGCAGCAGCGCGAGCAGACAAACCGCCATCCGCACCACACTCACCGCTCCCCGCCGACGACGACCAACCAATGGATTTCGAAGTGCAACCATCCTTGTTCCTCACCTTATGGCAGAATGCCGCGTTTCCGCGAATCGCGATTTTAGGAACTGACCTGGAGGTACATATCTGCGGCGAACCCATGTTACACAGAAAAGCCCGCGCCTATGTTAAGAAGCGATTCCTGCACCGTCTCCGCCTCGCGGTCAACGCGTCTCCGCCTCGAAGAACGCCTCCACATCCGTAATCGTCGTCGTCACCCGATACGGCGGCAGGCTCTGCAGAAACGTCTGCCCGTACCGCTGCCGCCGGATGCGCGGGTCCAGCAGCACCAGCACGCCGCGGTCCTCCAGTGAGCGGATCAGCCGCCCGAAGCCCTGCTTCAGCGTCAGCACCGCCGCGGGCACCTGGTAGTCAAAGAACGGCTTGCCGCCCGCCTCTTCAATCGCCTGCATGCGCGCCTGCACCACCGGATCGTTCGGCACCGCAAACGGCAGCCGGTCGATAATCACGCAGCTCAGCGCCTCGCCCTGCACATCCACGCCCTGCCAAAAGCTCGACGTGCCAAACAGCACCGCGTTCGGCGTGGAGCGAAACTCCTCCAGCAGCGCCTTGCGCGGAGCCGTGCCGTGCAGCAGGATGGGGTACTCCACCACCGGCAGCAGCCGCTCATACAGGTCGCGCATCTGGCTGTAGCTGGTGAACAGGCAAAACGCGCGTCCCCGGCTCAGCCGCAGCACGCGCTCGATGCAGCGCGCCGCCGCCTCGGGAAACTCCGCGTCGCGCGGGTCCGGCATCTCCGGCGGCAGATACAGCAGTGCCTGCTCGCCATAGCGAAAGTGCGACGGCACCACCAGCTCCCGTGCCTCCTGCATCCCCAGCCGCTTGCGGATGTGCTGGAACCCGCCCTGCACCGTCAGCGTGGCCGAGGTCAGCACGGCCGTGGGAATGCTCTCAAACACCAGCTCGCGCAGCAGCTCCGACACATCAATCGGCGTGGCCTGCACAAAGGTGGCCCGCGCCCGGTCGCGCATCGCGCTGCGTCCGCCGCCTGCCTCCGCGCCTCCGCCCGTCACGCGCCGCTCCAGCCAATACACCATGTTGCTCGCGTTGGACTCCAGCAGAAACTCCAGCTCCGTGCGCAGCCGTGTCACCCGCTTGCGCAGCCCCGCCGCCTCCTCCACGCCCTTCAGCCCTTCCATCTCGGCTTCCATGCGGCGCAGCGTGGCGCGCACGCTCAGGTACAGGTCCCCGGCTGTCTCCAGAAACTCCTCGCGCGCCGCAAACGGCTGCCGTCCGTCGCCCTGCATCGGCAGCCCGCCAAAGAACATCCGCGCCCGCTCGCGCAGTTGCTGCGTCACCGCGGGCATGTTCGCCGTGCCTTCCTTGCCGCGCAGCAGCACGTCCGTATCGCGCGCCAGCTCCTCAAAGCGAATGTTGCTCACCGACAGGCCAAAGTAGTTTGAGGCCACCTCTTCCAGCTCGTGCGCCTCGTCAAACACCACCGCCGCGGCCTCCGGCAGCACGCCCGCATCCGGAGCGCCCGCCGCCTCCTGCTTCACCGCCAGGTCGGCAAAGAACAGGTGGTGGTTCACAATAATGATGTCCGACTCCAGCGCCCTCCGCCGCATTTCCGTAATAAAGCACCGCTGGTAGTCCGGGCACGTCGTGCCCAGGCACGCATCCGACCGCGCATCCAGCTTGTGCCACAGCGCGCTCGACTCCGGCAGGCCCGACAGCTCTGAGCGGTCACCCGTCTCCGTCGTCTGCTCCCACTCCGCAATCTGCCGGTACTGGTCAATCTCTTCCAGCCCCGACAGGATCGGCTGGTTGCGCAGCGCCACCAGCTTGTGCCGGCACAGATAGTTCGCCCGGCCCTTCATGTAGCACACGCGCAGCTCGCCCAGCAGCGACTCCAGAAACGGCACATCGCGAAAATACAGCTGGTCCTGCAGCGCCTTCGTCCCCGTGGACACAATCACCCGCTGCCCCGTGCGCAGCGCCGGCAGCAGATACGCCAGCGTCTTGCCCGTGCCCGTGCCCGCCTCCACAATCAGGTGGCGGCGCTCGGCCAGCGCCCGCTCCACGGCCTTCGCCATCTCCAGCTGCCCCGGCCGGTACTCATAGGGCAGCTCGGATCGCGCCAGAATCCCGCCCGGCGCAAAGAACTCGTGCAGGCTGGGCAAGGCGCGGATTGGGGCGTCGGTCGGGGACATGGGGCCGGGTGCTTCCTCCATCATAGTGACGCACCCCGCCCTCCGGGTCCGTAGCCGCCTGCCTGCGTCGCAGCTCCGGTTCAGCCCTCGGCTGTCGTCGGGTCAATCATGCGTCGAACCCGCGCCACGCTGTTTGCCGGAAACCCGCCCAGCTCCGCGTGCTTCCGCACCTCGTCCTCATTCGGCGCCACATAGACGCAATAAATCTTGTCGTCCGTCACATAGCTATGCAGCCACTGGATCTGCGGCCCCATGCTCCGCAGCACGCCGCACGACTTCTGCGACACCGCCTGCAACTCCTCGGCGGACAACGAACCCGCGCCCGGAATCTCGCGCTCGATCACGAACTTCGGCATACTTGCAACCTCCGTGCAGTTGTGGGAAGAATTGCCGCAGTGTACACGCAAAACGGCTCGCCTGCGCAGAAAATTCGCAGTCGGCCATCCCCCACGCGCCCCTGCCGCGCGCCCGTTGCCCCCTCGGTTATTCGCTCAACTTTCCCACCAGACGATACACTGGATAAGCAGCCACAAAACGACTTGCCCGTGGGAATCCGCCCGCGCATGGCACCCGCGTATCTTTTGAACTTCGTCTGGAGACCATTTTCTTGCCAACGTATCGCAGATCGGTGATTCCGGCCCGCCCCGCAGCCAGGGCGCTGCCGCTGGTGGCCATCGTGGGCCGGCCCAACGTCGGCAAGTCCACGCTGTTCAACCGGCTCACCGGCACCCGCCGCTCCATTGTGGGCGACGAGCCCGGCATCACCCGCGACCGCATCTACGGCGAATACGACTGGGGCGGCCGCACCTTCCGCCTAGTCGATACCGGCGGCATCGTCCCCGACGACCCCGAGCTGATCCCCACCGAAATCTTCAACCAGGCCCGCGTTGCTCTCGATGAGGCCGACGCCCTCGTGCTCGTGGTGGACGTGCGCACCGAGCTGGCCAGCCCCGACTACGACCTCGTCCGCATGCTCCAGCGCGGCACCAAGCCCGTCTTTCTCGCCGTCAACAAGGCCGAGGGCGACGCCATGACCCTTGCCGCAGAGAACTTCCGCCGCCTCGGCATCCGCCACGTCTTCCCCATCAGCGCCGAGCACGGCCTGGGCATCGGCGACCTGCTCGACGCCATCGCCGACGCCATCCCCGCCACAGCCGAGCCCGCGGAGCCCGAACCCGCCGCCGAGACGGAGACCTCCGCCGTGCACCGCACCCACGGCGAGTTCGAGCAGCACGAGATCTCCATCGCCATCATCGGCCGCCCCAACGTCGGCAAGTCCACCCTGCTCAACGCCCTCACCGGCACCAGCCGCGCCATCGTCTCGCCCATCGCCGGCACCACCCGCGACGCCGTCGATGAGGTCGTCGAGTACCAGGGCACGCAGCTCCGCTTCGTCGATACCGCCGGCATCCGCCGCAAGGGCAAAACCCATCTGATGGCGGAAAAACTCAGCGTCGTCATGGCTCGCCGCCACCTTGAGGCCGCCGACGTTGCCCTCCTCGTCATCGACGCCACTGAGGGCGTCACCGCCAGCGACGCCACCATCGGCGGATACGCCCACGAGAGCGGCCGCAGCGTCATCATCCTCGTCAACAAGTGGGACGCCGTCACCACCGGCCGCACAGACGGCCGACCGCCCGCCGACCGCGAAATCTTCGAGCAGCAGCTTCGCCGCGCCCTCAAGTACCTCAGCTACGCGCCCGTCATCTTCCTGTCTGCCCGCGAAGGCACCAACATCGCCCGCGTGCTCAACGAGGTCATGTCCGTCGCCGCCGAGCGCCGCAAGCGCGTCACCACCGGCCAGATGAACCGCTTCCTCGACACCATCGACTTCCAGCGCGCGCCGGTACCCATGTCCAAGCGCATCCGCATCTTCTACATGACACAGGCCGCCGTGGCCCCGCCCACCTTCGTCCTGTTCACCGACCGCGACGTGCGCCTCCACTTCGCCTTCGAGCGCTTCCTCGAAAACCAGATCCGCGAGTCCTTCGGCTTCAAAGGCACCCCCATCTGGTTCAAAGTCAAAGCCCGCAACGCCGAAAAAGAAGAGTAGCCCCGCAAAGAACAATCTTCCCGCCAATAGCACCCGCTAGCTACTGAGCTCGTAAGCCCTCTATACCGCTTTTAGTTAAAAGTCGTATTCACCGCTCGCACAAAGCAGGCCGATCTTACGCGAATCTTGTTACTATTGCAGCCATTGGGGGTTGTACGGTTGCTCCTGTTGTTGCAAAGGGTTAGCTGTTGGATTGCCTAACGCTTTTGCGCCAGGCTTGGGGGAATTGTGCACAAATTACGACTTATGATTCCAGTTTTTAACGACTGGGATTCATTGCTCATTCTTCTGCGTGAAGTCGATCAAGTCGCAGGTAGCCTGCCCGTGCGCATTGCTGTCAGCGTCATCAATGACGGTTCAACTATCGCTCCCCCCACTGATTTGCTGACCAGTGAGCCGCTCCGCGATCTCGACGGAGTTGAAATCATTCATCTCACCACCAATGTCGGCCATCAGCGCGCCATAGCAGTCGGCCTCTGTGCCGCCGTGGAAGACGACAACTGCGATGCCATCCTGGTCATGGATGCTGACGGAGAGGACTCTCCGCATGCAATTTCACAGATGTTCCAGGCAGCTGGCAATGCCCCTGAATTCTGTGTAGTTGCGAAACGCGGCAAACGGACGGAGACGTTTACCTTCCAGATTGCTTACCTGTTATATAAGCTGCTCTTCAAGCTACTCACGGGGCATCAGATTAACTTCGGCAACTTCTGCCTGCTCTCGCAGGAATATGCCCGCCGTCTCGTCCACATCCCCGATCTCTGGAATAGCCTTCCCGCCGCCGTCCTTCGATCCAGACTGCCCATTAAGGCAGTTCCGATTGACCGTGCCCGACGGTATGTTGGCGAATCGAAAATGAATCTCACCTCGCTCGTGGTTCACGGCTTCAGCGGAATCTCCGTCTATGCCGAAACAATATTTGTGCGATTCTTCTTCCTGACTCTCGCCCTATTCTTGCTCAGTGCATTCTCCATTCCGTTTGTTGTTACTCTCCGCATCTTCTTTCCGAGGTATGCAACACCCGGCTGGGCAACCACCGTCTCCTTTGGCGTCACTATGGTCCTTGTGCAGACCATGAGTTTCACACTGTCCTTTATCCTCATGCTGCTCAATAGCCGCATGCAACCTCCTGCAGTCCCACTCATTAGCTACAGGTTCTACGTTGATCAGCGTCAAATCGTCCTCGCGCCTCGCTGTGTCGAGTCCGGCCGCTAGCGCGACCAGCTTATGTATCTCCTGCATACCCCTCATCCCATTTCTTCTAAGGGCGCATGACTCATGATTGGAAAGACCCACGAAGTCCGGAACAGCTTCCTATGTATGCTCATCTTTACAGTCTGTTTCTGGGCAACATGGCCTATCGCGGCGATGGGCTTCGGCGACGATTGGTCCTACATCAAATCCGCCCAGGTTTTTGCTCAGACTGGCCGCTTTGTTTACAACGGCTGGGCCACCGCCATGCTTGGCTGGCAAATTCCCTGGGGAGCTCTCTTCATCCGACTCTTCGGCTTCTCCTTTATGGCCGTCAAACTCTCCACCTTCCCCCTGGCGCTTGCCACGCTCTTTCTCTTCCATCTCATTCTGGTTCGCTTCGGCATCTCTGCTCGCAATGCCATCATCGGGACTCTTACGCTCGGCCTCTCGCCGCTCTTTATGCCGCTGGCAGCCAGCTTCATGACGGACATCTCCGGCTTGTTCGTCATCGTGCTCTGCCTCTACTGCTGCCAGCGTGCCGTACAGGCCCAAACCCACACAGCCACCATCGCCTGGCTCAGTTTCGCCGCAGCTTCCAATCTCGCCGGAGGGACCGTGCGCCAGATCGTCTGGCTCGGTGCGCTCGTTATGGTGCCCTCCACCGGTTGGCTCCTCCGCAAGCGTCGGGGCGTTCTGCCCACCGCACTCGCACTTTGGATCGTCTGTATTGTTGGTGTGCTCTACTCCATGCACTGGTTTGCGCAGCAGCGGTATTCGATACAAGAAGATATTTTCCGAGCATCGTTCTCCGATTGGAGCCCCGTACTGATACACCTGCTTCTCATAACAATGTACCTCTCTGCCCAGTTTCTTTGTTTACTCCTGGTGGTATTTCCACTCCTAATTGTATGGCTGCCGCACATCCGCAAAATAAGTCGCTCATCCTTCACCAAATTCGTGATCTTTCTGGTCATATGGATTGTGTTTGAATCCTTGTTTCACTGGGAGTTACTCTGGCCTCAGGGTAGCCTCTTCAAAGAGTTCGCCACTTTCAGGGACGCAAGTGCAGGATCTGCTCTGGATGTTCAGACCTTTTTCCTGCCTTGGTCTGGCCGTTTAGCTATCTCAATGCTGGTACTAGTCACTTTCTTAGCTTGTGTTGCCAGTGTGCGACTTAAGCTAGGTGCTCAAAATCGCACGGCAACCCCAAACGGGCGAAGCGAGATTTTCTGGTTATGTACACCTTTCGTCTCGAGTTACTTTGCCCTTCTGTTGCCGCGCGCTGCGACCGGCGAGATCTACGACAGATACGTGCTGGGTATAATGCCCTTCGCTATTCTCTGCCTACTATGGCTGTATCAACGGCATATTGCGCAGGAACTTCCCGCCTATTCTGCATTTGCACTTATTGTCTACACCATCCTCGCCATCGCAGGTACGCACGACTGGTACGCATGGCAGCGCGC
The DNA here is from genome assembly GCA_021781495.1 of Acidobacteriota bacterium. Taxonomy (GTDB): domain Bacteria; phylum Acidobacteriota; class Terriglobia; order Terriglobales; family Acidobacteriaceae; genus Telmatobacter. The sequence continues at coordinate 24,508 of JAJXWS010000036.1, read as the reverse complement.
GCGCCTCGCCGCGATCAACGAGGTTCGAGCTGCAAAAGTGCCACGAAGAAATATCCAAGGCGGCTTCGAATATGACGGCTGGACACAGATCGAATATGGCGGACACATCAACGATCAGCGAATTCAGATCCCAGCTGACGCTTACGCCCCCAATCCTGATATTTCCCAACCTCCCAAGGACTGTCGACTCGACTTTGCACCAAAGACTCCGGTAGTCAAGCCGAAATTCACCACGGTCTTTGGTCCCAAATGGTGTCTTGCACCTTCACAATTTCCGCCTGTCCATTACCGCTGCTGGCTTCCACCTTTCCAAAGGACAATTTACATTCTGAGAATCCCACCAGCCCTTCCCAACTGAGCGATGACCGGCCATCCTCACCATCGTTCCTGATCGCCAAAGCTCGCACTACCCTGCTGGAGCCTCATTCGATAAGGGCGAAGGCTTACCCAGAGCATAAGCCCCTTGGCATGAATGGGCTGCGCACCATTGTCCATTCGCGCAAGGGAAGGGAAACGGGTGGCACACCACATCCTCGCCCATGCCTGTCTTCTCGGAAGGGTACAGACTTCAGTGAAGGTAAGGTCTGCAGCCTACACATCACCCGTTGCAAAAGAAAAGGTGCTTCAGCTCCCGAGGGAATTCCCATGTCAACACCCAAAAATTCCACCCAACCGCTAACCCATTGAAAACAAAAAGAAAATTCCTGAACCGCTATCTGCGAAGTATTTCCCGCCAGTCCGCTAATCTTGAAGTATGCCGAACCACGTAGCCACGGCCTTCGGTTCTGCCTGGCCTCCGAAAGAGCTGGCAGCTGGAAGCCTGGGGGTACCCCCCCCTGAAAGTTTTCTTTTCCACAGAAAATCGTGCGAAAAATTACGCGGCGCGATTCGACAAATCTTCGCCTTTCGCCGGAAGGAGCCTCTGGTAGAACAGAGAAAATCCGCCGGCCATCCAACCCGCCGAACGGAAAATATTTCCTTCAAATTAAAGATAATAATGCGTTTAATCGATCCAAGCGCACCCGTCTAAGGCCGCGTCGGATTCACCGGACCAATGCCCAGCGGCGCAGGCGGTGGCGGATCGATCTTCGTCACGTGCACGCTGGCTTCTGTCTCCGGAACCGTGCCATCGTTCACCTGCGCCTCCGTGGGCACGCCCATCACCAGCAGGCGCTGCACCGCGGTGCTCCGCGCCGGCACCAGCAGCCGCTCCGTCACCGTCGCCTTCGCCGTGCGCACCGACACCGGAACCTCCGCCGCCGCGTAGCCTGAGTTCGACACGTTCACCGCCACCAGCGTCGTGCCCGCCTGCGCCGCGTTCGGAAACACGCTTTGGATGGTCAGGTCCGGCAGCCCCTTGTCGGCATCCACCCAGTCGGCAAAGAACCACGACAGGTCCCGCCGCGCGCCACCCTGCTTGAGCAGCGACTCCAGATAGCTGCCGCCCTTGCTGGCCGCATCCTGCGCCGCATCCTGAGCCACGTCCTGGGCCGGATCATAGGCCTTCAGAGCCGCCTGGATCGCCGCGTCTCCGGCCAGATCCCGCAGCATCCAAAAGACATACGCCGCCTTCGTGCGATAGTAGACCGGCGCCGTGGCCACCGGCAGCGGCTGTCCCGAGCTCTCGCCGGGGCTGCTCGGCTCCTCCAGAGCCAGCGCGGCCCGGTCGGCCTCCAGCATGCCCAGCGCCTGCTCGCGCCCCTTTTGCCGCTCCATCCACAGCGTGTCCAGGAAGAACGCCACGCCCTCGCTCAGCCACGCGCGCGGCGACTGCATCCACGCATGCGCGTAGGCATGCACCAGCATCGCGTCCAGGTGGCTCTGCGTCTGCACGCGCAGCGGAACGGCAAGCATCGCACCTGCCTCAAACGGCGCATCGCCCGGGTCCGGCAGGTCCAGCAGCGTCAGTTGCGCTCGCGGACTCTTGCCCAGCCAGCCCTGCACAAACGGCGTCACGGCCACCGCCTCGGTAACCCAGCTCTCCACCGTGACGTCGTCCTCCGGCACCGTCCACGCCGTCAGGTTCGTCCCCGCATTCGGCTTTCGGATCGCCGCAAAGATGCTCGGCGCCTCAAAGCCCAGCACGGACGCATAGCTTGCCGCAGCAACGCCCGTCACCTCCGGGTCCAGCCCGCCCAGGTCCGTCACCTTCAGCGCCACCGGATGCCCGTTCACCAGCGCCACCGTGGGCGGATGCCCGTGGGGAAACTCCACCGTGAGCCGCAGCCGGAAGCGCACCCCGGTCATGCTCTGCTTGTGCCGCCCGATCTCGTTGAAAACACGGGCCCCGTCGCCCAGAATCACCGGCACGCTCGCCACCGGATACCACACCACGTTGCCAAACCCGCGCAGCCCCGTGAACGGAACCGTCACCTCGTCCCAGTCCGAAAGCAGCGCCTGATCCTCCGGCGCGCCCACCGCCACCAGCCGCTTGGCCGCCTTGCTCACCGTGCCGGAGTAGGTCACATCCAGTTGCAGCGTCGCTCCCGGCTGCAGCGGCTGCGCCAGCGGAACCGCCGCCTCGTGCAGTTGCCCCGTGTGGTCCGTATCGGAGTTCAGCGTGGCCACCGGGAACGACACATCCCGGCCCTCCACGCGAATCTGCTCCCAGTTCAGCGTGGACGAGATCTGCAGCGGCACGCGCGTCAGCGCCGTCTTGCCGTCATTCCGCACCGTCAGCAGCGCGCGCACGGCCATCTGGTTATTCGAGGGGTGCAGACGCACATCCAGGTTCATCACCGTAAAGCGGATGGCCTGGCGCGCCTCGTCGCTCACCGCCGGCTCGCTGGCCATCTGGATCGCGGGCTGCGGCGCGGCAGGTCCGGCCTCGGTCGTGGTCTGGCCATTGGCGTCCGAGGACCGCGAAAAGATCACCTTGCCGCCTGGCTGGCTGGCCTGCGGCTTCGCAGGGGCCGGCTGGCTTGCGGCCGTTTTGGCCTGGCTTGCGGGCCGGGCAGCCGTCTGCGCCCAGCCTGCGGATGCAGCCACCAATGCGGCTACCGCGGCGATTGCCCTGATCCGGGCAAAGGAAAACATCATGAACCGAGGCCTTTCTGTTGCTTGGGTTTGGACGCGCCCGCTCCACCGGGGCGAGCGTCGGCGCTCTTCTGCCGCGCCGCGCTCCGCCGCTGCCGGAAGGCCTCATACAGCACCACCGCGCCCGCGGCCGACACATTCAGCGAGCTCACTCCGCCCGCCATCGGGATCCGCAACAGGTGGTCGCAGGTGCGCCGCACCAGGTCGTGCAATCCTGCGCCTTCGCGCCCCAGCACCAGCACGCAGTCGCCGGTCAGGTCAAACTGGTCATAATCCGCCGTTCCGCGCTCGTCCAGCCCTATGATCCATAGATTCTGCTGCTTCAGGTCTTCCAGAGCCCGCACCAGGTTCACCACGCGGGCAATCCGCAGATGCTCGGCAGCCCCGGCGCTGGCCTTCACCGCCACCGGACTCAGCGGCGCCGACCGCCGCTCCGTCAGCACCACGCCATCCACGCCCGCTCCATCGGCCACGCGCAGCAGAGCCCCCAGATTCTGCGGGTCTTCCACGCCATCCAGCGCCAGCACCAGCCGCGCCTGTCCCGGCACGCCGCAAGACGGGTCCGGCTGGAACAGGTCCTCAATGGCCAGAAACTCCTGCGGCCGCACCACAGCCACCACACCCTGGTGGGCAGCGGTCCCGGCCAGCTGCGTCAGTTGCTCGCGCGGCTCCTGGCGCACGCGCACACCGGCCTGGCGGCACTCGGCAATCAGGTGCGCCAGCCGGTCGTCATGGCGCTCGCGGGCCACCAGCACATGATCAAATCGCCGCCGGCCGGCCTTGAGAGCCTCCTCCACCGGATGCAGACCATAGAGAACTTCCATACTCGATAGTGTAGAAGATGGCCTTCGCAGCCGAGCCCGAAAGCCTCGAAATCCCGGCCTATCCGGCCCGGTGTATCAGCCCGGCGATTCCGCAGGGAAACTTTTTTCCGGAATTCGAACAATCTCTGCGGCTTCGCTGCCCAATTTGTCGTCTAATTGAGCAAGATGATTGCCGCTGCTGCCATTCGCTCCATCTTCACTGCCGGTTCTGCGACGATAGCCGACGAGCAGGCCAGGCAGGAAAGCCTCGCCATCGCCGACGGTCTGAAGCGGCAGGAAGCGGGCCTGCTGGACCAGCTGATCGTGCGCTACCAGCACCGGCTGCTGCGCTATCTGCTGTTCCTCACCGGCAACCGCGAGATGGCCGAGGATCTCTTTCAGGAAGTGTGGATGCGGGTACTCACCCGCGGCACCCAGTTCAACGGCAAGGCACGGTTTGAGACCTGGCTCTTCACCATCGCCCGCAACCTGGTCATCGATCAGCGGCGCAAGCGCACCATGTCCAGCCTGGATGAGATGTTTGAGAGCGGCGGCGACGACGACCGCCCCATGACCTTCGAGGTAGCCGACATCCAGCCCAGCCCGTTTGACCGCGTCGCCAGCGGCGAAGACCGCGAGCAGATCGCCGCGGCCATGCTCCAGCTCGACACCCTCTACCGCGAGGTGCTGGTGCTGCGCTTCCATGAGGAGCTGTCGCTCGAAGAGATTGCCAAGGTAACCCGCGCGCCGCTTTCCACCGTGAAATCAAGACTCTACCGGGGCCTTGCCGCCATCCGGCCTCGGCTGCAGGCAACGCAGCTCACCCGCCAGGAGGCGGTGTGAAGACCGCAGGGCCCGCCCACGGCGTGGCCCCCAATCCCAGGACGAACCCTAACGACGAACGCGATCTGGTCAAGTCGCTGGCCGGTGTGCAGGCCAACGGCGATCGCAGCGTGGCCAACCGCACGCGGCGCGTCGTCATGACCTCTCTGGGCGTAATGAAGGAGCAGAAGGCCGGCAGCCGGCGCAGCCGCGCCGTGGCGCTGGCCGCCACGCTTCTCATATTTTTCGTGGTCGGCCCTCCCATATGGTGGATCGCCGAAACGCTCGTCGAGGAAGGCCGCCTGGCCGGCCTCACCAGCCAGTTCACCGTCTGGGCCTTCTTTGTCAGCACCGCGCTGCTGGCCGCCGCCCTGCTGGCAGGCTGGCTGCGCCGCAAGCCCTGACCGCCCCGCAACCGCCCACGGCGCATCTTCGCCCGGCCAACGCAACTTCCTTCGCGCTCTTCCCGTCCATTGGAATAAGGGTTAAGCTGAGCTTGATCCGATGAAGGACCCTCCAAGGGAGGGGCTGCACTATGCCCGATCCGCAAGTCATTAGCGCCAACGAAGATACGCGACTGGTTCCCGTATGGTCCATCCTGCTTTCCGCCGCCGTCTTCGTATTGGTTGAGTATTACTTCTGGCTGGTCTTTCCCCGCCAGCAACACCATGCCGCGCCCCTTGGGCTGCGCATCTACCTGAACCTGTCCTGGGGCCTGCTCGCCGCGCTCTACTGCCTGATGGTCGGATTCGTCAGCAAGGACGCTCCCCGGCGCGCCATGAGCGCGCGCTTCTGGATGCTGATCTGCTTTGTCATGCCCGGCGGCATCGGCGCTGTGCTCTACTTTTTGCTGCGCGCGCCGCTCGTATCGCGCTGCCCGGCCTGCTCCACCCATGTGCAGAGCGATTTTCACTTCTGCCCGCAGTGCAACTACCAGCTCACCGCCAGCTGCGGCAACTGCTACCGCACCGTGCGCGCAACGGACCAGTTCTGCACCCGTTGCGGACACGAGATCTCCCGCGACCACATGCCGGCGCGGCTGCACGCCATGGGCGGCTGACGCGCCACGGATTGACCCGGCGGCATGGCCTTCCTACAATCGAACTTCGAGTCCGCATGTCCATCTCCGCCCTGATCATCGACGACGAACAACTGGCCCGCGACGAGTTGAAGTATCTGCTCGATGAGATGGGCGGCGTGGACGTGGTGGCGCAGGGAACCAACGGCATTGAAGCCGTGGATCTGATTGAAGAGCACCACCCGGACCTCGTCTTTCTCGACGTCCAGATGCCCGGCCTCGATGGCTTTGCCGTCCTCCATCGCCTGATGGAGCGGCACCGCGCACGCCCCGGGCACGACGCCGAACCCCTGCCGCAGGTTATCTTTGCCACGGCCTATGACCAGTACGCCGTACGCGCCTTTGACGTGAACGCGGTGGACTATCTGCTCAAGCCCTTTGACCGCAAGCGCGTGGAACAGGCCCTCGAGCGCGTCCGCACCCGCATCGCCAGCGGTAATGCAGGCGCCGGCGCCCTGCCGGAGTCGCAAATCGACGCACTGCTGCGCCTGCTGAACCGCCCCCAGTCCGGCACGCGCGCCCAGCAGCCCGCGCGGCTTATTGTGCAGGCGCAGAGCCGGTTGCTGCTGGTGGACCAGGCCGACATCTGCTTTGCCGCCATCGACGAAGGCGTCATTCGCGTTGTCACGCAACACTTCGAGGGGCACTCCAAGTGCCGCACACTGGAGGAGCTGCTGGAGTTGCTGGACCCCGCGCTCTTCTGGCGCGCCCATCGCGGTTACGTGGTCAACATCAATCACATTCGCGAAGTGGTGCCGTGGTTCAAGTCCAGCTACCAGTTGCGCATGAACGACAAGCACCAGACCGAGATTCCCGTCAGCCGCGCCCAGACCCGTCGCCTGAAGGAACTCTTCAACCTTTAGAACCGCAACCGGTCCTCAGTCGTAGCGCTCAAAGACGATCTGTCTGCGGTGCCATCCAAAGCGCACAAGCCGCTCCCGCACCGCGCTGACCATGTTGTTCAGCCCGCAGATGTAGGCATGGATGTCAAACCGCATCGCATCCCTGGGCGTGGCCGGGTCCAGCGGCGGCACGGGCAAAGGCTGCCCCAGGCGCGCCGCGCGCTCTTCCACAATGCGGGCCACATGCTCCTGCACGTAACCGCGCAGGCCGGGCCAGCTCTCCTCGGCGCGGCTCAGCGTGGGCAGATAGTGGAAGTTGGGCTTGCGGGCCGCCAGCGTCTCAAACTCCTCGCGATAGTAGAGGTCGCCTGCGTGGCGCGTGCCCTCCACCAGCCATATGTCCTTGCCTTCGCTCCGGTCCGTTCCGTCGGCCGGGAACAGCCACTGCACAAATCCCCGCATGGGCGCGATGCCCGTTCCGGTGGCAATCAGGATCGAGTCCGTGATGGGCTCGCGCAGGGTGAAGTACCCGTAGGGCCCGTGCATCCGAACCTTGTCGCCAGCGGCAAGATCAATCAGATGATTTGAGAAAAAGCCCGCTCCCACGCGGTTAATGCAGAGATCAAACCGGTTGCCGCGCGGAGCCGACGCGATGGAGTAGGCGCGGGTCTGCTCTTTGCCGTCAGCATCGTTCGCCACAAAGGAAACGAACTGGCCCGGCGTGAACAGGAAGTCCTGCCTTCCTTCCAGAACGAACTCGAAGTGAAAGCATTGGGTCTGCTCTGAGATGCATTCTTTGCGGACCAGACGTGCCGTGTCGTATTCGCGCGCCAAAAGGATATCTCGCTTGCGGGAAGATGCGGCCCGAACCGGCGCCAATGGCAGTATCGCCAGCAGGACGCGATGCGGGCAAGCCCGGCGCAGCGAAATGCGCTGGATGCAGGCTAAATGTGCGCCTGCGCCAGCGCGCGCCAGCAAAGCTGCATCCCGATAGCGAGCAGGCTGAGCGACAGCGCAAGCCGCATGGCACGGGCCGGAACGCGCGGCGCAAGTGAGGTGCCCGCCACCGCGCCGAAGATGCCGCCAATGATCAGCCGGCTGAGCACCGCCGCATCAAAGCCGCCATAGCTCAGGTGCAGTCCGCCGCCGATCAGCGAAAGGCACAGGCCAAAGCTCAGGTCCGTGCCCACGATTTGCGCCGCCTCCAGGTTTGTAAGGCCAAGCAGGGCCAGCGTTCCCAGGGCGCCCGCTCCGGAGGAGGAGAAGCCCACCTCCATACCGACAGGAAACATGGCTGCGGCCAGCCATCCCGGCCGGTAGCGGCGCCCCTCGGCCACGCGCGCCGGACGAAAGTGCCTGTAAACATGCCACGCGGACGAAAGCGCAATCATGCTGCCCAGCGCAAGATAGAGCCAGATGGAGTTGCCCCGGTTGCTGGCGATGCGGCGCAGCAGCATGGTGCCCAGCACAACGCCCGGCACGCCGGCCAGCAGCATGACGCCCACCGTGCGCCACACCACCGTGCGCCGCCAAACCTGCACGGGAACAACCACCAGCTTGACCGCCGCCGAATACGCCAGGGCCGTGCCCACCGCAATGGAGACCGGCACGTGCAGAAACAGGATGAGCAGGGGCGCCGTAACGGTGCCCGCGCCCATGCCGGTCATCGCAATCAGTGCGGCAATCAGAAAGCCCAGCAAAAGTTCCACTGCATTCTCCAGCTTTACGAGGGTTGCACGTGAATGCCGCATTCCAGCTTGCGGCCCGACCAGCGCCCGGAGCGCGGATCATCGGGGTCAAAGGGCAAACTCGTGCACGGCGCGCATCCGATGCTCGTGTAACCGAGCTCATACAGCGGCAGCAGCGGAATCTGATGCTCCTGCGCGTAGTACCACACATCGCGCGTGGTCCACTCCGTCAGCGGACTGAGCTTTGCCAGCGTGTGCCCGCTGGGCAGCGCGAAGCTCTCTTCCGGCTGCAGGTTGGCGCGGGACTTGGATTGCTGGCGGCGCAGCCCCGTCACCCACACCTTGTAGTTCGCAAGCGAGCGGAAGAGCGGCTCCACCTTGCGAATTCCGCAGCAGCGGTCGGGAGCCGTCTGGTGCAGAATGCCGAACTGCGACTCCTGCTGCGCCACCGTAATCTCCGGCTCCACGTTGATCAGATTCAGCTTCCACTCCGCTGCCATGCGGTCGCGATACTCCAACGTCTCCGGAAAGTGATAGCCCGTCTCCAGAAAGAGCACCGGAACCTGCGGCAGAATCTGCCGAACCATGTGCAGCACCACCACATCCTCTGCCTGAAAGCTGCTGGTGACGCAGACCTGCTCTGCGCCGGCAAGGCGGTCGCGGAGAAATCCAACCGTTGTGCGGACGAGTTCTTCAGATACCAAGGCCGTTGTCATTCTCATCGTCTCCAGTCGGAAGGGCTCCGAGGCTTTGCAGTTCGTTCAGAATTTCATCGGGATGATCGAATGCCAGCTCGCGCGGCTGGGCATTCGCCACATCCACCCGCGTCAGCGTCACCGGATCGCTTGCGTCGCTTTCGACCAGCACCACCGCACCGATGCGGGCGATGGTCACCAGGGATGCGGAAACCGGCACGCGCGTCCGAAGCACCAGCGCACCCGCCTGCAGCAGAGACTTCTCCAACTCCGCGGCAAGCTCCTGACGATTCCCGACAGCAATCAATCCACGGGTTGCGCGATTGATCGGGGTCGCGCCTTCCTCCGTGTCGGCGATGCTGCGAATCATTCCCGCACCGGCCGTGGTGTTGTCGGTTGGGTCGATGAGGATAAAGCTGCCCGTGGCGCGGCTCTCGCGATAGACATCCGCCAGCAGCGGCAGGCTCGTCTCAATCACCAGCTGCCCAATGTCATTCAGTCCCAACTGTTCGGCGGGGCGGTGTTCCAGGTGGTCTACGTGGATGCGCGAACGGATCTCCACCACGCGCGCGCGCACGGTCTGGCTGGTGTGCTTCAGCATATAGGTCATGCCCGGCTGCAACGGCGTGCCGTGCATCCACACCACGGTTGCCTCAAAATGCCTGGTCCTGTGCGGAGCATCGGTGACAGACGCAATCATCTCTCCGCGGCTAACGTCGACCTCATCCTCCAGCGTGAGCACGACCGACTGCGGCGCGTGCGCCAATTCCAGCTCGCCTTCCCACGTCGTAATCGAGCGCACTCGCGTGCGACGTCCCGACGGAAGTGCAACCACCTCGTCGCCCGGGCGAACGGTGCCCGCTGCAATCTGTCCGGCAAAGCCGCGGAAGTCCTGGTGCGGGCGAACCACGCGCTGCACCGGGAATCGCAGTCCGGCGCTGGATCGCTCAATGGCCAGCGGAACGGTTTCCAGCAGCTCCAGCAGGCTTGGGCCGCTGTACCACGGCGTGCGCTCGCTGCGATGCACAATGTTGTCGCCGTCGAGCGCGCTGACCGGAACCGCAATCAGCTCGGGGATCTCAAGGCGATGCGCAAGCTCAAGCAGCGCCTGGCGATGGCGCTCAAACACCTCCTCCGAAAATTCGACGAGGTCCATCTTGTTGATGGCCGCAATCACAATCGGTATGCCCAGCAGCGACGCAATGCAGGCATGGCGGCGCGTCTGATCCAGAATGCCCTTGCGCGCATCCACCAGCACAATCGCCACATCCGCTGTGGAAGCGCCGGTGGCCATGTTGCGCGTGTACTGCTCGTGGCCCGGCGTATCCGCAATGATGAACTTGCGCTTGGCCGTGGAGAAGTAGCGGTAGGCCACGTCGATCGTGATGCCCTGCTCGCGCTCGGCGCGCAGGCCGTCCGTCAGTTGCGCAAAATCAATTGCGGCGTCGCGCGTCACGGCCCGCACATGGTCCTCATACACATTGCGCGAGTCGTACAGCAGGCGGCCAATCAGGGTTGACTTGCCATCATCCACGCTGCCCGCGGTGCTGAAGCGCAGCAGGTCCTTGGCGCGTTCCGCCTCCAGCAGCGCTTCAATCGATGCGTGCGCGGTATCCTTGGCCACATCCGCACCATTCACAGTCTGTTCCTCTGCAAAGATCATCTAGAAATATCCCTCGCGCTTCTTCAGCTCCATGGAACCGTCCTGGTCGTGATCGATGACGCGATTGGCGCGCTCGGAGTTCCGCATGCCCATCAGCTCTTCGATAATCTTCGGCACCGTGTCCGCATCCGAGCGGATGGCGCCGGTGCAAGGGCTGCAACCGAGCGACCGCAAACGGCACTTGACCCACTGCTCTTCTCCGGGCAGTCCCTGCACAAACGACTGCTCCACAGGAATGAGGCTGTCGCCGCGGACCAGCATGCGGCGCTCCTTGGCCAGATAGAGCGGCACAATGGGAATGTTCTCCAGGTGGATGTAGTGCCAGATATCCAGCTCCGTCCAGTTGGAGAGCGGAAAGACGCGGATGCTTTCGCCGGGCCCGATGCGGCTGTTGAAGAGGTTCCACAGTTCGGGCCGCTGGTTCTTGGGATCCCACTGGCCCGCGCTGTCACGGAAGGAGTAGATGCGCTCCTTGGCGCGCGACTTCTCTTCATCGCGGCGCGCGCCGCCAAAGGCCGCATCGAATCCATGCGCCCGCAGGCCATCCAGCAGGGCCTGCGTCTTCAGCAGTCCGCAGCAGCGCTGCGTGCCCAGCTTGACCGGATTCGCGCCCTGCGCCAGCGCCTCCTCATTGCGCCACACGATGAGCTTGACGCCCAGTTCGCTGGTCAGGCGGTCACGAAACTCAAGCATCTCGTGAAACTTGTATCCGGTGTCAACGTGCAGCAGCGGAAACGGGATGGGGCCCGGATGAAAGGCCTTCTGTGCAAGGCGCAACATCACCGACGAGTCCTTGCCGATGGAGTAGAGCATCACAGGCTTCTGAAACTCCGAGGCCACCTCGCGCAGAATGTGAATGCTCTCGGCCTCGAGCAACTGAATGTGATTGAGCCGGTTCTGAGCCGTCATGCGTTGGCCTCCTGCAGCATTGCTGCCATACAACCCTCACTGTGTTTTTTTGTGCAGAAAAAGAAAAAACCCGCAGCGGCAGAGAATCTGCAGCGCGGGCCTGGGGGGAAAAATCGATCTGAGTTAAGGCGTGCTTACCCCACAGTCCGGCGCAGTGCACAACAACATGCACAACAAAGGGCCGGAGTGGAGTACAAACTCATGTCTGTGAGTATAGCGTTACCACGGTGGAGGGTCAACAAAAAGTGCGCAGCCACGCCGTGCCGCGCACGCATCAGACCAGCGCATCCGCCGCCGATGCAAGGTGAAAGTCTTTCGCGGTCAGCCCGTTAGCATCGTGCGTCACCAGCGCAAGCCGAACGCGGTTGTAACGAATGTCGATGTCAGGATGATGGCCGGCATCCTCTGCCAGCGCGCCAACCTGATTCACAAAAGCCAGCGCCGCGCGAAAATCTGCGAACGCAAAGACGCGCACCAGCGCGCCCTGCTCAATCTGCCACGCGGGAATGGATTTGAGGCGCTGTGCGGCCTCCTCTGCAGTGAGTGCTTGCATACGCTCGTCTCCTTTTCAGCTTGCTGCGGAGAACCAGGCCGAATTGGGGAAGCGGCCCATGGTTCCTGCAAACACTCTACTCCCGGTCTGCTCCGCAAGCGATGCTTCTTTCATTTTGGATTTTGCGGGGAGTGGCCAGAAGACACATCGAACACGGTAGAATCTGTGGGAATTCTTTCCACTGCGAAAACGGAAGGCGTAACTGGTGATCGATGCGGTAGCGCGACAGCGCTGGAAAATTGCATGGCTGCTGGGGCTGGGCGTGCTCGTCAACTACTTCGATCGTGTGAATCTTTCGGTTTCGCACGACGCACTCTGCTCCTCCTTCGGCATCTCCGACGTCACGTTTGGATTTCTGCTGGGCGCCTACAACTGGACCTACGCCCTGCTGCAATTGCCTTCCGGAGTCCTGCTGGATCGCTTCGGCGTTCGCCGCGTAGGGTGCGTGAGCACTTTCCTGTGGAGCGTGGCCTCCTTTGCCGCCGCAGCCGCCCAGGGCATCGGCGCATTCTTTGGCGCGCGCTTTCTGCTGGGCATCGGTGAAGCGCCGACGTTCCCGGCCAACGCCAAGGCCATCGGATACTGGTTTCCGCCCCGCGAGCGCAGCTTTGCGACCAGCCTGTTTGACGGCGCCGCCAAGTTCTCCTCGGCCATCGGCGTGCCCCTCATCGGGCTCATGCTGCTGCACATTGGCTGGCGGCTGAGCTTTGCCGCAACCGGCCTCATCAGCTTCCTCTACTTCCTGCTCTTCTGCGGCATGTATCACGACCCCGAGCATGTGGCGCACGCCGAAGAGCAAGACACGGCGCTGACCGCGGAGGTGCTGGCCGAGGCCGGCATTGTGGAGCAGCCCCGCGAGCGCGCATCGCTCAGCTTCCTCATACGGCAGAAGAAGGTGCTGGGCCTGGCGCTCGGCTTCGGCTCGTACAACTACGTCTTTTATCTGCTGCTGACATGGCTGCCGGTGTACCTGTCGCGGTCCCTCAACATCGACCTTGCGCACTCGTTTATGTACACCGGCGTTCCCTGGCTGGTTGCGACGGTGGGCGACGTGGTGTTCGGCGGATGGCTGGTGGACTTTCTGATTCGCAACGGCGGCAATGCCGATCGCATCCGGCGCATCTGGCTGGTGGTGGGCACCACCATGGGGCTCGGGATCCTGGGCGCTGCTCGCGCACACACGCCCGGTCAGGCGCTCTTCTGGATCAGCCTTGCCATCGGAGGTCTTTCGGCAGCGGCGCCCGTGGGCTGGTCTGTGCCCTCGCTGATTGCGCCGGGAGACAGCGTGGGCTCCGTGGGCGGCATTCTGAATCTGTCGAATCAGATCTCCGGCATCGCCGCGCCCATCATCACCGGATTCCTGGTGAACGGGCGCCAGTCCTTCGCTGCTGCGTTCTTTGTCGCCGCGGCGTATCTGGCGATTGGCATCACCGCTTACATCTTCCTGCTCGGCGAGATCCGCACGATCCCCATGCCGCAGCGTACCGCGTAGTTTGCAGCAACACTGCAGGCGGCGACCACGCGGTCGCCGCAGCCCAGGCTACTTGCGCGCCACCGTGGCTCGCGTGGCTCCGGTAGAGATGCCGCCATCCACAAGCAGCGTCTGCCCGGTCACATAACGGCTCTCCTCTGAGGCCAGAAAGACCACAGCGCCGTCCAGATCATGCGGCTGGCCGGGACGCTTCACGGGAATGCGATCCGTGATGTAGGCAACCCACTCGGGATCCTCATAGAGCACCTTGTTCTGCTCCGTGCGGAACCACCCCGGAGCAAGACAGTTCACCGTCACGCCATGGCGTCCCCAGTCATCGGCAAGGCTCATGGTGAGCTGGCGAATGCCGCCGCGGCTGGCGCCGTACGGAGCCAGACCTGCAAAGCCAAAGACGCTGGTAACGGAGCCGATATTGATAATGCGCCCGTATCCGCGGGCGATCATGCCCCGGGCCACGGCCTGCGCCACAAAAAAGCTGCCGCGCAGATTGGTGTCGAGCACCAGGTTCCAGTCCTCCCAGGTCACGTCCAGCGCCGGCTTGCGCACATTGCAGCCGGCATTGTTCACCAGGATGTGAATCTGTCCGAAGGCCGCCTCAGCCTGCTGCGCCATGCTTTGGATGCTGGCGTGGTCGCGCACGTCGAGTTCGAGCGAGAGCACCTTGCGCCCCATGGCTCGAATCTCCTGCTCGAACTCCGACAGCGTATCGCGCTTGCGGCTGGTCAGGATCAGGTCCGCGCCAGCCCGAGCCAACGCGCGCGCCAGATACTGGCCCAGGCCGCGGCTTGTTCCGGTCACCAGGGCAACCTGCCCGCTGAGGTCAAAGAACTTTTCGCTCATCGTCCCGCCTTGCTGCCGGCCAATGCCACCGATTCCGGCTCCGGAGAAAGCACAATCTTCATCAGGTTCGGCTCATGGGCATACAGCCGGTCAAACCAGCTGGGCCCCTCTTCCAGCGACGCCACCGCGGTGATGAGCGGCTTCACCAGAATCTTGCCGCTCGCCACCAGGTCAATCGCCTCAGGATACTCACCCGAGGAAGCAGCGCTGCCCTGCAGGCGAATCTGCCGCGAGACAACCTTCTGCAGCGGCAGCGTCACCTCTGGCGTAATGTTGCCGATAAGCGTGACGGTTCCGCCCTTGCGCACGCAGTCAATTGAGGTGGCAATGGTCTCATTGCGGCCCACCGCCTCCAGTACGAGGTCAACGCCGAGGCCATTCGTATGGCGATGAATCTCCTGCGTCAGTTGCGGCCCGGAGAGACAGAGCGCCTCATCGACTCCGAGAGAGCGGGCAAGCTCAAGCCGCGTGGCATCGATATCGGCAATCAGAACGCGCTTGTAACCGGCAGCCCGCGCAGCCTGCATGGTGAGCAGGCCAATCATGCCCGCGCCCACCACCAGCGCCGTTTCGCCTCCGCGCACGGCGCTGACGCGAACCCCGTGGAGCGCGACGGAGACAGCCTCAAGCATGGCCGCCTCAGGAAACGACATGCCCGCGGGCAGCTTGTAGACGATGCGTTCCGGAACAGCGATGTATTCCGCGAAGGCGCCCTCCCGGCGAAACTCCGCGCAGGAGACGCCGATCACCTGCCGCCGGTCGCACAGGTTCACATCGCCGCTGCGGCAGAAGCGGCACTCGCCGCAGTACACCGTGGAGTCGAAGGTAACGCGGTCGCCGGGGCTGAAGTTCTTTACGGCGCCGCCCACAGCCTCTACAACACCCGCGGCTTCATGGCCCATCACAAGGGGCGGTATACGTCTTCCCGAGGAGCCGTCGTAGCCATGCACGTCGCTCCCGCAGATGCCGCATGCGGCCACACGCACAAGCACGTCGTGCGCACCCGGCTCGGGCCGCGGAAGATCCGCGATCTCCAGCTTTCGATAGTCCGTCAACAACAGCGATTTCACAGGGCCTTCTCCGAATTGCGGGCTACTCCACCGTGACTGATTTTGCCAGGTTTCGGGGCTGGTCCACGTCGCAGCCGCGGCGAACAGCAATGTAGTAGGCAAGCAGTTGCAGGGGCACAATCTCGATCAGCGGCGAAAGCAGCTCAATCGAGTGCGGTACGGGAATCACGTGCTCCACCAGGCCGCCGATGGTCGTATCCCCTTCCGTGGCGATCGCAATCACGCGACCGGCGCGCGCCGTGACCTCCTGGATGTTGGAGAGCGTCTTCTCATAGCGAAGCCGGGAGGCCGGGTCTGACTCGTCGCATGTGGCCAGCACCACCACGGGCAGGTTCTCGTCGATGAGGGCATTGGGACCATGCTTCATCTCCCCCGCCGGATAGCCTTCGGCATGGATATAGGAGATCTCCTTCAGCTTGAGAGCTCCCTCCAGCGCGATGGGAAAATGGATGCCGCGGCCCAGATACAGAAAATCCCGGGCATTCGAAAACTCGCGGGCAAGGTGCTCGCACAGCGAGGCGGTCGTCCGCAGCACCTCTTCCATGCGCGCAGGAACGCGGCTCAGTTCCTCGATCAGGGCAACCGACTGCGCCGCATCGAGCTTGCCGCGCAACTGGCCCAGCTTGAGAGCCAGCAGGAACAGCGCCGTAAGCTGCGAAGTAAACGCCTTGGTAGACGCCACGCCAATCTCCGGTCCGGCGTGGGTATAGATGGCGCCGCGAGCCTCGCGGGCCACCATGGCTCCCACCACGTTGCAGATGGCCACCGTGGGGGAACCGAGCGCCTTCATCTCGCGCTGGGCGGCAAGCGTATCCGCCGTCTCGCCGGACTGCGTGATGAGCAGTCCCAGCGAGCCGGGCCCGGCGATGGGGTCGCGATAGCGATACTCGCTTGCGTAATCCACGTCCACGGGCAGTCGGGCAAGGCGCTCGATCATGTACTTCCCGGTAAGCGCCGCGTGCCAGCTGGTGCCGCAAGCCGCAATGCTGATGCTGGTGGCGGCGGCCAGCTCCTCTTCGGGAATATCCATCTCCCCCAGGAAGACCTTGCCGGAGTCCAGGGAGACGCGGCCCAGCGTGGTGTCGCGAATGGCCCTTGGCTGCTCCCATATCTCTTTGAGCATGAAGTGCTTGAATCCGCCCTTCTCTGCCTGGATCGGGTCCCACTGGATGCGCGTGATGGTCCGCTCGATGGGGTTGCCGTCAAAGTCCGTCAGGCTAACCCCGTCGCGGGTCAGGATGGCCATATCGCCATCGGCCAGGAAGTAGATATTGCGCGTGTGGTGCAGGATGCCGGGAACATCGGAGGCGACAAAGGCCTCGCCCTCTCCTACGCCAATGACGACCGGCGGCCCGGAGCGCGCGGCAATAATCTTGTCCGGCTCAGCGGCGGAGAGGATGCCCAGGGCAAAGGCCCCGGTCAGGCGCTTCACGGCCCGGCGCACGGCGACCTCCAGCGGAATGGGACTTCCGGCGGCCTCTGCGTCCTTCTGCACCTGCTCAATCAGGTGAGCGATGATCTCGGTGTCAGTCTCCGTCACGAACTTGTGCCCCTGCGCGGTCAGTTCGCGCTTCAGCGCAAGGTAGTTCTCCACAATGCCGTTGTGGACAACAACGATGCGCCCGGTGCAGTCGCGATGGGGATGGGCATTCTCTTCGGTGGGACGGCCATGCGTCGCCCAGCGGGTGTGGCCAATGCCAAAGGTGCCGTCGAGCGGATGGCTGGCGAGCAGTTCCTCAAGGTTGTGCAGCTTGCCTGGAGCGCGGCAAACCTCAAGGGTGGGCCGCGACGGACTGCCTACAGCAATGCCCGCCGAGTCGTAGCCGCGGTATTCGAGGCGCCTGAGCCCCTCAATGATGATGGGGACAACCTGCTTGGGACCAACGTATCCGACGATTCCGCACATGCAAGGATTTTAAGCGATAGAACGGCGCCACCATGCCGGTTATGGCATGGCGTCGTTTGCACACAGCCCGGCGGCGAACCAGCCGGCAGGCTTATTCCTCAATGCGGTATGTGAATTCTTCGATGACCGGGTTGGTGAGCACCTCCCGGGCAATACGCTCCACCTGGGCACGCGCAGCCTCGCCGGACAGGCCATCTGCCAGGGAAACCACAAAATACTTGCCCTGGCGCACGGCAGTTACATCCGCAAAGCCGATTTTGCGTAGAGCGTTCTGGATAGTCTGGCCCTGCGGATCCAGGACCGATGTCTTCAAAGTGACATAGACATGCGCCTTCATTAGCTGTGATTATATTAGTTCCGGCAGATGGCTGGTGAATTTCCGGAGGTCCCGCACGGATTTGCCCATCTGCCGCCACGCCCCACGGCGCAAGGAGAAACAGGAACATGGTGAACTACCTGGAGTTGCCGGTGGGCGAACGCGCCCCCGAAGTTTTTCGAGCTGTCATTGAGATCCCCAAAGACGCGACCAATAAGTTTGAGTACGACAAGCAGCTCCACGTTTTCAAGCTAGATCGAAATCTGCACTCGCCGGTCCACTACCCGGGCGACTACGGGTTCATTCCGTCCACGCTGAGCGACGACGGCGACCCGCTGGACGTGCTGGTGCTGGTTGCCAGCCCCAGCTTCCCCGGCTGCGTGCAGGAAGTGCGCCCCATTGGCCTGCTGGAGATGCTGGACCAGGGCGTGCTGGATGAAAAGGTGCTGGCCGTGGGCAAAAACAATCCCCGCTTTACCAACATCTGGAACTACACGGACATCTATCCCCATCTGCTGAAAGAGATCACGCACTTCTTCTCCATCTATAAGGATCTGGAAGGAAAGCGCGTGGAAGTGAAGGGCTGGCACGACGCCGCCTATGCCCGCGATCACGTGGTTCGCGCCATGGAACTCTTCCGCGAAAACCAGGCCAACAAGGCCGCGCTCAAGCCGTAGCCGCTCCGGGCTGGATGGGCAGATCAGCAGGCCGCTCTCTTCCGGGGGCGGCCTGCGTCGTTTGGCTCATCCCCTCGCCTGCTCCGTCCCCCTGCGATGCCGGGCAAGCGGCGCTGCCATAAACCAATACAACAGCGGTCCAAGCAGAGCCACCAGCACCGCAAACAGCAACGCGGAGGTGGACCCCATCAGCTTCTCCTGGCGGGAAGCATAGATCGCGTAGGCGATCATGGCCGCAGGCCCAACCGCAAGGGAACACGCCACAGCAAGGTTGCCCGCCCGGAACGGCCGTGGCAGATCGGGCTCACGGAAGCGCAGCACAATGAGGGCGACGAACTCCAGCAGCAGGCTGGATCCGTAAAGGATCAGGTCAATGGAGATCAGCCGCTCAAACGGCAGGTTCAGAGCCAGCGCCCAGGCCACTCCGCAAACGAGGACGCTGACCCAGGGCACGCCGCGGCGGTTGCGCCGGGCAAGGATGCCGGGCAACATGCCGTCTTCCGCCATGGCCATGGGCACGCGTGTGTAGCTGAGCACCAGCGCGTTAAACATGCCGATTCCCGTAAGCGCTCCGCCTGCCACCACCATCATGCCGAGCAGTGGTCCGCCCAGAGCGCTGGCGGCTGTTGTCCAATCTCCCGTGGTGAAGCTCTCAACGGAGATGCCGCCCATGGCGACGGCGACCAGCGGCAGGGCATAGGTGACAGCCACCAGCAGAGTGCAGGCCACCATGGCGCGCGGATAGTTGCGCTGCGGATTTTCGACCTCCTGCGCCACCGTAGACGCGTTGTCCCACCCCATGTAGTTCCACATCGCCACCAGCACCGCCGTTGAGAGCGCGGGACCGGAGGCCACCTGTCCCCACTGCACTGCGGGATGCACAGTAAGCCCCCGCCAGACGCCCAGGAATGTAAGCACCACAAACGGCGCCAGCAGCAGCGCAAAAAGGCCCATGGATCCGTCGCCCACGGCGGGCGCTCCGCGAAGGTTCCAGATGGAGCACAGAACCACCACCGCAATCGACCACGCAAAGCCACGCCAGCCCTCGGTCAGGGCCGGGCTGAACTTGCCCAGATACAGAACGAAGATGGCCGGATAGATGGCCATGTCGAAGATGCTGGCGGAGAGCGAAAGCCAGCCCTCCTGATAGCCCCAGAATGGGCCGAGCGCACGCCGGACCCACACATAAAAACCGCCTTCCGCGGGTATGGCGCTGGCCAGTTCGCCAATCATCAGCGCCGTGGGCAGGCTCCAGAAGAAGGGCATGCCGAGCAGAATGACCAGCGCTGCGGCAAAACCCGCCCCACCCAGGATGTCCTCAATGCCGTACGGACCGCCGGAAACCATGAAGTAGGTGGCGGCGATCAACGGCAAAAAGCGCATCTTCCGCTGACTATCGTTCAAGCCAAGGCGCATACGTGTGAATCTAACAAGTTTGTTTCCTTGCAGAAAGAGGAAATCCAGGATTTGCCCCGGCTTGGCGGTGCCGCGCTCCGGGGCAGTTCCTGCTGTGCGCCACCGATGGGATGGGTTGCAATGCGACCGGGCATACGAGCCGAGGATGCGCGTGTCTTCCTTCGGCCTGGCGCGGCCGCACCATACGCATGTCCGGACCGGGATGGGCGCCGAATTCGTAGCCCGAAGCGGAGCATCCGGGGCAGCAGCCGTTGCTGCAATTCACGACCGGAAAGCAAGATTCGCAGGGCTCCCGCACGTGCAAGGGGAGACTTCCGGTATAATCCACAAAGAACCGGAGAGATGGCCGAGTGGCTGAAGGCGGCGGTTTGCTAAACCGTTATAGGGTCAAAAGCTCTATCGGGGGTTCGAATCCCCCTCTCTCCGCCAGTGAGTCTAACGTATTCATACAAAACAGCGTAACTTCGCTGTCTGGCCCGGTTTCCGGGCCTTTTCCATCCAAAAGCTCCACTAGAGAATTTCTCCCCACTGCTCGTCGCTGTCCAATTCTCCGGTTTTGCTCCGCCCTTGACACCTGACCTCTTCGAGAGGAACGGCTTGTTGTCACGCGTGCGCGGTTTTTGCTGGTCGAAGGGCCGCTCCAGAATCAGAATGGAGTAATCCACCTCCCCGCCAAACGCCTGCAGCCGCTCTCCGACCAGGCCATCGACGTGCGCTCGCATGACTTCCACTGATCCGCGCCCATGCATGTCGTCAAACTTGACGACTTCGGAGTAGCGAATCAATTCAGAAAGCTGTCAAGTGATTTGGCGCACGTACGGGTAAGAGTGGCCAGTCATACAACCGTAACGAGATCCCGCTGAAAAGCTTACCGGCTTGCCTCTATCACTTTCGCGATCCGCTCGAATGCCCAATCGAGTTCTTCCCGTGTGACGACAAGCGGAGGCCCAATGCGGATGACGTGATCGTGAGTCTCCTTGCACAGGATTCCTTCGTCCTTCAGGGCTTCGCAGTAGGGGCGAGCCTTACCGTAGAGTTCGACGCCGATCCACAGGCCTTTTCCACGAACTTCTTTGATGGCATCACTGCGGAGCGTTCGTAGCCGGGACAGGAAGTAATCCCCCAGTTCTGCGGACCGCTCGACCATCTTCTCTTCCATCAGGACACGCAGGGCAGTTCTGGCAATGGCGCATCCGAGCGGGTTTCCTCCGAATGTGCTGCCGTGGTCGCCGGGCGTGATGACACCCAGAATCTCGCGAGACGCAAGAACGGCCGAAACCGGATAAAAGCCGCCAGCCAGGGCTTTGCCCACGATCAGCACATCCGGCGTGATTCCTTCGTGCATGTAAGCGAAGAGCTTGCCGGTGCGCCCCAGGCCGGACTGAATTTCATCGGTCATGAGAAGCACGCGGTTCTGGCGGCAGATCTCAGCGGCTGCGTGGAGGAATCCAACCGGCGGTATCAGGATTCCTGCTTCGCCCTGGATCGGTTCCACGAGGAAGGCGCAGGTATTCGGGGTGATGGCGTTGCGCAGTGCCTCAGCGTCGCCATAGGGGATCACCTTAAACCCGGGCGCGAAGGGGCCGAAGCCATCGCGATACTGTTCGTCGCTTGAGAAGCCCACAATGGTAACGGTGCGCCCATGGAAATTGTTGGCGCAGACAATGATTTCGGCCTTGTCCTGTGGGATGCCCTTCACCTTGTAGCCCCACTTGCGCACTACCTTAATGGCGCTTTCGACAGCCTCGGTGCCGGAATTCATCGGCAATACCATCTCGAAGCCCGTCAGATCGTGAAGATCCTTACAAAGCAGGGGAAGTTGGGCGTTGCGGAATGCGCGCGAGGTTAGCGTGACTTTTCTGGCCTGTTCTTCAAGCGTTCGAAGAATCTTTGGGTGACAGTGACCTTGATTTACCGCAGAGTAAGCGGCCAGGCAATCCATATAACGTTTGCCTTCGACGTCATAAACCCAAACGCCCTCAGCACGTTCAATCACTACGTCGAGAGGACTATAGTTGTGCGCTCCGTATTGGCATTCAAGCTCGACAAGCTCCTGAGCTTGCGTCTGCGGCTGTGTAAATGACGTATTCATGGTCTCTCTTCTATTATGCCTTGCCGTCTTTATTCTCCGGCTGGCAGGACTTGTTCAACCGCTGCCCAGGATCGACCTTGAAGCACGAGATACTTGAGGTAGAGCACGGCTCCGGCTCGATCTGCCGATTCGAGCAAGCTGCGAGCAGCCGTCTGAACCTGCTCATTTGAAAGGGCTGCGAGGTCAAACGACTCCTCGATCATGCCTTCGGCATGAGGAATCTTGAGCAATTCCAGAAAACTGATAATCACGGCACGATGCTCGTGAAGAAGATACTTCTTCAGAAGGTCCTCCACGATCTGGTCAGGGAGCGACAGGGTTGCCGCCGTCCAGGTGACCAGCTTCTCAATCGGGGTTTTGCGTACTGTGACCTCACGCAGGTTTTTTGCTCTTGCGAGAGATGCGAAGAGGAACTGCTTCTCGGCGCCTTTTGACTCATTCCAAACAATTTTGCTAGCTGCGATTCGGACATCCTGGGGCATTTGTCGCCAAATACGGTTTGCAGAAACTGACATCAGCGGTCCTCTCATACGGTGGATCTGAAGATTCAGCTTTGATGATACTGATCGGCCCCGGCTTTTCTGAACCATGCTGAATGTCAGTCATCGGCCAGAACCAAGCCTGAATCCGGGCATCCAGGCGCCGGGCGGGCAGCACATCACCTCGCTCAGCTACAACCAGGATTCGCGGTTCGCTGCGATGAATCTGGCGGGCGAGGCGAGAGAGCCGGCAATACCTATGGAAGCCCAAGAGAAAACCTGGCAGTGGCTATCCCCCGGCGCTCGTGTCCGATTCCTCACTCTCACCAGCTAACAGGCAAATTGAGTTCCCTGATACGCAACCGGAAATTCCCTGTTCCGAATTCGTTCGAACAGGCTGAAATCGGCCCAACTGTCTGAAACGAAAGACCGCCCGTATTTCTTCCGTGAGAAAAGGCGTGCAATTACCAGTATTTTTCTCTTTTTATCGGGAATTTGGCCGGGGAGTAGTTCGCAGCAGACTCCATCCACCGCCATATTCCTTCCTGAGTTCTGTCCACCCCAACATAATCTATTGAAGATAATGCAATTGAAGGCATGCTTGGCTTTCTCGCCGAGGCCCTCCGGCGCCCTCTAATTCCCTGATTTCATTCTGTTTTGTGTGACCACGGCAAGGATGCAGTACTACCGCGGATTCGACGATGACCGCTGTACGAATCCGCGCCTCACGCTTCCCGTATGTCGAAAACTATTCCGCGTTCTCTGAGATGCACAAGGATACTCTCAAGGCAGCCCGGAGCCTCGCCTATGTACGACGGCGGCGAGATTCCCTTGCGAGTGTAGAGTCCGCTGAGCACGCAGCGGACTACCCCCGTGCAGGTGTTCCCGGTTGTGCGCGTCATGGAGCTGAATTGGTTTTCGGCGTCGTACGTGGCAAAGAGTGTGTAGGTAATGCTCTTCTTTGTGCCGTTATTCTCGCCCATGAGCCGGATTTCGAGCAGCGTGAACTCCTGCTGGTCGTCACCCGGCTTCCAGGTATCCGGAATCCACGGCTCTCCGGTGCGCTGCAACTTCTGAATGTAAGCAATGTGTCCCGGGAAGCGGAGGGTCTTCTCCTT
>JAJXWS010000036.1:0-1003 GCA_021781495.1 Acidobacteriota bacterium | reverse complement strand
TATTTGCAATGCGGTTCTTCATGGTGTGGATGAGCGAGCGCAGACCGTCGGTATTAAACGCTTCGAGCACGAGGTGGTGGCCGGCTACATCGAACTCCACTATCTCAGGCTCGCTCAAGGCCGGCATGGTCACCAGTTCCTTGTTGCGCACGTAACGCGCAGGGCGCGTGTATTCCTCCCACACATCGGGCGGCGAGAAGGTGGGCAGGTAACCATTGGGCCCGGTGCGGCCGAAGTGCAATCCACCGACGAGGAACTCAAACTCTTCGATACGCATGCGGTCGGCCCAGTAGCCCGCGACGAAGTCCGAGGTGCCGGGCGCCAGCCCGCAGTCGACCGCGGCAGTCACGTTCTTCTCTTGTGCGAGTGCGTCCAGTTCAAACGCGTCCTCAGGAAAAAACGAGATATCGACCACGCTCTTTCCGCACTCGATGATGGTCTTGAGGGTTTGAAACCCCATGAAGCCAGGCACAGCGCAGACCACCAAGTCTGCATCGCGGACAGCCTCGCCGATGGCGTTGGGGCTGGCCAGATCGGCGACGCGCGTAGCAACCGGAAAACGCGCAGCCAATGCTGCCAGCGCACTCTGGCTCATATCGGCTGCGGTTACATCGAAGTCCCTGGATAGATCGGCGGCAATCACCTTGCCCACACGACCCGCGCCCAGCACCGTGATCTTCCTGCTCATCCCCACCCCTCGCGCTGCGTGCCGAACCGTTCCGGTCCGGACTGTGCTGCCCATTGTATGACCTGAAGGGACACTGCGCGGCGACGAAAACAACAGAAAGCAGTTCAAAGCCGTTGTATTGCTTTGGTATGCTGCGGGGGCATGAACACGCCCGCCTCGCTGAAACGCGGCATCCGGTTTCGCGACCTGGTGCTGTTCTACATTGTCAGCGGCCTGAACGTGCGCTGGACGGCCATGGCGGCCTCTGCGGGTCCCAGCATCCTTGTGATCTGGATTGCGGCCCTTCTCTGCTTCTTCATCCCACTTGCCGCGAGT
>JAJXWS010000035.1 GCA_021781495.1 Acidobacteriota bacterium | reverse complement strand
AGTATCCGAAAGGCGCTGGACAAGGCGACGCGCACCGTGCCGGGCGCTCTGTGGCGCGAGGATGAACCGCTGGTGGAGACCGTTGTTCACCTGACCGAGTGGCCCACGGTGATCCTGGGCGGCTTTGAGGCCGAGTACCTGGCGCTGCCGGAAGAGGTGCTGGTGACCGTGATGCGCGATCACCAGAAGTACTTTGCCGTGGAGGGCGCGGACAGCAGGCTGGCGCCGCACTTTCTGGCGGTGCTGAACACCGAGGCCGACGAGGAAGGTGCGGCGATCATCCGGCACGGCAACGCGCGCGTGCTGCGGGCGCGCTTCAAGGATGCGCAGTTTTTCTGGGACTTTGACCAGAAGGCTCCGCTGACCGAGCGTGTTGAGAGCCTGAAGCATGTCACGTTCCAGAAGGAGCTGGGCAGCTACCACTGGAAGACAGAGCAGAACCTGCGCATTGCGCGGGCGCTGGCCGCGGCCGCGAAGAGCGCCGGCGTGGCAATGGACGAGACTGCGCTGCTGAAGGCCGTGGAGCTGGCCAAGACGGACCTGACGGCAGAATTGGTGAAGGAGTTCACCGAACTGCAGGGCATTATCGGCGGCCTGTATGCGCGGGCACAGGGGCTGGGCGAGCGCGTGGCGCTGGCCATCTATGAGCAGTACACGCCGGCTTCCACTGAGGACAACATTCCCGTCTCAGTGGAAGGGCAGTTGCTGGGCCTGGCGGACCGCATCCAGACGATTACGGCGATGTTTGGCATTGGCAATGCGCCTACGGGATCGAAGGATCCCTTTGCGCTGCGCCGCGCGGCCAACGCGATTGTGAAGATTCTGGCTGAGTCGGAACTGCCGCTGACGCTCTCAGGTGTGCTGGCCGCCAGCGGAGCCGATGGCGCGAATCGGGAGCAGGTGGCGGCGTTCTTGCGCGAGCGCCTGCACTTCTACCTGAAGGATGTGCGCGGCTTTGCGTATGACGTGGTGAATGCCGTGCTGGCCGCGGGCGACGATGACGTCCGCGACGCCATTGCGCGTGCCGAGGCGCTGACGGCGGTGCGCGGCTCTGAGGACTTTGCGGCCATCTCGGCGGCCTTCAAGCGCATCAAGAACATCCTGCGGCAGGCCGAGGAGAAGAAGTTTGCCGTTGGCCCTGCGGCCGGCGTAACGCTGGCAGCCGAGGCGCAGCGCCTGGCCGATGCAGCGGCGGCGCTGGCTCCGCAGGTGGCCGAGCAGCGGCAGAAGCGTGCCTACGGCGAAGCGCTGGTGCTTATCGCTACGCTGCGCCCGGTGGTGGATGCCTTCTTTGACAAGGTGATGGTGCTGGACCCGGATGCTGCCGTGCGCGGCGCGAACCTGGCGCTGATTGACGGCGTGCTGAAGGACTTTTCGAGCATTGCCGATTTCAGCGAGATCGTAACGGGATAATCGCAGCGCAGGCGGAAGCAAACGCGGGGACCGGCATGGCCGGTCCCCGATGCGTTTGGGTGGGTTGCGGATTATTTGCCGTCGAGAAATGCGCGGACAGCGGGGTCGAGCTTGTCGGCTTCGCAGCCGGGCGAGAGGTGGCCGCAGTCGGACTGAAGCACCAGCGTCTTTGCGCCGATCTGCGCGGCAAAGTCCAGCGCGGGTTTGGGGTTGACCATGTGGTCCTGCGCGGCAACGACGACCAAGACGCGCGCCTTCACCTGCCTGGCTGCATCGTCCAGCGAGCCGCCGTGGGCGGCGTCGTGGTGAATCATGGCCTCCAGTTGCGCCAGCCAGTCGTTGGCATCAAAGGGCTGAATGCCTTTGGAGAAGTATCCGGCATAGTCGGCTGCGAACTTTTCCGGCGGGTGAGTCCGCGCGTAGTTGGCGGGTGTGGTCAGGTTCATCTGGTGCAGTATCTGCACGGCGCCAAGGGGCGGCGACTGGGCGTAGTGGCCAGCTCGCCAGGCGGGATCGGCGCGCAGGGCGTCCTCCTCGGAGTGCCACAGCAGCAGGTCGTAGCCGGTGAGCCGCGTGGAGCCGACGATGGGAATGGCCTCGTCCAGGAAGGCGGGGTAGTTCACCATCCACTCAAAGGTCTGCATGCCGCCCATGGAGATGCCCATCACGGCGTGCAGGTGCTTCAGGTGCAGGGTTTCGGTGGCCAGGCGGTACTCGGCGTTGACCATGTCGCGCGTGGTGAAGGCGGGAAAGAGCGGGCCGGGCTGCGTGGCAGAGTTGGAGGGCGAACTGGAGACGCCGTCGCCCAGCGCGTCCACGGCGATGACGAAGTAGCGGCTGGGATCGACGAGGCCGCTGGCGCCGACCAGGCCCGCGATGTCCGAGCTGTTGCCGGAGAACCAGGTGGGGAACAGCACGGCGTTGGAGCGGTCGGCGTTGAGCGTGCCCCAGGTGCGGTAACCGAGGCGACAGCCCGTAATCTGCTGGCCGTTGGCGAGCGCGCAGATGCCCAGGTCAGCGAACTGCTGCGCGCCGGGGGCAGGCGGCGTGGCGCGGCTGACAAGAAAGCTGCCGCCAAGGAACAGGAGCACGAGGAAAGCCGCGGCAAGGAATCGGTAGCCTGTTTTCTGCATGGCAAAGAGTGTACACGGCTTAAGGCGGAACGCATCTGCAACCGAGGCGCGCGCGTCTACAATCAAGAGAGATGTCTGACGCACTGTATCTGAGTCTTTGGTATCCGAATCTGCGGCTGGCGGGACTGGCCGACAAGCTGACCGCCGTGCTGGGAGCGTTTGCCGTGCATGGTGGCGATGCTCGCGTGTATGCCGCCACGGTGTGGCCCGTTAACTGGAGCGAGTCGCCGGTGTTTCAGCGCGTGTATGGCCGGGGCGAGCGCGGTGCGGAGCCGCGGCAGGCCGTGGAAGACGCGCTGGAGCTGCTGCACGAGGACTACGCCTACGAGTTCCAGATTGGATGGAGCCTGTGGGAGCTGGAGACGGCGCCGAATCTGGACCCGCGCTGGGCGCGCGAGCCGCGGCTGGTGCGCGTCATCGGCTTTGGCCCGCTGTTTGACGAGGGCGCCTACGAACAGGACGGGCACATCCGCGTGGAGTTCGGCACGGACGCGGCGTTTCTCGACGAAGAGATGGAACTGGACGCCACCGCCGCCCGGCACGTGGAAGAGAATGTGCGGCAACTGGTGGAACTGACGGCTGCGATCGAGAAGGGTTCCGGCGCGACGGCGCGCCTGCTGTGGAGCGAGATGGGCGAGAGCCTGGCGCAACGGCTGACGGCACGGCTCGGCCTGGGGAACTGACGCGTGCGACTCACCATTGAACGGCTGCGAACACTGATTCTGGCGGCAGGCGTGCTGCTGGTGGTGGCGATTGCCGTGTTCCTGGCCATTGGCAAGTGGAAGAGCCCGTTCAGCCGCAAGGATCTGCCCAGCAGGCTGGCGGGGAATATCCAGCAGGACTTCAGCGGGCTGACGTATACGCAGGCGCACGGCGGGCATACGCTGTTCAAGATTCACGCCTCCAAGGTGGTGCAGCTGAAGGAAGGCAAGGCGCTGCTGCACGATGTGCAGATTGAGCTGTACGGCGAAGACGGCAGCCGCGTGGATCGTATTGAAGGCAGTGAGTTTGAGTACGACACCAAGGCGGGCATCGCCAGGGCTGCGGGGCCGGTGGAGATCACGCTGACGCGCCCCGGAGTGGCTCCCGCCATTGCACCCAAGGCAACGCCCAGCCATGCGCTGGAGGACAAGCAGCATCCGCTGGCTGCGGCGGCGCGGACAGCCGCGAGCGGCGAGGTGCATGTGGAGACCAGCGGCCTGGTGTTTAACCAGAACAGCGGCGTGGCGACGACCGACGAGCGGGTGGAGTTTCGCCTGGCGCAGGGCAGCGGCAGCGCGGTGGGCGCCTTGTACAAAGCCGAGGAAGGCCACCTGGTGCTGAACCGGGCTGTGCAGCTGAAGATGCAGCGCGGCGGGCAGCCGATGGAGTTGCTGGCCGAGCATGCGGTGTTTGAGCGCGGCGACCAGATCTGCCGCCTGTCCGCGGCCAGGGCCAGTTATCCGGGCGGTACGGCGCAGGCGCAGGAGGCGACGATTCTGTTTCGCGACGATGGCTCCGCGCAGCAGCTGGACGCCACGAACGGCATTCAACTGCAGACGGCGGCGGGCGGCAGGATGACGGCCCCGGAGGGCACACTTGCGTTTGATGTCCACAACCAGCCGCAGAAGGGACTGCTGAGCGGCGGCGTGACGATGGACTCCGACGCCAACGGCCAGAAGCTGCACGGCGCGGCTCCCACCATGCAACTGCAGTTCAGCAGCGACGGCGTGCTGCGCCAGGCGCATCTGGAGCGCGGCGTGCAGATCAGCAGCGAGGAACAGGGCACGGCAGGCGGCGTGCAAACCTGGGCGCGCAGGACGTGGCAGTCTCCGCTGGCGGATTTGGAGTTTCGCAGCGCCGGGCGTGGGCATGTGGAACTGGCGAGCATCCACGGCACGGGCGGCGTGGTGGTGACGGGCGAGAGCCGTCGCGGCAACGGGCCGGTGATGCCGTCGCGGATGTCGGCCGACGAGGTGACGGGGACGTTCGGCGCGGGCTCCGAGTTGACTGCGATTACAGGCACCGGGCACGCCAGCATGGAGGAGACGACGTCCGCGGGCAGCCGCCAGACCATGAGTGGCGACCGGCTGGTGGCCAACTTTGCACCGGCGGCGGGCCGGACAGCCGGCAGCAAGCCCACCGGCAGCAGGCCCAAAGGAGCGGAGGGCTCCGCGCAGATTCAGTCGGCAATGGTGCAGGGCAACGTGGTGCTGGTGCAGCAGCCGGCAGCGCGGGCGGGCCAGCCGGCTCCGGCGGCCATGCACGCCACGGCGCAGCGCGCCGACTACGAGGGCGCGGGAGTGTGGCTGCACCTGATCGGCAATCCGCGGGTGGAGGACGGCGGCCTGCAACTGGCGGCAGACAAGGTGGACGTCTCGCAGGCTTCCGGCGATGCGTTTGCCCGGGGCAATGTGAAGGCGACCTGGCTCGGCGAGCAGAACGGGAATGAGGCGCCGCGCAGGAGCACGCCCGCCTCCGAGCACATGGCGGACCTTGGCGGGCAGGGGCCCGCGCATGCCATTGCAGCCCAGGCGGAGCTGAGGCAGTCCAGCGGCGAAGTGATCTTCCAGGGGCAGGCGCGGCTGTGGCAGCAGGCCAATTCGATTGCCGCTCCGGTGATTGTTCTGAACCGGCCCCGGCAAACGCTGGTGGCGAGCACGGCCAGCGCGGCGGACCCGGTGCGGGTGGTGCTGGTGAGCGCGACGGCTCCCGCGCCGCAGCGGCCGGGCAGGCCCGAGGTGCCGTCTGTGGTGCGCATGCATGGCGGGGAGCTGAAGTACTCGGCTGCGGAGCGCAAGGCCGTGATGCGAGCCGGCGTAACGGGCGGCGTGACCGCGGAAACCACGGATTCCACGACGGTTTCCAACCAGGTGGAGCTGACGCTGCTGCCCCCCGGCAACCACGCGGGCCGGAACGGAGCCGCGGCGGAGGTGGACACCATGACCGCCAGCGGACACGTGCAGGTGTCGTCGCAGGGCCGGCGCGGCACCGGAGAGAAGCTTGTCTACTCAAATGATTCCGGAGAGTTTGTGCTGACCGGAACAGCCGCCGCGCCGCCCCGGTTGATTGATCCCGCCAAGGGCACGGTGACGGGGCAGGCTTTGATTTTCAATAGCCACGATGATAGCGTCAGAGTCGAAGGTGACGGCAGGAAGACCGTAACGGAAACAACGGCGCCACGGTAACCGCGAGAGCGCCGGAGAGCTTGATGGAAACATTGATCGCCGAAGGAATCGGCAAGACATACAAGGGGCGGCAGGTGGTCCGCGGAGTGAGCCTGCGGATTTCGCGTGGAGAGGTTGTAGGGCTGCTGGGGCCGAATGGCGCGGGCAAGACCACGAGCTTCTACATGATTGTGGGCCTGGTGGCTCCTGAGACGGGCCGCGTGATGGTGGACGACACCGACATTACGCGGGTGCCCATGTATCTGCGGGCGCGCAACTTCGGCATCAGCTATCTGCCGCAGGAGCCCTCGGTGTTTCGCAAGCTCACGGTGGAAGAAAATATTCTGGCCGTGCTGGAGGCGCAGCCGCTGGGCCTGCGCGAGCGGCGCGCGCGCGCTGAGAAGCTGATTAACCAGCTGAACCTGGCGCACATCCGCACCACGCGCGGGTACGCGCTCTCCGGCGGCGAGCGGCGTCGCGTGGAGATTGCCCGCAGCCTGTGCATTCAGCCCAACTTCATCCTGCTCGACGAGCCCTTCAGCGGCATTGACCCCATTGCCGTGCTGGAGCTGCAGAAGATTATCTTTGACCTGAAGGCCAGCGGTATCGGCATCCTGATCACGGACCATAACGTCCGCGAGACGCTGAGCGTAACGGACCGGGCGTATATCATTGCGGAAGGCCGTATTTTTCGCACCGGAACGCCGCACGAGCTCGGTAACGACGTGGAGGTTCGCCGAGTCTATCTGGGAGAAGGATTTTCGCTTGGCTAGTGCGCGCTCCTGACGGAATGCCAGCCCTTGCATGACAACCGATTCTGTGTCGTGTCAATGCCCTGGAAAGGGCATACGATCGCAGAATATTCACAGCGGAACATCTGGAAAACTCTAGGTCCCATCCGAAACAATAGAGCTTCAGGGGTGGAGTCGCCGCTTCCGGACGATTCTTCTGGATCGATATTGAATTCGGACTTTTTAGAAATCGAGCTCTGATTGTATGGCGCTGCTGCAACCAAAACTGAACCTGAAGGTCGCGCAACGCCAGGTCCTTACACCGGGCCTGATGCAGATGGTGAGCGTGCTTGCGCTCAACAAGGTCGAACTGAAGGAGATGATCGATGCCGAGATGGTGGAAAACCCCGTCCTGGAAGAGATTGACGAATCGGTTCCGATGCTGGATGAGGTGGCCGGCCGTCAGGAGCGGCAAGAGCGCGAAGAGCGGCTGGAGCATCTGGAGGGTGGAGCGGAAGAACCAGCGGCTCTCCCCAAGGATCCGTTCAACGAGATCGACTTTGGTTCCTACTTTCAGGAGTACCTGGACCCCGGATATCGCACACAGCCCGAGTATGAGGAGAACGAAAGGCCCTCGTTTGAGAACTTTCTCTCGCAGCCCACAACGCTGTCCGATCATCTGGCGTGGCAGCTGGGAGCTCTGACGCTGGATGAATCCCTGTCGCAGGCGGCAGAGTTCGTCATCGGCAACCTGAACGAAGATGGTTACCTGGCGGCCAGCGATGAGGAACTGGCGGAGGTGTTCCAGCAGTTTTCAGAGAACAGCGGACTGGACAAGGACGCTGCGCTGCTCCTGGTGCGAAGGGGCATTGACCTGGTGCAGCACCTGGACCCGGCCGGGGTGGGCGCGCGCGATCTGCGCGAGTGCCTGCTGATCCAGATTGCCGCCCAGCAGCACGAACTGGCGCAGCTGGATGCGCGCCATACTTCCGGGAAGACGGCCGATGGCTCGCATTCCGTCCTCCACGCTGAGGCGGAGGTTCAGCTGGACCAGCGGCGCCGCAGCATGGAAGTGGCGGCGCATATCGTGGACCACCACCTGCCCCTGCTGCTGAAGCGCGACGCCAAGGATCTGGCCCGGGCCGTGCAGGTGACGCCGGCGGAGGCGGAGGCGGGCGTCGAGTTCATCCGCACGCTGGACCCGCGCCCGGGACGCCTCTACAACCGCGAGCAGACAAGGCTGATTGAGCCGGACGTGGTGTTCACCAAGCGCGGCGGCGAGTGGGTTGTGAGCATGAACGAAGAGGACCTGCCGAGCCTGCGGCTCAGCCAGCGCTACCGGCGGATGCTCGTCTCAGAGGGCACGGACAAAGAGGTCAAGGAGTACGTCAAGGAGCGGTTCCGGTCGGCGCTTCAGCTCATGCGCAACATCGCCCAGCGCAAGAGCACGATTCTGCGCACGTGCGAAGTGATTGTGCGCCGCCAGCAGGACTTTCTGGAGCTTGGCATTGAGGCGCTGCATCCCATGATGATCAAGGAGGTGGCCGAGGAGATCGGCGTGCACCCCTCCACGGTGAGCCGCGCGGTGGCCAACAAGTATGCGCATACCCCGCAGGGCGTAATCGAGCTGCGGTTCTTCTTCTCAGAGGGTGCCGCCGGGCCGGAGGGTGCAGATACCCCGCTGCTGGTGCTGAAGCGCAAGGTCCGCAAGCTGATCGAGGACGAGGACCCACGCCGTCCCCTGACCGACGACCACCTGGCCGCGATGCTGCAGACCCAGGGGATCCAGATTACGCGGCGCACGGTGGCCAAGTATCGCGAGGACATGAACATCCCGTCCACCCATCAGCGGCGGAAGCGCTAGGCAGCAAAAGGACAGAATCCGGTTTCAAGCGTCTAATCCATTTCGCCGGCGCAGATTCACTTACGCTCGGCGAGGAAATGCTATAGAATCCAGAGTCCAACGGCTGGGAAGCCGCGTTGCAAACACGTAGTGCGGAGGCTGACCATGGAAGTGGAGTTCACCGCCAGGAAAGTAAGAGTCCCGAAATCGCTGCGAGAGCAGGCCGAAGAGGGAATGGAACGCATCGCCCGTATTCTGGGCAAAACTGCCCGCGCCAGCATTATCTTTCGAGCGCAGAGGCATTTGCAGATTGCAGAGCTTACCATAAAGGCGCGTCACCAGACGTTTGTAGCAGCAGGCGAGGCCGACAGTCTGGAAGCCGCACTGCGTCAGGCTGTCGCCCATGCTGAGCACCAGGCACAGCGCTACCGCGACCGCAACTACGAGCGCAAGCGCCTGCCCAAGGCGGAAAAAGTTCTGACCGCGCCGCCTGTCTCCCGGCCCAAGGCGCGCGCCGCGGAGCCGCAGGAGGCAGCCGGCAATGGACGGCTTACCCGGGGAAAGGTCAAGACCGCAATTCCGGCTCACACCTTCCCGGCGGAACCGGCCATTGTGGAGCCGCATATCCTGAAGAGCGGCGAAGCCATAGCCATGGCTCCCATGACCATCGAGCAGGCCGTGAAGGATACCGAGTTCCGCGACCGCGACCTGCTGGTCTTCCGCAACCAGGCGGGCAACCTGTATGTCCTCCATCGCCGGCGCGACGGCCAGATGGAGCTTGTTGAAGTTCCCTAGCAACTGCGTTGCTGCAATGCACTGAGGGTACGGCGCACAGCCGTGCCCTCAGTTTTTTGCGTGCGTGGCCGCGCCGGGTGCTTTGTTGCCATGCGCCGGGGCCTGCACGCGCCACCGCTTTCCCCAGAGATGGCGCGACAGTGTACGATGGGCGCATGACGCCCCCAAGACCGGCGCCCCGAACGGCCTCCCGGCGATCGGCCGCCGCTGTGAACAAAGAGACAAGTGAGCCAGCGAAAGAGCTGGTGATTGTAACCGGCATCTCAGGTGCGGGAA
Source organism: Acidobacteriota bacterium (assembly GCA_021781495.1). GTDB lineage: Bacteria > Acidobacteriota > Terriglobia > Terriglobales > Acidobacteriaceae > Telmatobacter. Next base: position 25,363 of record JAJXWS010000035.1, on the reverse strand, counting down.
AAGCTTCCGCGCTGAAGGCCTTTGAAGACCTTGGTTATCACGCCGTCGATAATCTGCCGCTGGAGTTGCTGACGGAGTTCGCAACTCTGGTGGGCAAGTCGCGCGAGATTCAGCGCGCGGCCATCGTGGTGGACATTCGCGAAGGGCAGACGCTGGACCGCCTGCCGGACATCCTGAAGCGCGTAAAGCAACTGCTGCCCACGCGGGTGGTCTTTCTGGACGCGCAGGATGCGGTGCTGGTGCGGCGCTACTCTGAGACGCGCCGTCCGCACCCGCTGCGGCGATCGGAGACGGTGGAGCGCTCCATTGTGGAAGAGCGCCAGTTGCTGGACCCGATTCGCAATGTGGCCGACACGCTGGTCGATACCTCCAACTTCAACGTGCACGAGTTGCGCGCGCATATCCAGTCGCGCTTTGGGCAGGAGAAGAAGCAGCAACGTCTGCTGGTCTCCTGCCTCAGCTTCGGCTTCAAGAACGGCGTGCCGCTGGATGCGGACCTGGTGTTCGACGTGCGCTTCCTGCCCAATCCGCACTTTGTGCCGGAGTTTCGCAGGAAGACCGGCAAGGATCCCAAGGTTGCCGCCTATGTGCGCGGCTTTCCGCAGACGGAAGAGTTTCTTGGGAAAGTGACGGAACTTATGCTGTACTTACTGCCGCACTATGTGGAAGAAGGCAAGAGTTATCTGACCGTGGCCTTTGGATGCACCGGCGGGCAGCACCGCAGCGTGATGATGGCCGAGGAGATGAGCAAGCGACTGCGCAAGGCCGGTTACAAGGTAAAGGCGCTGCATCGCGACATGCCACGATAAACGGATAACTCAGGCGATAACTCGCATGAGTTAGAGCAGATAGGACGCGAAGGACAGCGCACGGCGCATGCGCCGAAAAAAGCAACGGCCGCGAGTGCATGACTCGCGGCCGCTGGCTTTTGGGGGTGCGGCTTAGTACTTGACGATGGCGGTGAAGGAGTCCGGCTTGAGGCTGGCTCCGCCCACGAGCGCGCCGTCAATCTCTTCCTGGCCGCACAGGGCGGTGGCGTTGTCCGGCTTCACGCTGCCACCGTACAGGATGCGCATGCCGTCCGCGACGGATGCGCCGAGCAGCTTGGCCACTTCAGCGCGGATGATCTGGTGGGCCTCCACGGCCATCTCCGGCGTGGCGGTCTTGCCGGTGCCGATGGCCCACACGGGCTCATAGGCGATGACGATGGGCGCGGCAGCCTCTGGCGTGATGCCCGCAAAGGCGCCGGCGACCTGCGTCTTGAGCACTTCGGCGGTCTTGCCGGCCTCGCGCTCGGCCAGCACCTCGCCGATGCAGACAACGGGGATGAGGCCGTGCTTGAGCGCGGTGTGAAGCTTCTTGTTGACGATCTCGTCGGTCTCGGCGAAGTACTGGCGGCGCTCAGAGTGGCCGATGAGCGTGTGCGTGCCGCCGACGGCCTTGAGCTGGCCCACGGAGGTCTCGCCGGTGTAGGCGCCCTCCTCGGCGAAGTGGATGTTCTGGCAGCCGACGGCCACGTTCGAGCCCTTGGCGGCTTCAACGACGGTGGGCAGCAGAACGGGCGACGGGAAGAGCGCGATCTCGTCGCGGGTGTGGCCGGCGACGAGCGGCAGAAAGGCTTCAACAAACGCCTTGGCTTCCGCGGGCGTCTTGTACATCTTCCAGTTGGCGGCGATGAGCTTTGTACGGGACATGTGTTTGGAATTCCTCACTTTGATTTTATCGGATGGGAATTGGCCGCAGCGTGATGGGGAGCACGTGGAACAGGCTGGTGAGCGGACGAGTTAGCAAGTCAGCGAGTCAGCAAGTCAGCGAGTTAGCAAGTCAGCTGGTCAGCGATGCAGGCAGCAGCGTGCGGCGAAGAGTTTTTCTGGAGTGGAAGAGTTCGTGCGCTCCCGGGTCCCGCATGCGGGACCCGGAGCGCCGATATTCCGCGGCGGGCTCGATGTGGATCACACCCGGCGCGCCGCGGAGGTTTACTTGTCAGTAAGGGCTTCTACGCCGGGGAGTTTTTTGCCTTCGAGGAATTCGAGGCTGGCTCCGCCGCCGGTGGAGATGTGGGTAATCTGGTCGGCAACGCCGGCCTGGTTGATGGCGCTCACGGAGTCGCCGCCGCCGATAATCGACGTGGCAGCCTTGTTGGCCGCGACGGCGCGTGCGATGGCGTTGGTGCCAACGGCAAAGCGGGGAAACTCGAAGACGCCGGCGGGGCCGTTCCACACGATGGTCTTCGCAGTGGAGACGACCTCCTCAATGGCCGCGACAGACTTGGGGCCGATGTCCAGGCCCTGCCAGTCGGCCGGGAAGTCCTTGTCAGTATCCCAGGGCTGGGTCTTGGCGTCGGGCGCAAAGCTGTCGGCAAGGACGTTATCCACCGGCAGCAGCAGGTTGACGCCCTTGGCCTTGGCCTTGGTCAGCGCTTCCTTCGCGATCTCGATCTTGTCCTCTTCCACCAGCGACTTGCCGGTCGTGATACCGAGCGCGCGCTGGAAGGTGTAGGCCATGCCGCCGACGATGACCAGCGTGTCCACCTTGTCGAGCAGGTTGTTGATCACGTCGATCTTGCCGGAGATCTTGGAGCCGCCGATGATGGCGACAAACGGCTTCTCAGGCGATTCCAGCGCCTTGCCGAGGTAGGTAATCTCCTTCTCCATCAGCAGGCCGGCAACGGCGGGCTTGAGGTAGTGCGTGATGCCCTCCGTGGAGGCATGGGCGCGGTGCGCGGAGCCGAAGGCGTCGTTTACGTAGACCTCGGCCAGCGAGGCCAGAGCCTTGGAGAAGGCGGGGTCGTTGGCTTCCTCTTCGGCGTGGTAGCGCAGGTTCTCCAGCAGCAGCACCTGGCCGGACTCAAGCTGGCGGGCAAGCTCTTCCGCCACGTCGCCCACGCAGTCGGGCGCAAAGGCCACGTTCACGCTCTCGCTCAGCTGCTTGTCGAGCAGGGCGCGGAGGCGGTCCACCACCGGGCGCAGGGAGTACTTCGGATTCGGCTTGCCCTTGGGGCGGCCGAGGTGCGAGGCGAGGATGACCTTCGCCTTGTGGCGCAGGGCGTACTCGATGGTGGGCAGCGTGGCCACGATGCGGGTGTCGTCGGTGATGGTCGAGCCGTCTTCCGTCAGCGGCACGTTGAAGTCGACGCGAATGAAGACGCGCTTGTTGGTCAAATCGATGTCGCGAATGGAGAGCTTGGACATGGGACTGTGCCTTCCTTGGGCTGGATTAGTTGCCGGTCGTCGAGTCGGGAATGACAGCTTCCATCTCGATCTCAATGCGCCATGCCGGGTTGAGCAGCCTGGCTACGACCACCATGGTGCTGGCGGGGCGAATCTGCGAAAAGAACTCTCCGTGGACGCGGCCGATGGCCTCCCAATCCTCAACATGCGTGAGGTAGAGGCGGGTGCGGACCACGTGTTCAAAGGAGGTTCCTGCCTTGGCGAGAGCCTCGGCGGCGATGGCGAAAATGCGACGCGTCTGGCCGGCGGCGTCTTCGTGGTCGGCGCCGACGGGGCCCGTGCCGGAGAGGTGCACAACGTTGCCGATGCGGACAGCGCGCGAGAACCCGAGGATGGGCTCGTACGGAGATCCGCCGGTGATATTTTGTCGCATGGTGTCTTCAGAAGAGGCGCGCCAGGGTTGATCAACCCCGGCGCGCCAGTTGAGAGGGTTGTTTACAGGCCCTTCTGGGCCAGGAAGCCGATGAGATCGACAACGCGATTGGAGTAGCCCCACTCGTTGTCATACCAGCTCAGCACCTTCACGCTGTTGCCCACCACCTTGGTCAGCGGAGCATCAACGATGGAGCTGCGCTTGTCGCCCTTGAAGTCGGAGCTGACAAGCTGGTTCTCGTCGTAGCCGAGGATGCCCTTCAGCTCGCCTTCGGAGGCGGCCTTCAGCGCGGCGTTCACGGCCTTGGCGTCGGTGGCCTTCTCGCTGATGAAGGTCAGGTCAACGATGGATACGTTGGGGGTTGGGACGCGGATGGCGAAGCCGTCCAGCTTGCCGGCAACCTCGGGGATGACCAGCTTGAGGGCCTTGGCGGCGCCGGTGGAGCTGGGGATCATGTTCAGCGCGGCAGCGCGGGCGCGGCGCAGGTCCTTGTGCGGGAAGTCGAGGATGACCTGGTCGTTGGTGTAGCTGTGGATGGTGGTCATGATGCCGCTGACGATGCCGAATTCCTTGATGAGCACCTTGACGACCGGCGCCAGGCAGTTGGTGGTGCAGCTGGCGTTGGAGATGACGTTGTGCTTGGCCGGATCGTACTTGTCCTGGTTGACGCCCAGCACGATGGTGAGGTCTTCGTTGGTGGCCGGGGCCGAGATGATGACCTTCTTCACGGTCTCACCCAGGTGCGCCTTGGCGACGGTCGCATCGGTAAAGCGGCCGGTCGACTCGACCACAACCTGCGCGCCCACTTCCGCCCAGGGAAGCTTGGCGGGATCCTTCTCGGCATAGACCTTGATCTTCTTGCCGTCGACGGAGATGAAGTCAGCGCCGGCTACGATCTCGTTGGGCAGATTGCCCAGGATCGAGTCGTACTTGAGCAGGTGGGCGAGGGTCGCCGGGCTGGTCAAGTCGTTGACGGCAACAAATTCAATCTCGGGATTGCCAAGCGCGGCGCGCAGAACGTTGCGGCCAATTCGGCCGAAGCCGTTGATGCCAACCTTTACTGCCATGTGTGTTCTCCTTCGTATTCAATCGAACTGAGGTTTAATGGGGTTGCGGCGTTCGGCGGCCAAACCCCGCTGTCTTTCCGCGCGCCGCCCATGCCTTACGGCCACGAGAGTGGCCAGCGGGGACGACGGAGAAGGACCGGCGAAGAGTTCGGCAGGCAATTGCACCAAACCCTTAATCTTAGCATTTCCCGCAGCGAAGCCGAAGTGAATTGCTCGCGTTTCGCTGCTTTCGGGCGAGCTTGTGGCTACTCCATTGTGCAGGGCCATTCACAGGATGGTATGTGATGAAATTCACAGCATTTGCAGCGCTGCACGGAAGTATGGTATCCCGTTAACAAATCGCAGGTGTTGAAGGCGGCATGAGAAGACGTTCCAAACGCGCCCCGAATACTTCGGAGTCGACAGGCAAGATAGGCCAGGAAATTCCATCGAATCAACCCCGACCGCTGGTTCCGGTGTACCCGGACGAGGCAGGAGTGGCCGCCAGGCCGCCTGCGCATCCGGCGCCCCCGCGCCAGCCCGCTCCTGAGGCGGAGTGGTCCCAGCCCGCCGGCGCAGGCCGGCTGGAGATGGAGACGCAACCCGAGTCGCCGTCTCTTCCCCCCGCGGAGCCGCAGGCCGCCGAGCGCTCGGCGCAGGCGCCCAAGGGATACGTGGTGCTGGCCATCGGCCTGCCCGGATCGGGCAAGACCACCTGGTTCCGGCGCCGCGGTGTCACGCCGCTCTCCAGCGATCTGCTGCGCAACATCCTCTTTGACGATGTGGAGGAGCAGCGCTACCAGGGGCTGGTCTTCTCCACGCTGCGCTCGCTGCTGCGCGCCAGGCTCATTGCGCGCATGCCGTGGAACTACGTGGACGCCACCAACCTGTCGGTCCACGAGCGGCGGCAGTGGATCAAGATGGCCAAGAGCTTTGGCTATGAGGTGCAGGCGGTCTTCTTCGATGTGCCGCTGGAGGTGTGCCTGGAGCGCAACCGCTCGCGCGACCGCATGGTGGCCGAAGAGGTGATGCGCAAGATGGCCGAGAAACTGAAGCCGCCGGTCTTTGAAGAGGGCTTTGCCAAGATCACCGTGGTGCGCGTGAAGAGCGCGGGCTAGGCTGGCATTCAGAAAAAGGAGAAATCAGCATGAGTACTTCCCCTGCTCCTGCTTCAAGTCCCGCTCCGTACGTGGAGCCGTGGCTGCGCGGCACGCATGCAGATGTGCCTGCGGCCGGACGCGCCGTCTTGCACGCGCTCGATCTGGCAATCGACGACCTGACAAAGTGGACCGCCGGGCTGACCGACGCCGAGATTCATTCCCAGCCGCACGGACTGACCGCAGTGGCCTTTCACCTGCGCCACATTGCGCGCTCCACTGACCGCATCCTGACCTACGCCGAGGGCGGGCAGTTGACGCGCGAGCAGCTCGACGCGCTGAAGGCCGAGCAGAGCGGGGAAGAGTCGCTGGCCGAGTTGCTGGCCGAGGTAGAAGTGGCGTTCAGCAATGCGGCCGAGCGCATTCGCGTGCTGGCTACGGCGGACCTGAATACCTTTCGCGGAGTGGGGCGCAAGCAGTTGCCCACCTCCATCGGCGGCGCGCTCATCCATGTGGCCGACCACACGCAGCGGCACGTGGGGCAGGTGGTGACCACGGCCAAGTTGCTGCGGGCGCTGCGCGGCTGAGCGGGGCATAGGCTCGCGGCTGCGAGCCCGCCGCTACTCCTCGGTGTCCAGCGTGTCGAGGATGTGGCCCATCTTTTCCTGCTTGGTGCGCAGATAGCGCTCGAAGGTCTCCTGCGGCTCCACCTCGGCGGAGACGCGCTCGGTCACGGTCACTCCGGCTGACTCCAGCGCGGCCACCTTGTCCGGATTATTCGTCATCAGGCGAAGCTGCCGGACGCCCATCAGCTTGAGCACCTCGGACGGCAGCTCGTACTCGCGGCAATCGGCGGCAAAGCCAAGCTCGACGTTGGCCTCCACGGTATCCAGTCCCTGATCCTGCAGCTCATAGGCCTTCAGCTTGGCCATCAGGCCGATGCCGCGGCCCTCCTGCTGCTCGTAGAGCAGGATGCCCGCTCCCTCCTGCGCAATGCGGGCCAGCGCCATCTCCAGCTGCAGGCGGCAGTCGCAGCGCAGCGAGCCAAACACATCGCCGGTAAGGCACTGCGAGTGAATGCGCACCAGCGGCGGCGCGGAGTGGATGTCTCCCATGACGACGGCGACGAGTCCCTCCACGAGGGGCTTTGCGGAATCGCCCGTTGCGCCCTGATCGCAGGGGCGGGGCGCGGGCAGCGTACCCTCAAAGCCGAGGATGCGGAAGTGGCCCCAGCGGCTGGGGAAGTCGGCCTCGGCGACCTTCTTTACGCTCTCAAATCCCATGGACTCATTGTACGTTGTGCCCGATTGGATGCCAGTGCGGGCGTCACAGCCGATGAGACAGCCGCGCAAACCAGCGCCGGCCTGCAGCGTTCGTTTACAGTGTTGGTGTGACCGACAAGCTGATCCTGATTACGCTGCTGGTAAAGCTGGGCGTGGTGGCCTCTGTGGCCAGTGCGCTGGCGCGCGCCAGCAGCTTCAGGCGGCTGTTCTTCGCGGAGCATCGCCGCCGCCGCCAGACGCTGGCGCTGCTGGCCTTCTTCCTGGTGCCGCTTACGCTGGGCGTGTGGGTGCGCACCACGGTGCCAAACTTTCTGGCCGCCGACATCTCCTTTGAGACGGTGATTCTGCTCGGCCTGCTCGTCGGGCCCACGTGGGCAGCCCTGGGCGGCGTAGTGCTTTCCGCTCCGGCCATGCTGCATCACGAGTATCTTTCGCTGCCCTTCAATGCGGCGGTGGGGCTGGCGGCGGGTCTGCTGGGCCGGTTCGTGGAGCCGGAGGAGATCTGGTCGTTTACGCCGTTCATTGACCTGAGCCTCTACCGCTGGGTGCGCCGCAATCTCAGGCAGCCGCGCGTCGATCGCCAGTTCCTGATGCTCTTTCTGATTGTGGCGGCGGAGGTCTGTCGCGACTGGCTGGCGCATGCCTTTCCGCGCCGGCTGTTCGCTCTGCTGGCCGACCAGGCCTGGCTGCAGGTTCTGGTGTGGCTCAGCGCGCCCATCGTGGTGGGCATCGCCATCAAGGTGTGGAACGCGCTGCGCATCGAGATCAAGCTGGAGGAGCAGAACCGCCTGCTGCTGGAGGCGCGACTGGATGCCCTGCAGCGGCAGATCAATCCGCACTTCCTGTTCAACACGCTCAATTCGATTGCGTCGCTGGTGCGCGTCCGGCCGGAGCTGGCGCGCCAGATGACCGTCAAGCTGGCGAACATTCTGCGCGCGCTGCTCAAGGATCACGATACCTTCGTCCCGCTGCGCACCGAGCTTGAATTTACCGACGATTACCTCGACATTGAGGTGGTGCGCTTTGGTGCCGACAAGCTGCGCGTGGAAAAGGAGATCGATCCGCGCACGCTGGATGTGCTGGTGCCCAGCATCCTGTTGCAGCCGCTGATTGAAAACAGCATCAAGCACGGGCTGGAGCCGCGCATCCATGGCGGCACCGTTACCCTGCGCAGCCAGCTGAACGGCGACCGCGTGCGCATTGAGGTGGCCGACGACGGCGTTGGCATCAGCAACCGGCCGGCCACGGCTCTGCGGCCCACGGGCGCGGGAATCGGCATGAAGAACGTGCAGGAGCGGCTGGAGGTGCTCTACGGGCAGCAGGCGCTATTCAACGTGGTCAGCAGCCCCGGGCGGGGAACTCTCGTCTCGATCGAGATTCCGGCGGATGTAACGCGGTCCGGCTGACCGCACCCGGTTCCACGCCGGTTACGGGGGCGGTTCGGAAATTCACACGCAACCGCTGTATCCTCACAGAATGGTGCGTTTCACGGTACTGGCATCCGGCTCCAAGGGCAACAGCTCGGTCATCACCGGGGGCCGTACCCGCATCCTGGTCGATGCCGGGCTAAGCTGCCGCGAGCTGTTCCGGCGGATGCGGCTGGCGGACGAGGATCCGGAGACGCTCGACGCCATTCTCGTCACCCACGAGCATCAGGATCACATCAACGGCCTGGCCGTTACGGCGCGCAAGCTGGGCATCCCCGTGTACTTTACGGAGGGCACGCATCGGGCCTGGATGCGCTGGCTGACGCCCCGCCGCCAGATGACCTACGCCCAGTGGCTGGAGCAGTGCCGCCAGCAGGCCGCAGCGCGGCAGGCAGAGGCGGAATCCGCGGCAAACGCCCCGGAGCCGGACGCCCCGGGACCGGCACAGGCCTCTCCCCAGCCCGCAGAGGCCATCCCGCAGAAGGACCCGACATGGCTGCCGGGGGTGGAGTACTTCTGTGCTGGCGAGGCCTTCCAGATTGGCGATATCGCCGTCAGCCCGTTCACCATTCCCCACGACGCGGCGGACCCGGTGGGGTTTGTGTTTCAGGCTGAAGGGGTACGGCTGGCCGTGGCCACTGACCTGGGCTACATGCCGCCCAATGTGAAGGCGCAGCTCCAGGGACTGGACCTGCTGCTGCTGGAGTCCAACCACGATCTGGAGATGCTGCGCGACGGGCCGTATCCGTGGTCGGTCAAGCAGCGGGTGCTTTCGCGCGTGGGGCATCTCTCCAATGATGCGGCGGCGGAGTTTCTTGAGACGGAGTACGACGGGCAGGCGGCCTACGTCATCCTGGCGCATCTGTCAGAAAGCAATAATCTTCCGGACTTGGCCCGGGTGACGGCAGAGCGCGCGCTGAGCGGCCGGGCCAGCCTGCTGGCCAACAAACTGTTGCTTGCAGAGCAACATCAGCCGCTGTCACCTATTAATTTTTAGGTAACCTCGGTTACAATGGTAAGAGGCTTCACTCAGTACCGTGTAAGGTTGGCATGGGCGATGCCGGGCACCGGTCCCGGAGCAGGCTGAAGTTGAGCGAAGTTCCGCTGCATCATGCACGGCCAGCGGAACATCCAAAGAACGATCCCATTGCCGCAAGAGCCGCGCTGTAACGCTGCGGATGAATACGTCCTTATGCAAAGTGAGTCTAACCGTTATGGCAAGAACACCCTGTACTGACCGAGTGGTAGGCGCTATCCTGGCGAGCTGGCGTTATGACATCTCCGGGCTTTACCCCGAGATGCGCAAGGACTACGAAAGCCACCTGGCCGAATGCAGCCACTGCAGTGGCCGGCAGAAGTTTCATCGCAGCCTGGATGCAACCCTGGCGGTGCTTACTTCGCTGGCGGTGCTGTTCTTTCTTTTCGCGCTGGCGGTGCTGTATCACATCCGGCCGCTGGAGCACGTGGCCTTCAAGACGCTCGGGCTGGACATCTCTGACATGTATCACATGCTGATGTCTGCCGGCGTGGCTGGCCTGGTCTTCTCGCTGATTGCGTTCCTGCTGGTGATTACGGCAACCCCCGCGCCAACCTATATCGGCGGCATAGCGGCCGAGCGCGCCAAGCTGCTGGAGAAGCGCCTGCCGGATTCGATCAAGTCCCTGCGCCCGCGATAATTCTTATTCAACCTTCAAAACAAAAGGCCTCCCGCGCGGGAGGCCTTTTGCGTTGCCGATAACCTCAGGTCGGAGCAACCGTAAAGTGGAGTCGGCGATCGTGCAGACATCAGAGCCGTACGCCGATGCCGGAACCGTCTTAACGCGAGATGCCGAACATTTTCCGCAGAAAATAGTACTCGTTGACAGGACGGTCATCTCGCAGAGAGGGCGTAAGAGGGCTCTTTGCGATGAGTTTTCCGATGGGGATTTCATGCGACAGCACCTCCTGGAACTGGCGTTGTGGATCCGTTTGCGGTCCCCACTCGACAAAGTCCCGTGCGGCGGCAGGAGGCATGCGCCCAGCCAGGGTTGCTGCGGATGTCTCCGGAATCGGTTGCATGCTGGCGAGAAAATGAATTCCGTAGCGGTCAAAGGACTCAAAGGCGCGCACGTACGGAAACGAGTTCACCAGCGCCTTGGTAATTGCCACCGTCGTCGCTGGATCCTGATCGTTGGGATACCAGGTCTGAAAGATTCCGCCCTGCCGCAAGTGCGCTTTGACCACGCTGTAGAACTCTTCGGAATAAAGCAGACTGGAGCCTGCGGCAGCCGGTGGCGGCGGCGGATCAACAACGATGACGTCATACATCTGATTGGAGCCATCGAGAAAGCGTCGCCCATCGTCGACGACGACGTGTGCAAACGGAGAAGCCAGTACATTGGCCGCGTCCGAGTGAAAATAGCCGAACATCTTGGGCACGCTCGGAACCAGATCGACTGCGGTTGTTGGAATACCCCACGTCAGCATCGAACGAAACGTGGTCCCCATGCCAAAGCAAATGACAAGGCCATTCTGAGGCGGCCTGGAGAGGAACGCCAGCGGAAGATCGGCAATGTACTTGGTGATGGGAGTAAGGAAGGTCATTCCAACACCATTGACGAAAAGCTTTCGCTGAAATCCCGTGCCCGTTGCAATCACGGTGGCAGTGTAATCGCGTTTTACCTCGCGGGTCGGAAAGATAGTCTCGTAGTCGCGACTCGCGCGGAACAGCACGATGGCGGCGACCACTGCGAGAGCGAATTTGAGTCTCGGATCGGCGAGGAACCGGGTTTTCGTCTGTGGCGTGCGACGAAAGATGGCCGCAGCCGCAAGGATAAAGAGGAGCAAGGCAAGGCATCCGCTTGCACCCCGCTCTCCGAACTGTGGTAAGAGCCAGAAGCCTGCTATGAGTGGTCCGAGAATCGATCCCACCACGTTCACTGCGTATGCGGTGCCAGCGCGTTCCGGATCCCCTGCCGACCATGTATTGACCAGCATCGGGGTAAGAAAGCCGGTTAAGGCACAGAAGAACGCAATGGAAGAAAGCCTCACAAAGCTGAGCTCCAGATTGCCGAAAAGCGGTTGCAGTGGGTCCGCCGCGAACACGGGCAGTAGGGACGACACGGCAAGAATGGCCCAGGCAGAGGCGGTCTTGTCTGGATTGCTCTCCTGAAAGTGAGAATGATAATCCTGCGAGCCAACGACCGTAGCAAAAAGATACACCGCTAGAATCGCGGCAAAGGCGTACACAACGTTGCCGAGAAACGGGGTGAACTGGCGAATCCAAACCACTTCAAGCCCCATGCTTACAAGTCCGCTAAGGAAGAGGAACGCCAGTATCGACTTGCCCGGTAGTCCGTACAGCTTTGGCTGCAACGGCCGGGCGGGAGCGGACATCTCCGCTGCATGCTGCGAATCAACCCGATTGCTGAGCCGGAATGCCAGGATTGCCAGCACAGCATTCAAACCGCCGGCTACAAACAGGCTCTTCTGGAATCCAAGCAACTCAATCAAGATGAGCGCCGAGGTGAGCGTGCCAAGCAACGCTCCGAGCACGTTGGCGATGTAGAGGTAGCTGAAGGAGCGCTCTGACGCGGGCCGCGCCGTCTTGCGTATCACGGCCATCAGCAGCGGAAACGTCGCTCCCATGCAGGTACACCAGGGAATGAGCGTAATCGCTATCCAGACTCCAGCCAGAACGTAGTAGCTTGAGCTTTGCCATGCGCTGAAGGTGCGCGCATGCTGCAGCAGAAGTCGCCCTAGCCTGAGCTGGTAAGGCACTGCAATTGAGGAGACGCCGATCAGCAATTCCGCCAGGGAATACAGCCGCAGAAAGGTAGAACCATTCCGGGTCGCATGCCTTCGGCAAATCTTGCCGGTGACCCACGAGCCAAAGCCCAGACCTGCCATGAACATCGAAATCACGATGGATGCAAGAGCCGTGGTTACGCCAAAGCTGGCCATCGCCAGTCGCATCCAGATGACTTCATAGAACAGGCCGCAAAAGCCAGACAGGATAAAGAAGACGAAGTACCACCGCATACCGGGCAGCGATTCGCGAAGTCTGTCGGGCGCGGAGGTCTCAGGATTCAGCAGCATCGTCATTGTGCTCTCTCGGGCAAAGCGCATCCCCCGGGTACAAATCGCAAGCGGTCCAGGCGACAGGAAAAGACACGCATTGCAGCAGGGTGCGGTCGCAGTTGAAGGATGGCGGGTCTTGCTCGGCAAAATACGACGATTAGTATTGCACGCCGATGTGCATGGGCAGCAGAAATTCTATTCGCAGGATGGAAGGATGTGTTTAACGCAGGTGCGCGCCGGTGGGAAGCCAATGCGAGCTTGTATGTTCGTTGACTTGTACTGGCCAGATCCGTGGTAAAGACACCCACGCGATGCGGCTTGCGCGTCGTATGGGTGTCTTCCGTGAGTGCGAGACTACTTCGTGACCGGCACGCGCAGGTCGCCGCCGGTCATCTCCTTGGGCAGGCCCAGTTGCAGCAGGTTCAGCAGCGTGGGAGAGATGTCGCGCAGGGAGCCATCGGGTCGCAGGCGGAAGCGATCCGCGTCTTCGCTCACGTAGATCAGCGGCACCGGGTTGGTGGTGTGCGCGGTGTGCGGGCCGCCGGAAACCGGGTCCACCATCATCTCGGCGTTGCCGTGGTCGGCGGTGATGAGCCAGTTCCCATTCCGTTCCTTGATGGCCTTGTAGATGCGGCCAAGCTGAGCATCCACGGCCTCAATCGCCTTGATGGTCGGCTCCAGCTTGCCGGAGTGGCCCACCATGTCGGCATTCGCAAAGTTGGCCACCACCAGGTCAAAGGCCGTGTCGTTGACCGCGTTCACAATGGCGTCACCAATGGCTTCCGCCTTCATCTCCGGAGCCAGGTCGTAGGTGGCCACCTTCAGCGATGGCACCAGCACGCGATCTTCGCCCGGGAAGGGCGTCTCAATGCCGCCGTTAAAGAAGTAGGTGACGTGCGCAAACTTTTCCGTCTCTGCCACGCGCAGGTTGCGCAGGTGGTTCTGCGAAAGAATGTTGGCGAGGATGTTGTCCATCGACTCCGGCAGGATGACGAGCGGCAGCTCATAGAGCTTGTCGTACTGCGTCATGCACACATAGTGCAGGCCCTTGGGAATCTCGTTGCGCGGAATGGTCTGGTCCAGCGCCTCCCAGCCTTCCAGGTCGCGGCCGCCGTTCTTGTTCAGGCCGCTCTCACGTGCAAGCACCCGCGTAATCTGGCGTGCGCGGTCGGCGCGGAAGTTGAAGTTGATGCAGACATCCTCATCGCGAATTACGCCCACCGGCCGGTCCGCGCCATCCACGAGCACGAAAGGAATCAGGAACTCGTCCGTGGTGCCGCCGTTGTAGCTCTCCTTGATGCGCTCCACGGCGTTGGTGTACGAGCCGCCTTCGGCCTTGCCGTGCACCATGGCGTCAAAGGCCTTGCGCTCGCGCTCCCAGCGCTTGTCGCGGTCCATGGCGTAGTAGCGGCCGCTCACGCTGGCCACCTTGCCCACGCCATACTCGCGCATCTTCTGTTCCAGCGCCGCAATGTAACCCGCGCCGGAGGTGGGCAGGGTGTCGCGGCCGTCCATGAACGCATGCACGAAGACCCGCTCCACGCCGTGCTCGCGCGCCGTGCGCAGCAGCGCATACAGGTGCTCCTGGTGCGAGTGCACGCCGCCGTCTGACACCAGACCGAAGAGATGCAGCTGGCGTCCGCCCTCGCGCGCGCGCTCCATCGCCTTCACGATGGTGGGATTCTTCTGGAACTCGCCCGCTGCAATCTGCGCGTCAATGCGCGTAATGTCCATCTGCACAATGCGGCCCGCGCCAATGTTCAGGTGGCCCACTTCGCTGTTGCCCATCTGGCCGTCCGGCAGGCCGACGAAATGCTCAGAGGCGCGAATCAGCGTATTCGGAAACTCGCGCAGCAGCTTGTCATACGACGGCTTGCGCGCCAGGGCAATGGCATTGTTTTGGGTTTCGGCGCGATAACCCCATCCGTCGAGGATGGTGAGAACGAGAGGTTTCTTGGGCACGGGTGATTTCCTTGTGTTAGGTCGATGTGTCGCGGGGAGGAGTGGATCTCGGGAACGGATGCGGGTGGCGCCTGGCAGCGGTCCGGGTCTTGCATCCAACCCGGACCACTGCCCATGAGGCGCGTTTAGTCGTTGTAGTTCAGGCCTTCCAGACCCAGGAAGGTCGCACCGGCGCCCAGCTCCTCTTCAATGCGGAGCAGCTGGTTGTACTTGGCGATGCGGTCCGTACGGCTGGCGGAGCCGGTCTTGATCTGGCCCACGCCGGTGGCCACGGCCAGGTCGGCAATGAACGTGTCTTCGCTCTCGCCCGAGCGGTGCGAGATGATGGACGTGTAACCGTAGCGGCGGCCCAGTTCGATGGCTTCGAGCGTCTCCGTCACCGTGCCGATCTGGTTCACCTTGATGAGGATCGAGTTGGCCACGCCCTCTTCAATGCCGCGCTGCAGGCGCTTCACGTTGGTCACAAACAGGTCGTCGCCCACAAGCTGAATGCGGCTACCCATCTTGTCCGTCATATAGCGCCAGCCGTTCCAGTCGTCCTCGGCCAGTCCGTCCTCAATGGAGACGATGGGGTACTGGCGGCTCCAGCCATCCCAGAAGTTCACCATCTCCTCGCTGGTCAGCTCGCGCTTGTCGCTCTTCTTGAAAATGTACTTGCCCTTGTCCTTGTCGTAGAACTCGCTGGAGGCTGGGTCGAGCGCAATGGCGATCTGCTCGCCGGGCTTGTAGCCGGCCAGGGTAATGGCTTCGAGGATGACTTCAATGGCCTCGGTGTTCGACTTCAGCGAAGGAGCAAAGCCACCTTCATCGCCCACGGCCGTGTTGTAGCCCTTCTTCTTCAGCACGCCCTTCAGCGTGTGGAAGACCTCGGCGCCCCAGCGCAGCGCGTCTGAGAAGCGCTCCGCGCCGACCGGCATCACCATGAACTCCTGGAAGTCAACGTTGTTGTCCGCGTGCGCGCCGCCGTTCAGGATGTTCATCATGGGCGTGGGCAGCACATTGGCGTTGATGCCGCCAAGATAGCGGTAGAGCGGAATCTCCAGCGTCTGCGCAACGGCGCGGCTGGCGGCCATGGAGACGGCGAGAATCGCATTCGCGCCCAGCTTGCCCTTGTTCGGCGTGCCGTCCAGGGCAATCATCGTCTGGTCAATCAGGCGCTGGTTGGAGGCGTCCATGCCCTCCAGCTCGGGGGCAATCACGCTCTCGACATTGGCTACGGCCTGCAGAACGCCCTTGCCGAGGTAGTGGCTCTTGTCGCCGTCGCGGAGCTCCACGGCTTCGTGCTCGCCGGTGGAAGCGCCCGAGGGCACAATGGCGCGGCCCTGTGCGCCGCTCTCAAGAATTACATCTGCTTCCACGGTGGGATTGCCACGCGAATCCAGTACCTCGCGCGCGCGAATGGCAACAATCTCAGTCATATCAGTCCTCACAATGCGGTGCTGCAGCCGGTCTTTCAGTTTGGGACGGCGATCCACGGCAAGGGTCTCTCCGGCGGCGGTCTGTATCGTTTCCAAAAACCCGTGCACGTTCGCGAATCTCCTCTCCGTCCAGCTCCAAAAATGTAGATGTACCGTAGGGATTCTAACAAAAGAGGCGTTCCGGGTCTTTGTGGCAACGGTCACATGCGCCGGATTGCCGCCGCGGCCAGGCAGGGTATCACTTTTGATTCGTGCCACGTATGGCACATGGCAGCGCCGTGCACGTGCCGGTGGCCTCCCGCCCGGCTAGCATTACATTGGGCGAAGAGCGCGTATCCAGTTTCGCACTCCCTTCGCTTGGAACTTTTCTCCGCAGGTGGGGTCTAAACACGCAGGGGATTCTCGTTTGTGAGAAGGAGATTTGCATGAATCGGCAATGGTTGACCTTTGCATTTCTGGCAGCGTCCACGGCCACGCTCATGGCGCAGCAGGCCAGCCAGTCCGGCCCATACCAGGGAGTGTCGCGGCCCCCTGCCAATGACACGATCGAAACCTCGGTGGATACGCCGCCCAAGCCTCCGGCGGGGCATCCCATGGCCACGCAGGCAGCGCCCGCTCCGCAGAAGGCAGCGCCTGTGCGGCAGTCCGCGCCCGTGGTTCAGGCTGAGGCGCCATCCGGCTACCGCGACGGCACGGACGGCGGCATTGTTGAGGTGGCGCAGCCCGCGCCAGCCTCCACGCCGGACGCAGCCCAGCCCGTGCTGGAGCATCGCGCCGCAGCGCCTGACCCGGACAGCGATATCGTGCATCCCGCGCCGCTTCCTCCCGGGGAACTCGCCGAGGGCACAAACATCCGCGTGCGTCTGCTGAACGATCTCTCCAGCACGCTCTCCGAGCAGGGCGAGGTCTTCCACAGCCGCGTGGCTTCGGATGTGCTCGCGGGCAACGATGTCGTGATTCCCGCTGGCTCTGAGATTGACGGCAAGGTGGTGGATGTCTCTTCGGGCCACTTCGCCGGGCATGGCTCTCTCATGCTGCGGCCGGAGACGGTGATCCTGCCCAACGGCCGCAGCTTCCGGCTGCACGCCAGCGTGACGGACACGCCGATGTCCAACACGCACGTCGAGTCCGAGGGCGTCATCGCTCCCGACGCGCGCATCAAGCGCGGCAGCATCGAGTATGGCGGCGCGATGGGCGCGGGTGCGGTTGCCGGCGCGTATCTGGGCGGTCCTGCCGGAGCACTGGCGGGCGGCCTGATAGGCGCGGGCCTGGTCACCACGCACCTGCTGGTGAGCCATGCACAGGCGCATCTGGCCACCGGCGATGTGCTCATCCTGACCCTGACGCAGAACATGCGCCTCGATGACCCCGCCGCTGCCGGCAACAACCCCGGCGGCAAGTAACTCCTGTTACACTCCCTCTGGCGTTTTTTGAACGGGGAGTGATGCATGGCTGATATTTCGGTAGTTGGCGTAGTGGGTGCCGGAACCATGGGTTCCGGCATCGCCCATGTGTTTGCGCGCAGTGGGCTGCGCGTGCTGCTGTGCGATGTGGAGCAGCGCTTTCTGGACCGCGCACTGGCGCAGATCCGCACCAACCTGGGCCGTGAGGCCGCCAAAGGCAAGCTGCCCGAGGCGGAGATTGAACTGGCGCTGGCGCGCATTACCCCCACCGTGGACCGCGAGGCGCTGGCTGAGGCGGAGTTCGCGGTGGAGGCCGCTCCTGAGCGGTTTGAGTTGAAGACCGAGATCTTTCGCTCGCTGGACCGTATTCTTCCGCGCGACGCCATCCTTGCCTCCAACACATCCTCCATCTCCATCACCAGGCTGGCCGCGCAGACGCAGCGGCCCGCGCAGGTCATCGGCATGCACTTCTTCAATCCCGTGCCGGTGATGGCGCTGGTGGAGGTGGTGCGCGGGCTGGCCACCAGCGACGCCACCTTTGCCGCCACGCATGCGCTGGCCGCGCCCCTGGGCAAGACGCCCGTGGAGGTGCATGACGCTCCGGGCTTCGTCTCAAACCGCGTGCTGATGCCGCTCATCAATGAGGCGGCCTTTGCCGTGATGGAGGGAGTGGCCGCGCCGGAGGCTGTCGATCAGGTCTTCAAGCTGGGCATGGCGCATCCCATGGGCCCGCTCACGCTGGCGGACTTCATCGGGCTGGATGTGTGCATGGATATCCTGCGCGTGCTGCAGGAGGGCTACGGCGATCCCAAGTATCGCCCCTGCCCGCTGCTGGTGCGCATGGTGGATGCCGGCTGGCTGGGCCGCAAGTCCGGCCGCGGCTTCTACACCTATCCGCAGTAGCGGCGGAGCGCGCTCTTTCGATTCGCCGCCGCCCCGGGGAACCGGGGCCGGCGCATCTGCGTACTGGTTTGCAAGCGCGGTGGAGCGCGAAACGGCCATGCAAACCTTCACAGACACGCTCGGTCAGGTATTTCGCGCCATCGCCGCAAACAAGCTGCGCAGTTTTCTTACCATGTTCGGGATTGCCTGGGGGGTAGGCTCGCTGCTGGTGCTGGTGGGGCTCGGCGAGGGCTTCCGCAGCGGCCAGCACCGGCAGCTGGCCACCCTGGGCAATGATCTGGTGATGATGTTCAACGGCACCATTCCCGCCGTGGCCAACCAGCACACCGGCATGCGTCCGTATCAGCTCACCATGGGCGATGCCAACGCCATGCGCCAGTTGCGCGAGCTGCGCGCGGTCACGGTCGAGCTCGGCCGGTCAGACCTGTATGAAGTCAGCCAGTGGGCCAATACGTCGAGCCACGTCACTGGCGTGGAGCCCAACTACACCGCCGTGCGCTTTATCCCCATGGCCTCCGGCCGCTTTATTGACGATGCGGACGTTGCCAACGAGCGGCGGGTTGCCGTGCTTGGCTTCAAAGCCTCAACGCTCTTGTTCAACGGCCGGCCCATGCTGGGCGAAACCATCACCATCAACGGCACGGCTTTCACCGTGGTCGGCTCCGTGGGCAAAATCAGCCGCGGCAACAACGACTATGACGACCAGAAGGTCTACGTTCCCGTCACGACCATGCAGCGCCTGTTCCCGCTCAAGGGCGACAACATCGCTCAGGACGCGCTGACCTCCATCCAGTATCAGCCCGCCACCAAGGGCGAGATCGACGCCGCCCTGGCGGCGGTGCATCGCGTCATCGCCAGCCGCCACGGCTTTGACCCCGCCATGAAAGATGCCTTCAACGAGTGGGACACCATCCAGGAAGAGAAGATGATCGGTGCCATCTTTACAGCGATGGATATCTTCCTCGGCGGCGTGGGTATTGTCACGCTCGGGCTGGGCGCGGTGGGCATCATCAACATCATGCTGGTAGCTGTCACAGAGCGCACCAGCGAGATCGGCCTGCTGAAGGCTCTGGGCGCCACCCGCCGCTCCATCCTGTCGCAGTTCTTCTGGGAGGGCCTGCTGCTCACCGGCCTCAGCGGAATCATCGGAATCGCGCTCTCCGCCGGATTCATGGCGCTGCTGCAGGAGGCCCTCACAGGCAAGATGCCCGGCTGGGATCCGCCGCGGCTGGTGCCGTGGTCGGCCGCGCTGGCGCTGGGCTCACTGGTGCTCAGCGGAATCGCGGCGGGCCTGTATCCGGCCAGCAAAGCCGCGGCCCTTGACCCCATTGAGGCGCTGCGCCGCGAGTAGTTTTTAGGAGCCGTGCACGGCGGAAACGGAACAGCGGAAGCGAAAGGATCGGCCATGTTCAAAGACATCTGGGGCCAGGCATGGGAGGCGATGATCTACAACCGCCGCCGCACAGCCATCACCATGGGCGGCATGGCCTGGGGCATCGCCACCGTCGTGCTGCTGCTGGCCTACGGAGCAGGCTTCAGCCGCGCCATTGAGGCCATCTTTGCCGAGTGGGGTACCAACATCATCGGCACCTTTCCGGGACGCACCAGCCAGCAGGCCGGCGGAGAAAAATCCGGTGTGCAGGTGCGCTTCACGCAGGACGATGTGGACCGGCTCGCCAACACCATACCCGGCGTCATGCACGTCTCGCCGGACGTGATGAAGGACGTGACCGTGCAGAACGATCTGCATAGCTACACGTGGACCGTGCATGGCGTCCGTTCCTACTTCAACGAGATATGGAGCCTGGGTGTAGGGCAGGGCCGCTTCTTCAACGGCGCCGAGGACGAGCAGCGCGCGCACGTCTGCGTCATCGGCTCTGAGTCGAAGGCCAAGCTCTTCTCCGGCGGATGGGCCGTGGGCCAGACCATCCGGCTCAACGGCGTGCTCTTCACCATCGTGGGCGTGCTCAGCCCCAAGATGCAGGAGGGCGGCGAGAACAACGACCGCAACCGCCAGATCTACATCCCCTTCAGCACCATGAGCGACCTGAAGGACACCAAGTACCTTGACGGCATCTGGCTCAACTATCGCGGCAACTATCAGCTCGTGGAGAAAGACATGCGCGAGACGCTCGCGGCCGCGCATCACTTCCGCCCCGCCGATCACAACGCCATCTACGTTGCCAACCTGATGACGCAGCTGCACCAGTTCCAGATTCTCACCATCGCGCTTCAGGTGCTGCTGTCGCTGGTGGGCGCGTTAACGCTGGGCATTGCGGGCATCGGCCTCATGAACATCATGCTGGTGGCGGTGCAGCAGCGCACGCGCGAAATCGGCGTGGAGAAAGCGCTGGGCGCGCGACGGCGTCACATCCTGCTGCAGTTTCTGGCGGAGGCGTTCGTCATCACCGGCGTGGGCGGCGCCAGCGGCATCGCGCTGGCCTATCTCGTCTCCGTGCTCGTCGGGCGCATTCCGTTCTACAGCCAGATTGCGCTGAATGCCGAAGCCGCGGATATCTACCTGAAGATCTCGCCGCTATCCATCGTGGTCGCCACGGGCATCCTGGCCGTGACCGGGCTGGTCAGCGGCATGATCCCCGCAATTCGCGCCGCCAACCTGGACCCCATTGAGGCGCTGCGCTACGAATAGCGCCGGGCATGCGTCACTCGATGCATGCTTTGCCGCATGCTACTGCGTGCGGGACGGCGGGCAGGTGTTCAGGTTCACGCCCGCCACCCGCGGAAGCATGCCGAACGACCCCAGCACCAGCCACGTGCCCAGCAGCGCAATCATGATCGTGGGTAGCCAGTAGTTGAACGGATTCTCCCTGCGGTCATAGCCGCCCGGAGGGCAGCCCCGATAGTAGCCCTTGCCGGTCATCAGGCTGAAGCCTGACCAGGCAAGGGCGGCAATTCCAAGCAGCAACAGCATGCGGCGCGTAACCTCCTCCCAGGCAGATTTGCCTTTATGCCAGCTTATAAGGCGCGCGATACGGCCGCGTAAGCATCTCGCTGGCTGCCGCATCGTTCACCAGTGTCTCCTTCGCAACATCCCAGTGCAGCTTGCGGCCCGTGAGCATGGAGATAAGCCCCAGGTGTCCCGGAATCGTGGAGTGGTGCGCCGTCTCCACCGGCGTGATGGTGGGCTTGCGCGAACGCACGCAGTCGAGGAAGTTGCGGCGATGCTCCTTTGACTCGTAGAGCTGCACTTTGCGCAGGTTGTCCGGCAGCGCGCCCTCTTTCGCCCACTCCGGATTCGAGGCGTCAAAGCCGCTGCGATCCACCCACACCCAGCCCTCCGTGCCAATCCACTTGGTGCCCATGGCGATGGCCGGGGATCCGCCCGCGATGGTCATATGCACGTCGCTGGCGTAGCCGGTCACTTCCTTCCGATACGTGCAGGCAATGGTGTACTTGGTGGCGGTGTTCCACACTGCGTTCGAGGCAGGGAACTCGCCAAAGCCCTCCACCTCGGATGGGCCGGTAGCATCAAAGCCAAGGCCCCAGTGCGCAATGTCGCCGTGATGGCCAATCCAGTCCAGCAGCTGTCCGCCGCCGGTGTTGTAGTTCCATCGCCAGTTCTGGTACACGCGCTGCTCAATGTACGGCTCCATGCGCGAAGGCCCAATCCACGTCTCGTAGTCCAGCTCCGGCGGCGGCGCGGTCACGGCCAGGTCCCATGCGGCGGTGCCGGGCACAATCTGCGCCGGGCTGGTGATCTTGTCCGGCAGAGTCGCCAGCCGCTTCATCAGCGCGGGCACCGTGCCGGGAAAGTCGTGATGGCCGCCCGGCAGGCCCACCTCCACGTGGGTCACATTCCCAATCAATCCGTTGCGCACAATCTCCGCTGCCTTGCGGAACGGCGCCACCGAGCGCTGCCACGAGCCGGTCTGCCAGATTATCTTGTTCTTCTCCACGGCGCGCACAATGGCCTGCTGCTCGGCGATGGTCCGTGCCAGGGGCTTCTCGCCGTAGATGTCCTTCTTGCGCGCGGCCGCTTCCGTGGCCACAACGGCATGCCAGTGGTCGGGAATGGCAATCATCACGGCGTCGATATCGTCGCGGGCCAGCAGCTCGCGATAATCGTGATACGCGCGGCAGTCCTGGTTGCCGTAGTGGCTGTTCACCGTATCCACCGCGGCCTGCAGGTGCCCCTTGTGAATGTCGCATGCGGCCACCACCTGGCAGTCGTCATACGACAGGAACGACTTGGTGTTGCTCGGCCCCATCATGCCCCAGCCAATCACGCCCAGGGTGATGCGGTCTGACGCAGCTACGCGGCGCGCGCGGGCATAGGGCCCTGTGGCCACCACGGCAGCGGCGGCTGCGGACTGAAGAAAACGGCGACGGGTAACGGATGCAGACAGGCTGGCAGCAGACTCGATCATGGGCAGGCAATCTCCGTGGGCTGCTCGCCGCGGTGAAGAGACGCATGCCCTGCGCCATCTGAAGAGATTCAGAACACGCAGAGCAGCGGCAAGCAATGCACGGGAAGTCTAGCACGCAAAGGGAGGGTCAAATCACCGCTGTAATTGCCTACACCGGCGGCAGCGCGTCAACCACGGGAACGCCGGGCGGCGGCGTAAATCGGAATGCGCCGGCAGGCACGGGCGCGTTGGTCTGCTCGGCGGTAAAGGTGAAGCGCGTCAGCGCGCCGTCCACCTCCTCCATCTCGATTGCAGTGATGGCGCCCTCGGCTGTCACCGTAAGCGTCAGCCGCGCGATGCGCTTCTCCTGTCCCCTGGGCTGGCCGCTCAGCGTGAACCGGCCTCCTGCCGCGGGGCTCAGCCGCAGGTTGCTGAGTTCCTTCTCCAGTTGCGTGTGGCCCAGCAGAAAGCGCAGCGGCGACCGCAGGTCATCCAACTCCCTGGCCGCAATGCGCTGCACCTGCGCATCGCC
This sequence comes from Acidobacteriota bacterium, assembly GCA_021781495.1. GTDB lineage: Bacteria > Acidobacteriota > Terriglobia > Terriglobales > Acidobacteriaceae > Telmatobacter. Next base: position 2,263 of record JAJXWS010000035.1, on the reverse strand, counting down.
GCGCGTGTAGGACCACGCGTATTTGCCATCCAGCAAAAAGAGCTTGCCCGCGGGCGCGGAGTAATCCCAGCGCATGCGTCCGGGCTTCAGCAGTAGCAGCGTGCCGCTCTCGGTGCGCCGCATGCCCAGCCCCTCATAGCTCTCCAGAAAGCCCGCTTTCAGTGAGCGCAACTGGTTATAGTGCCTGTCCACGCGCTGCGCCACATCGTGCACCGTCAGCGGCCTTGCCTGCGGCGGCTTCTGCGCGCGCAGTCCCGGCACAACGAGCATGCAAACCACAAGCCACACGCACAGATACCCCGGCCGCATACGCGAAACCCGGGATATCCGGAACGAACCACGCGAATCTGGGGTCAACAGGAACGTCATTGCACCATCTGGGTGCAGTTGGTGCCGCCCGCGGGGTCGGCCTTCATGGCTCCGCCTGACTCAAGGCAGAAGCCGCGGTCGCCCGTCTTGCCCGGCGTTGCCGGAACCGCCGTGGCCGTGTAGCTCGTCACGCGCTCGGAGTTGTTCACCGTCACCTTGGTGCAGTTGGTGATGTTGAAGATGTAGCCGGACTTGATGCCCGTGGCCAGCTCTCCGTTGATCACCTGCGCCGCCGTCGCGCTCGGCGGGCCAGAGCTCGGCTCGCCGCCAAGGGACTGCAGGGTGCAGGCATAGCCCTGCGTGGGATAGTTCGACTCGTACATCGACTCGGCCTGCTGGATGGTCTGCAGTGACTTCTGTGCGGAAAGCTCGTTGGCGTGCTTGCGAATGGTCCCGGCCGTGGGAATCGCCACCAGCATCAGGATAAGAATGATGGCGATAACGATCAGCAGTTCCATCAGCGTAAAGCCGTTCTGCCGCTCCGCAGCGGAGTTGCCCGCCAGGGCCGCGATTGGCTGCCGTGTGCCGCGCCGGTTGCGATCGAAGGAAAACGTGCGATTCATGGATTTTCTGTGCCTCGTAGTGCAGGCCGACCCATCCGGCCCATCCGAGTTGATGCTACAACTTACAGACGCAGAAGGGAAATGCACCGCTCAGCACACCAGCCGCGAGCGGTTCAGCTTCACGCCGTCCAACCGGCCCAGCAGCGTTACGGCAATGCGGTCGGGGTCAAACAGCCGCTGCGCCATGGCCTGCACCTGCTCCGCAGTCACCACGTCAATGCGGGCAATGACCTCCTCTGCCGTGAAGAACTGCTGGAAGTAGATCTCCTGCCGCGCCAGGTTGGCCATGCGGGAGTTGCTGCTCTCCAGCCCCATCAGGATGTTGCCCTTCAACTGGTCCTTGGCGCGGGTCAGCTCTTCGGCCGTCAGCGGGGTCTGCTTCAGCTTGCGGAACTCGGCCAGAATCAGGTCAATGGTCTCCAGCGTCTTGCCCGCCGAGGTGCCCGCGTAGATGCACAGCGTCCCCGCATCGCGATACGGGTTCAGGTCAGAGTAGATGGAGTACGCCATGCCCCGCTCTTCGCGGATCGTCTGGAACAGGCGCGAACTCATGCCGCCGCCCAGCACCGTGTTCAGGATGAGCGTGGCGTAGCGATTGTCGTCCGTAATGGGCGGCGCAGGCACGCCCAGGCAGATCTGCACCTGCTCCAGCGCCTTCTTGTTGCGTAGCATAATGCGCGCGCTGGCCTCCGGAGCCTGTTCTTCCCGCACGGCATTGCCCGCCGCCAGCGGGGCAAACTTCTTTGCCACGGCATCCACAAACTGGTCGTGCTCCAGGTTGCCCGCCGCGGAAAAGACCATGTTGCCGCCCAGGAACCGCCCGCCGTGATAGTCGAACAACTGCTGCTGGTCCAGCCGCGCCACTGTGGCAGAGGTGCCCAGGATCGGCTTGCCCAACGGGTGATCCTTCCAGAAGTTCTGCGTGAAGATCTCGTGGACCAGCACGTCCGGGTTGTCCTCGTCGATCTTGATCTCCTCCAGAATCACGCCCCGCTCGCGCTCAATGTCCTTGGTGGCGAAGACCGGGTTCAGCACCAGGTCGGCCAGCACGTCCAGCGCGATGGGCACGTGGTCCGCCAGCGACTTCACGTTGAAGCAGATCGTCTCCTTGCCGGTAAAAGCGTCCAGGTTGCCGCCGATCGAGTCCATCTCGCGGGCGATATGCTGCGCCGAGCGCGACCGCGTGCCCTTGAAGAGCATGTGCTCCACAAAATGAGAGATGCCGTTCGTCTCGGCTGGCTCGCAGCGGGAGCCGGACTTGATCCAGACCCCCATGGCTACGGATCGCAGATGCTCCATGCGCTCGGTCAGAACGGTCAGGCCGTTGGGCA
>JAJXWS010000034.1 GCA_021781495.1 Acidobacteriota bacterium | reverse complement strand
AAAGCAAGCGGTGGAAAAGACGCAGGCTTCGCCTGCTTGGAAAACGCCCCTGGCGTTTCCCACTTTCCCACCGCTACGGCTGCGGCGAGCTGAGTATGATTTGTATGCGGAAAATGGGGGCAGGCCATTCTTTGTGAGAATTCGCATCGTATTTCTATTAATCGTGAATTTCTTTTTCACTCCCGTTTACCTCCGAGCAACCACCTATTTTGTGGATTCCAAAACAGGCAATGACCTCTCCAGTGGTACGTCGCCATTTCATCCATGGAAAAGTCTCAAGATGGTGAATGAGAGTCACTATAGCCCTGGTGACCGCATACTCTTTCGATGCGGTTCGCGTTGGAAGGGCCAGTTGTCCTTAAAGAGTTCTGGCGCGAAAGGCGCACCGATCGTAATTGATTGGTTTGGCACGGGGCCATTACCGCGTATCGATGGAGACGGAAGGGTAGTTGATGTGGTGCGCTTGGAGAACGTACAAGAAGTGGAAGTGCATCATTTGGAGCTGACAAATCATGGCACGGATCAGGGGCTTCGGCGTGGACTCCTCGTTTCTGTGACGAATTTTGGAACGGCGAATCACATAGTCGTGTCTGATCTCTATATCCACGATGTAAATGGAACAAATGGGCGCAAGGACAACGGTGGAATTCTATTTCGAACCGTAGGGGAGAGAGTGCCCAGTCGTTTCGATGGGCTGAGGATTGAGCGCAATATCATCTGGAAAGTGGATCGTTCAGCGATCGCAGGCCATAGCGATCAAGTTGCTCGCTCCAAATGGTTTCCAAGCCTCCATGTTGTGATTCAAGACAACTACGTAGAAGACATAGGTGGTGACGGAATCGTCCCCATCGCCACAGATGGCGCACTGATCAAGCATAATATTGCTCTTCACTGCAATAACCGTGCCGGAAGCTACAACGCGGGAATTTGGCCATGGAGCACGGATAACTCCCTCTTTGAGTTAAATGAGGCTGCCTATACACATTCAACCCGTGACGGGGAAGGATTCGATTCGGATTTCAACTCACGAAATACCCATTTTCTTTACAACTATAGCCACGACAACGATGGCGGCTTTATGTTGATCTGCACGCCAGGAAAGCGCGACCCCAGAGAAAATTTTGGTAACACCGGCACACTTATTGAGCGCAACATCAGCCGAAATGATCACAACCGCATTTTTAACCTTAGTGGAGCAGCCCAGACGAAGATTGAAGAAAATGCCATCTATACGGCTCCGATGGATGACGTGCAGGTGCTGCTGGTGAGCAATTGGGGAGGTTGGGCGAGCGGGGCAATCTTCCGCAACAACATCTTTGATGTGGCTGGAACTGCACATTACGGTCACGAGCTTTACCGCGATGACGATGGCAAATATGCAATTGCACCCGGATGGGGCGGCGCAAGGGATATCAAATTTGAAGGGAATCGATACTTCGGACGAAATATCGATCTACCGCTGGATTCCAAGGCGACAATTGATCGAGACTACCACGCCGAAAATCTTGATTGGGATGAGCCAACGTTCAACCCGGCCCATCCCGAGCGATTTTCCGAATACATGATGGAGCATCGGCAGTGGATGATCAGACTGTTTACCAAGCAATTCGGCCAACTGCCACATTTGGGCGAATGAATTGTGCGTCACTGATTCTGCCGATGTTTATGCAATCCGACTAGGTCACTGCGCTTATCCGGCATCATCTCGGTTTTCAAGACGATTGAGCATGAGTTTACTCTTGGATGCACTGGCGCAATAAACAAGTCACATATCTGAGAAAGATAGCGAGCCAACAACTTATATTCACACCTCAAGAAATAGCGCAAACCTAGAACCCATCTCCGCGCTGAAGGAATGTTGACCTTGGTGCCCTCTTCGGCGCTTCGGGCCAAAGAGGTTCCAGATACTCCGTACGGCGATTTTGAGTCGCCGACGCCGTCTTTCATCAACGCATTCCCGTTGCGGTTTGCGCATGTGAACGGCAACGATGGCCGCCAGTGACGTCGAAATAACTGTTGCATTGAATCAACTACCATTGGCAGCAACAAACCGAGATGTCAGCGAGCGATGGGGAGATACAATCGGAGGTCTCAACGAGCAAGAGCAGGGGGGACAGATGGAAGCGACCAGATTCGCAGCGAAGCACCGAGAGAATTCGCAAGAGCCATGCCGCCAGGCCTTGAAGTTTCTGCCGCTGGCCTTGCTCTTGATCCTCTGCATCGCTTGCCCGCATGCCAGCGCGAAAACCTCAAGATTTTTCCCAGAGAATAAGAGCGAAACCGGAAAGTTGCGGCTTGCGGAAGTGATGGCTTTGGCCACGCGCGAGGAGATTCTGCACATGGGCCCCAACTTGGAGTATCTACATGCTTCGGGACTCAAGGATTCCGATTTCAAAGATGGAAGCGTTGCGATGGCGCGAGTCTATTGCTGCCATCCATCGACCGATGCCGGTTCAGCCATCTGGTTCTATGTTCCGTCCACGCAGCAGGTTCAGGTGGGTGACCTCGTGGTGGTTCGGATGGGACGTAACCCCGCGAAGAACGATGCGGGAATGGTCAATGTCGCTGTCGAAGTCCGCGAGCACAAGGGCGATCCAAATTCGCAATGCTCTTGGGATCCGCCCGATACGACGAAGTGGGCGAGAGTCCTCTATTGCAAATGGATGCCCGCCGAAGGCTGGACTCTGGAGGATAAATTCCTTCACAAGGCCTGGCTGAAATCAGAACCAGCCGCAAAGCCTTAACAGCATTCAAAGAACCACAACCGTCGCCTCGCACCATCCAAGCCACGCTGAGCGACGCAGGGCGCACCTTTCATCGGCGCGAACCGGAGATGAGGTGCGCGAACGAGTCGAATGCATATCTCTCGCGACGAGTCGCGAAAGTCATTGGCATTGAAAGTTGCGAGCATCGTGGGTGTCTCCGGTTCCGGTGTACTGTGCGTGCTTTGGGTACGCACACAGCGGCCTGCTACGGCCCGGGAAGGCCGCGCCAGTTGCGATGACGGAGTCGGGCGACGTGCCCTTCTCAACCCAGTTGACGACTGCAGTGAGCATGTCGAAATGATCGAGCGATGGGCCTCCGCCGCAGTGGGCCATGCCGGGAACGAGGAACATGCGGCTCCATTCGGCTACTTTGTCAGCGCCGCCATTCGTTGTGGCAAGCGACTTGTAATATCCGAGAGTGTCGAGCGGTGAGAACCACGGATCGCTGTCGCCATGAAAGAAGATGAGTTTGCCGCCGTTTCCGGAAAATGTGGACAGGTTCGTGGAAGCAGGCTCAACGAGCGGATCCGATGCGTGGAGCGCCGCCTTATCAACGTCGAGATCGGTTGCCGTGGTGTAGGGGCCAAACAGCCCGTTCTTTCCCAGCGCAAGCAGGCCGGGCACTGGGCCTTTGCTGGTGATGCCCGCGTCATACAGGAATCCGGGATAGACCTGCGTTCCATAGGCGTTCTTCGGTCCCGCAAAGGCTTTCTTGATAGCGGCTATCTTTTCCGGCGCGATGCACGATTCACTCTGGCCGGGTTTACAGGCGAGGACAGCGGGGTCGAAGTCGCAGCCGAGCGGATCGGAGACCATGCCATCGGCCACGCCGTCCTTCGCATCGCACTGCTTCATCAGGCCGTCCATGAACAGCTTGCGATCGTCGTCGGTGAGGAACTTGTCTGTCTGCGGTTTGCCCGAGGCGTCTTTCGGCGCCGCCTGGTTATATGCGACCGGAATCCACTGAGCGATGGCCAGGTTCGACAGTCCGGTGCGCATGGCCGGATCGCCTGAGACGATCCCGTTAAATACCGTGGGATAGCGCTGCGAAAGAATCATGCCTTCGCGCCCGCCGGTGGAGCAGCCGACGAAATAGGAATACGCAGTCGGCTTTGCGTAGTAATGCGCGATGATCTGCTTGGCGACCCCGGCTACCTCAGCGTTGGCAAGAAATGCGAAATCGAGGTAAGCCTGCTGGTCGCGCATGAAGGAGAAATCGAAGGGGCCGGTCCTGGCTTTGTGCCCTGTATCAGTGCTGGCCACGGCGAATCCGCGGGAGAGCGCGGGCTTGTCTCCGGCGTAGTTTGCACCGTTGGGGTAAGCGATGATCCCGTTGCCACCACCGCCGCCTTGCATGACGAAGTCACCATTCCATGCCTCGGGTTGAGGAAGAGCTAGGGCAAAGCCGATGCCGAACTCCTGGCCGTCGACGCCTCTGCGGCGGTTAATGATTCCGTCCACACGGCAGTGTGCGGGAAGAGGTCCGATGGATGGACCGCCGGGGTAGGGTGGCGGCAAAGTCGTGCCCGCTGGAATGATTTCGGCCTTGGTGATCTCGATGTCAGCGAGCTTGAGCTGGACGAGATCAGCGCAGGCGTTCGAGCTGGTTTTGCCGGTGTTAGAGATGCTGGAAACCTGGGCTAGAACTGGGCCCCGTGAACTCAGCAGTACAACTACGGCTAGCACCGGCAGCGATGAGGACACTTTGTCGATCACAAGATTTCTGAGCGAGAGCATGAATTGTTTCTCCGGGTTCTGCAGGTGTTCGTGCCGGTATACGACCCTGGGGCGCCACGCCTCGGCAGTCGTAGTTCACAATCACGCACACCGTGTCGCCTGTCGCCCCGCGGAATTGACAACTATACATAGACAGCAGCATCGCGGACAAGAAAAATAAATCGCTTTATCTAAGACCAGTTCGTGCATTACCATGCCGCTTACCGGATGAGGTGGAGCGATCGGCCGCTCTGTCGCGAGGCATCCCATCCACTGATGGCACGGTATGAAATTCGCGGCCGCAGTGCTACGGGCAGCGAGCTTCTGATGTGCACAGGAGCAGGATAGCTTCAAGCCGGCAAAGTCGAATGTTCCGGATGTGACGGGTTCTGGACCGCAACGACTCCGCCCGCGGCGCCTTTGACATCGGACGGAGATCTGGCAAGGAACATAGGACGGGCATGAAGACGCGCATCCACTCGACGACATCGCAGGGAGTCTTATATGAAGAATCGAAAGGTCATCGTTGCAGCAGCCGCGCTCTTACTAACCGGCACACCTGTAACAGGAGCAGCCCAGCAAAGCGCTGCGACTGCGCCACAGAAAATCAAGGTCGACATCGATACGCGACAGACTGCCCGACCCGTGTCGCCGTATGAATACGGCATGTTCATTGAGCACATCGGCTCGCTTGTCTATCGCAGCCTCTGGTCGGAGATGCTTGATGACCGCAAGTTCTACTTCCCGATCAAGGCCGAGGAACCGCAGGCGGCAGCTCCGGCACAGGGAGGTCCTTTCCGCGGCATGCAACTGCGAAAGTGGCATCCAATCGGTCCTGACCAGGCAGTCGCGATGGACAAGGACCATCCCTTCACAGACGAACAGAGCCCGCGCATCGAGCTCGATGCCGCCAGACCGCACGGCATCCGGCAATCGGGCTTCACACTGGTAAAGGGGAAAAGGTATATCGGCCACATCTGGCTCCGCGCAACACCCGGTGTGACGATAAAGGTCGCGCTGGTCTGGGGTGAAGGCACAAGCGATAGGCAGACCGTCGCGCTCTCGGCGCTCACGAGCACATACAAGGAATTGCCGTTCACCTTTACCGCGGGAGCAGACACCGAAGCCGGCGCGCTTGAGATCAGCGGTACTGGCACCGGCAGCTTCCACATCGGCACCGTCTCGCTCATGCCCGCCGACAACCTCGACGGCTTTCGTCCGGAAGTCATTGCACAACTAAAGCAGCTGCACTCCGGTTTCTGGCGCCTGCCCGGCGGCAACTTCATCTCCGACTTCAACTGGTATCACTCGGTTGGTCCGCGCGACCAGCGGCCTCCCGATTTCGACTACGCGTGGAACGCCATGCAGACCAATGACGTTGGCATGGATGAGTTCATGACGTTCTGCAAACGGATTGGCGTGGAGCCGTACATCACCGTCAACGCCGGTTTCGGCGACGCGCACTCGGCTGCTGAAGAAGTTGAATATATGAACGGCGCAACCAGCACGCACATGGGCGCGATGCGCGCACGAAACGGACATCCGGAACCGTACCACGTGAGGTTCTGGAATATCGGCAACGAGCCCTACGGCCAATGGCAGCTCGGCCGCACCGACCTGAAGTACTACCTGCTCAAGCACAATGAGTTTGCGCGAGCCATGCGTGCCGCCGATCCATCGATCACGCTGCTGGCCTCCGGCTCCATGCCGGAAGAGGCGATTCTCGAAGGCGTCGCCGCTGACAGGCACATTCCCGTCGATCAGGCCGGCATCTGTTCCGATGCCGACTGGACCTGCGGATTCCTCAAGCACGACTGGGGCAACTTCGATGGCGTCACCGAGCACTGGTATACACGCGCCGGCGTGCGCTGGGACCGCGAGCGCGCCGAGAAAGGAATCAAGGTCGGAAGCCTTGAAGCAGGCTACGTGCCCGATCAGGAGACGGTCCTCGAATGGGTGCGCCGCCCGTCGGATCGCGTGCATCTGAAGGGCGAGGAATGGCTGGAGTATGAGAAGCGTTATCCCGAGATGAAGGCCAAGGGAATCTTCATGTCGAATGACGAATACGCCTACACCGGCGGCCAGACCAATCTGAAACTTGCTCTTGCCTACGCCATGGTCTTCAACGAAATGCTCCGCGAAACCGACTTCCTGCGAATGACGGCCTTCACCATGGGCATCTCCACGCTCGATTTCAACCAGACCGCAGCGACGCTCAACACCAACGGTCTTCTGTTCAAGCTCTATGGTGAACACCTCGGCGCAGGCTCCGTTCCGGTCGCGCTCACGGGCAACTCACCGCAGCCCGCGCCCACGCAACACATGTTCGAAGACCTTCCGCGCACCAGTTCCGGCAGCCCCACCTATCCGCTGGATATGGTGGCGGCGATCAGCGCAGATCACAAGTTCCTTACCCTTGCCGTGGTGAACGCGACCGACTCCGAGCAGAAGTTCGATCTGACTGTGGACGGCGCACACCTTCGCGGAAGCGCCACGCTGTGGCGGATGACTGGCAACAATCTTGAGGCTGCGAACAAAGTCGGCCAGATGCCGCAGGTCGAAGTGAAGGAAAGCAAAATCGCCGAAGCGCCTACCATCCTGTCAGTGGCGCCGATCAGCGTGGAGATCTATCGTTTTCCCGTCTCGCCAACGGCACGGTAGAGACGAGCACCGTTGCACCCTTCGACTCAGAACCAGCGCCGTGCTGGTATCTGCACGCTCAGATTGGAATTCGTAACGGGAAATCGACGACAGTGCAGCAATCCAGGCAGTCAAAAGTCAATTGCCGACTTCAGGCCAATGCACGAATTGACCTTGTATTGATGTCTGATTGGATCGGTATGGGTAAACGGGGTTTGCACGTTGTTACTTTGATTGCGCGCGTTGTCGGATTCCTTAGCACTCGCCGGCTTGTGTTCGGCGGCCGATATCACAATCTCTACTTTTGACACGGCAGGATCTCAAGGATCCGTCCACTGATTTTTGCGATTTTGGAGAGTTGATTTGGAGTGCTTTTGTCACGGCCGTTATCTTCTTGTGAGGATCGCAGAGATTGCCGCGGCGCCGGTCGACCTCGGGCTCAAGGGCTGCATGCTTGTAGAAGCCTGCTGACACTGATTGCGGAGTTCCTCAATGGCCCGCACAGGCACCTGCGATGAAGCATCGCTTATATGTTGCCTGTGCACGTTGCCAGAGAAGGCAATGTTGTTTCTTTCCGGTGGGCGCGAATTTACAGAGCACAGCCTCTGTGACTCGTTCGTGAATGAGAATGACCGATTGCTCAAGATTGAGCCATGGTGAATCCCCGGCCTCGTTGGAGGCTGTCGGAGCCTGACGTTCCCGGGTGGGCATCCTGTTTCGCTTTTCTTCTACCGGGCAGGTAAGGCTGGACCCGCTTTTGTTGCGCATGCACGCGTCTGATTCGCTTACGGCGAAAGCAGAGCTTTTCAAGCATACTGTTCGGTATGCAATATTCCCCAGAGCAGAAGTGTCCTGCCCCCAATGTGCCAAGGCACTGCGAGACTTTGGTGTTGGGTTATCAGGGCACGCTGATACCGGATCCTCACGGCTTGGCAGCGGCATCCGCCAGAACGCCTGAGGCTCAGTGCATCCCGCAGCTATCGCTCGAACCCTGGATGGAAAGCGCGAGGCAGGAACTCAATCTCCGCCTCTTCGCCGGGCGATCAGACTGCGCAGGAGAGCGCATCGATCTCTGCGCATTGTTTGACGCGCTGAGGGAGCGGCTGATGGGCATGCTCACACAGGTGATGAATGCCTGCCCCGATGCAAACGAGAATCAGGTTGCGCTTAGATTTCCGGCACTCTCTGGACTTCTGCAGCGAGCGATTGCCGAGTGGGCTGACGCTATCGCCGTATTCCTGCGCAGGCTCCAAAAGGATGCCTCCCGCCTGGCAGCGTGGCTCGGCTACGCAAAACTGCCTGAACTTGAATCGCTTACTCCCGCCAGTTCAGACCAGCATGCCGGGGCGCACGCAGTGATGCGCCTCGTATTCCGAGATGGCCGCTGCATTTATTACAAGCCTCGCCCTGTTACTGGAGAGTGGCTTTGGGATCGCCTGGTTCGCACTGTCAATGACCATTCTTCACTACAACTTACTTCGGCTCGAACGCTCGCCGACGCAAATGGCAGATACGGATGGGTCGAATCGCTATTGCCGCATGAGCAGTTACAGAACTCGAATAAAGTCTCTGCCCAGGACAACAGGTACTGGCAAGCGGCGGGCGCAATGCTGTGCCTCGCCGAGCATGCCAGAATGACCGACCTGCATATGGCCAATGTGATGGCCACGTCTGGTGGCCCTGCTCTGTTCGATGCCGAATCACTGGGAACTCCTCGAACAGTTTCAGAAACAGTGATAAGACACGGTCCAGAACAGCCCTTCGCCAGCACAATCCATGACCTGCTGGATACCGGCCTGCTGCCATGTCCGGATTCCACAACGCAGCCGGACACGTCAGGCCTGTTTGGAAAAGCCGCAGCCGTGCCGCAGATCATCATTCCGCGTTGGTCCACCTCTCCCGGTGGAGTGCGCCGTCTGGAGATGGTGCCAGCCGCTCTCGCAGACCACGGCAATGCGCCGCCTCATTCCTCACGCTTGGCGGTGCTGCCGCAGCTTGTGGGCGGCTATCGTGAAGCAGCAACGGCGCTGATGCGCTGCCGCGAGAGCCTTACAGCGTCGAGCTCGGAATGGCGCCGGACGCTGGAACATCTGCACGCGCCGCGCATCATCCTGCGGAATACGCTTACCTATGGCATTCTTCTCAGCCGGTCACTGCAACCGAAGCAGCTCCAATTCGCACAGCGTCGTCAATACGAACTTCGGAATGCGCTGCAGGAAAGCTGTACTCAGACTTTCCCGAACGCCGTTCTGAGAACGGAAGTACGCACCCTGCTGCACCTGCATATCCCCCGGTTTATTGCTCTTCCCGGCTCTCGCACTTTGGCCAGCAACTCCGGCCGTGCGCTGGTGCCGCGATTTCTCTCGTGCTCACCTGCCGACGCAGTCCTGCGCAAGATTGGGGAACTGACCACGGATCAGCTAAGCGAAGCTCTAATTCCGGGCTTGTTGCTGGTCGTTCTAGGGCAGCCGGGCTGATGCTGGCGCGGACGGGTTGCGCCCAGTCAGGCGATATGCTAAGCTCAGGCCACGTTTCCTTCCCCCACGTCCTCAGCGAACGATTATTCACAACCAGAAGGAAGGCACAGCTATGAGCAATTTCGAGCGCCTGCAATCCGCAGGTCTCATTGAAGCTCAACATTCCCTCACCGACGATGAAATCAACAGCATCAATCAACTGAGCGCAGCCGAAGTGGATGCGTTGATTTCAGTACGTGCCAAGTTGGGAGACGATTTCTTCAACCGCAAGGTCAAGGTGGGCGACTCTCATCGCATGGGAACCATGGCTCTGTAAGGACAATCTGTGGACAATCAGCACACGGAGAGTGAAGCGGCCCGTTTGTACGCCACGGGACGAAGCAGTAGGCTGCGCGGAATGTTATCCCTGACGCGAGGCCGCCTCACGGAACTGATTCGTGAGGTATGGTTCCACCCGCGACTGGTGGACCTATACCCGGAATTCCTGTTCGCGATGCTGGGCGTCATGCAGGCTTCGGCTCCAGCGATGCGCCTGGCCGCCGATCGATGCGGGAAACTCCATGGTGATCCTCTAAGCGATTTGTTGCGAAACTATTATCTTGAACACGCTGAAGAAGAGCGGGGGCATGAAGAATGGCTCCTTGCAGACCTGGCGTCGCTGGGCATTTGCCGCGACCGTGCACTGCGACGCCTGCCGTACTCCAGCGTAGTGGCACTTGTGGGATCACAGTATTACTGGATCGAGCATGTTCACCCTGTAGCCTATCTCGGCTATCTTGCAGTGCTCGAACAGCCGGCTGAGACGACGTTCCTGAGGGAGACACACGAGCGCACGGGAATCCCGCTCGCTTCCATGTCCTGTCACCTCAATCATGCGGAACTCGATCCAGATCATGTAGCGGAGTTCGATGCCCTTCTGGACAACCTTCCTCTCACGCGGGAGCAGGAGGAGTTGATTACGGTCAGCGCCATCACCACCATCGGCCATCTTGAGAAAGTATTCGCCGAGATCGTGGAACATTTCGGACGCATCTCGAGCCCGGCCTTGCACGATACAGTGTTTACCGTCAGCCTACCGGTGGCCGCTGCGGTAACTCTGCCATGACTTGACTTCCCGATGATTCCAGTTATCAATCCCGGAACTCAGATCCTCCATTATCGTGTTGTCCGCAAGCTTGGCGAAGGAGGAATGGGTATCGTCTTTGAGGCTGAAGATCTGCGGCTGGGCCGTACCGTGGCTATTAAGCTGCTGCAGAACCTGATATCGGAAAACGCCGAGATGCGCGCGCGCTTCCTCAGAGAAGCACGTGCGGCATCGGCTCTGGATCATCCCAATCTCTGCACCATTTATACGGCCGAGGAGACGCCGGAAGGGGCACTGCTGCTGGTGATGGCTTGCTACCGCGGTCAGACGCTCGCCGAACTGCTGGCCAGGAGCGGAGCACTCGAGCACCGAAGAATCATGGAAATTGGTCGCCAGGTCGCTGCCGGCCTCCACGCCGCGCATATGTCCGGCGTCGTGCATCGAGACATCAAACCCGGTAATGTATTTATCGTTCAAAACGGCGGCGTTAAAATTCTCGACTTTGGCCTGTCTCGAATCGCTGATGAAACTCAATTGACGCTGTCTCGCCAGGTGATGGGAACCTTGGCGTACATGCCGCCGGAACAACTCGACGGGAATCCGGTCGACCATCGCGCAGACATCTGGGCTCTCGGGGCGGTTCTCTACGAAATGGCCGTGGGGCATCCGCCGTTCCGGCATCCGACAGCATCGGCCATTTGCGCTGCGATAGCCCGTGGAGACTACATTCCCCTGCATGAAATCCGCCCAAATCTGCCGCATTCTCTGATGAAGGCCGTAGAGCGTTGTTTGCGGGTGCAGCCGCATGCGCGCCACAGCTCCGCTGCCGAGCTCGAGCAACTCCTCAGCGATGAGGCGATACCGGACGCCGCTGACGCTGTTTCCATGCATGCTGACGCGCCGACTGCCGGGAGTTCTTCGCAGCTGCGCACACACGCCGTGCCGTCAGATTTGCTCTCCTCCATACACGGCAGTTCGGCTCGCGCGGAGACTTTCGCACGAACTCATGAAGCAGGAGTTTCCATCGCCGTGCTGCCGATGCGGAATCTTAGTTCGGAACCAGATAGCGAATACTTCAGTGATGGACTCACGGAAGAACTGATCGCAGCGCTGGGGACGATCAAGGGACTGAGAGTAGTTTCCCGCACCTCTGCGTTTGCCTTCAAGGGAACGACGAAAGACATCCGTGAAATTGGCGAGGCTCTGCATGCCCAGGTTCTGCTGGAAGGAAGCGTGCGGCGTTCGGGATCACGCGTCCGCGTCAACATGCAGCTTGTGGATGCCGGTACAGGTTTTCATCTCTGGTCCTCTCCTCGTCTTGACCGGGAAATAGCGGATGTCTTTGAACTGCAGGACGAGATCGCTGCTTCTGTGGTCTCTGCGCTGAGCGACACCGTTGGTCAACATATGAGCCTCTCTGCCCCAGAGCCAGTAACGCCAATGCGCACCGAAGCCTACGAGGCTTATCTGAAGGGGCGCTACCACTGGAACCGCAAGACGATCGAGGATATTCAACACGCAGGCCGCTACTTTGAGCAGGCGCTGCAACTCGATGAAAGTTCCGCGGCAGCGCATGCCGGTTTGGCCGACTACTACTGCCTGCAAGGCAGTCTGGGCCTGATGCCGCCGCATGAAGCATGGGGCCTGGCGCGCTCATCAGCGCTGAAAGCCATTCGTCTTGACCCCAACCTGCCCGAGGGGCACATCGCTCTCGCGTCGGTACTGCAGTTTTACGACTGGAACTGGGAGGATGCCCGCCAACACCTGGTAAAGGCAATCGAACTGCGGCCGCAGCGCGGCGATTCCTACTACATTTACGTTACCTATCTCCTCATTCACGGTCTGCTGGAGGAAGCGCTGGAGCAGGTCCGCATCGGGATCAGCTACGACCCGCTGTCCGCACCGCTTCACGCTGAAGAAGCCATTCTCCGCGCCTACCTTGGGGACCACGATACCAGCATTCTGCTGGCGCAAAGCGCCCTGGAAGCTTCGCCGCATTATTTCGAGCTCTATTACGCGTTGGGCATTGCGCAGGCTCAAAGCGGCCGCCTCCAGGAGGCTGTGCATACGTTCGAAGAAGGCATCGCGAAGAGCCGCATGCCGGTACTGATGGGTTGGCTCGCCGATGCTCACGTGCAAAACGGAGATCTGGAGAAGGGTCGTCTGGTGCTGAACCAGCTCCTCGAATATGAGAACAACGGCACGGCTCTTCCTGTCGCCATCGCCGTAGCAGCCGCATCGGTGGGCGAGAAGGATCTGGCGTTTACCTGGCTTGAGAGAGCCGCCGAGAGCCGAGATATTTTGCTTTCCTATATTGCGGTGTTTCCAAGTCTACGGCACTTGCATGACGATCCGCGCTATCATCGCATGCTGCAGCGGATGAATCTCAAACATCCTTCTACCCACAGGAGGCGGAATGCTGCTCGGTAGAGTTCGGTCCCAATCAGATCCGAGAACGCTTCACCTCAGAAACTATGTGAACGTGTTCACGCTGCCCGTTCCCCCGGTTCGGGAGATGCTGGAATCAACACCCGCGTGGCCGATGCTGGCCAATGACCGCTTCAACTGCTGCACCTCTGCCGCAGCGGGACACATGATTCATCATTGGACGGCAGCTAATCTGCACGGCATCTTTCTGACCGACGCCGACATCATTCGTGCCCATGCACAGCTCACCGGGGATCGCCTCCTGGAGTGCGTTTCCATGCTGGATGCGCTGCGATACTGGCGCAAGCAGGGGATAGGCGGTCACCAAATCCATTCGTTCGTCAGCGGAAGCAAGGCAAATACTACTGATCTGCGCTGCATCATTCATCTCTTCGGCAGCGGCTATGTCGGACTCGACCTTCCGGCGTTTGCCTGTGCCGGTGATCCGAAAGGCTGGCCAGACATTCCGTGGGAAATTCCTGCGTCGGCGACCGCCGACGCCACGATTCCGAATCCCAATCAAGGGCATTGCGTCGCTGTGGTTGGATACGATGAGCAATCGCTCTATGCCGTGTCCTGGGGCCGGCTGAAGACGATGAGTTGGGAGTTCTTCGAACGCTATGCGGAGGAAGTCTATGCTGTCCTTAGCACCGACTGGGTAGCAGAGAATGCTACATGCCCCACAGGGTTCGACACGGTGACTCTGGAAAATGATTTGACTTTGCTGCATTCGCATTCCGGAGGCAAGCCTTCCTGAGATCCAGCCCTTGCCAGGCAAGCCCCAAAGGTGCCGCGACGATCTTAAGAAAAGATGTAGTAGTGAGGCGTTTCATCCATCTGATTCAAGCCTGAGCCTGCAGGCATCTGCGCCGAGGATCCTGTTCTGTATACGGCAGTCAACACGACGCCATGGGGTGGGTTCGGCTTCAAATGGTGAGGAATCCCTGCACCGGACTTACAAAAGCGTGTTCTCATCCACTCGACGCGGAATTGCGCAGGCGGACCGTTCTTTCGCCTCGGTCTTAAATGCAACTGGTGCTATGATTAGCCCACTTGTTGCCATGGACGGCCTTTCCCCACAATCGGAATCAGTTCTCGAGGTGATCGCTCCGGATCAGACACGCCAGCGTGTTCCCTTGACCCATTCTCCCTTTCTGATTGGCCGCGGCGGAGCCGGCGACAACAACCTCCAACTGCCAGACGGACGTATCTCGCGCCGCTGCGCCGTCATTGTTACCGGCGAAGACGGCCACCGAATCGAAGACTGTGGCAACCGCTACGGCCTTTTCGTAAACGGTGTCAAGGTGGAGCAGAAACTGCTGGAACACGGCGATACCATCACCTTTGGTATCGACGGCTGCTACCGGATTGTCTTCCATCGCTTTTCAGCGTCCTCCGGTCAAGATCGTGAATCTGTAGCCGACTTGCTTGCGCACATCGGCACCATTGCCGACGTCGTTGGATCTGCTTCCGGTTCGGGATTGAGCAGGTTGAATCTTCTCCTGCAAGCTACGTCGCTGCTGCATTCGCAGCTCCCTCTCGACTCCGTTTTAAGCACCATGCTCGATCATGCGATCGCGATTACGCATGCCGACCGCGGCCTGCTTCTGGAGCCGGACGCCACGGGCAAAATGCGCGTTCGCCTCGCGCAAAGCAGTGGCGGGGAGAGCTTGCCGCCGGAAACGCTCAGCCCCAGCCACACGGCCGTCAACCAGGCCATCAGCCTTAAATCCGGCGTAATTACAGAAGACCTGAATCTTGCGAGCCTTGATTTAAAGGCTGCCGAAAGCGTTGTTGCGCAAAACCTGCGCGCGGTCGTTGCCATCCCTCTTTATGCCAAGCCTTGCTTCGAGTCCAGGCAGAATCGCTCATCGGATTGCGGTGAAATACTCGGCGTGCTTTATCTGGACTCGCGCCGCATTGCCGCGTTCTCTGCTATCGATCGCCAAATCCTCGACGCGTTGGCCGTCCAGGCAGCCAGCATTCTGGATAATGCGCGTTTGGTAGCGCGTGAGCGCGAGCGTCAGCGTCTCGAACAGGAGTTGACCATCGCTCGCGAGATCCAACAGGCACTGCTGCCGCAGGGCTTGAATGACTTTCCTCATCTCGCTGTAACCGGCGTTCACTACCCCTGCCACGAGGTGGGCGGCGATTACTTTGACGTCTTCCGGGTAGACGAAGACCGCGTGGCATTTCTTATCGCGGACGTTGCCGGCAAGGGACTGGGCGCGGCATTGCTGACCACCATGCTGCAAGGAGTACTATCGGGAATCTCAATGGGCACCGAGCCGGAGAAGGTCTTTCAGCATCTCAACCGGCTGCTCTGCCGTCATCGCGAGATAGAGCGCCATGCGACCCTGTTCGTGGGCCTGCTCGACCATGATGGTGCCTTCGAGTACATCAATGCAGGACACCCCTCACCACTGCTGATGCGCCGCGGCCAGGTGACCGAACTCTATGCGGAGGGGTCGCTTCCCGTGGGACTGCTTCCACAGGCGGAGTGCGCTGCTGGCCGAATGCAACTCGAGCCTGAAGACACGCTCGTTCTATTCAGCGACGGCATAACCGAAGCCCAAAATCCAGACCGCAAACTCTTTGAAGTGGATGGCCTCAGAGAAACGATCGCTGGCTGCCATGCCATGCCTCTGGACGAAATGCAGCGGGTCGTACTTCAGGCAGTGCGGCAATTTATGCGCGGATCCAGCCAATCTGACGACATGACGCTGCTGCTTGTGCGTTACCGTACACCCCATAGCCATTGAGATCTGCATTTGAGCGTCACGAGCGTCTGTGACAATCCATATTCCAACTGGTTTCAGGCGGATCAACTCAACTACTCCCGCCTTTGCATGCCGCAATCGCAAAGCAGTGAGATGTGCGTGCGACAACGGACGTACATCAACGCAGCCGGGCAATGGGCCGCACCTTCACGTGCAACTATTTCTTAGATCCGATGAGCCGCAGACGCGCGGTAAAGGCGCGGCCCTCGTATTCGCTGAAGGTTCCGTACTGGGGCGAATCCACAACGTTGTTGACCACGACTGGGTTGTGGCTGTCCGTGATGTTTTCCAGCACACCGCGCAGGCCGAAGTAAGAACCGCGGAAGTGGAAGCGCCACTCCAGGCCGGGGCTGATGGCCGTGTAGTTGGGAAAGCGCCGCGAGCCCGCCGCGCCCACGACCTGGTAACCCGCATTAACCGACGTGTAGGGGAACCCGGAGTGCCAGTCGAGCGTGTAGACAAAGTCCCAGCTCTTCCTGAAGCCGGGAACGAGGAATGGGAGCCATCCCCAGGAGAGCACGCGATTCGGCGTGTCCCATGCCAGGGGTCCGCTCTGCTGCGGGCCGAGCATGGAGAGAGTGGGAATGTAGTCGATGGCTGCATTGGTGCGAGCCGAGGAGTGCGTGTAGGCCGCGAATAGCGTGTAGTCTTCCTTGAACGTGCGGCGAGCCTCCACTGAGACGAGATTGTCGTGATCCTGCCGCGCATTCGACAGAACAAAGCTGCCCGCCATGGCCGATGGATCGCCTGGGTTCACATACGTAAATTCGTTGCTGACGACCTTGCGCATCAGGTTAGCTGTAAAGTACACCGAGCCGGGAAGCTGTTGCTCCAGGCTCACGCTCCAGTTCACGGCGCGAGCCTCGCGCAGCGTGCCGTTGTCTGCGGTAAAGATGGTTTGCAACGCGGGGCCGGTGGGCGTTACGCCGTCGGCGGCGTAGTACGTGTCCTGGCGCGTGCCGGCCTGTGCGCGTGCCAGATACTCAAGCTGTGTGTGCTCGTAGTAGAGGCCAATGCCCGCGGAGACCTTGGTCTTTCCGTGGGCCTTTGCCGGCGAGTAAGTGGCGGCGAGGCGAGGCGCAAACTGAGGGCGGCGCACCACCTCATCCCAGTCAAAACGCAGGCCCGGCTCCAGCAGCAGATCCTTGTACACTTTCCAGCGATCCTGCAGGTACACACCGATCTCGACATTGTGGCGGGTGAATGAAGATGCCGCGGGAAAGACGCTGCGACGCAGCAGCGTGCCATCCTCGCGCAGGTAGTTCACTGGCGCGCGCGCAATGGATTCGCTGTACTCGATGTGTCCGAGGTCGATGCCGAGCTTGAGATTGTGGTCGCCCTCGCCGTGCAGAGTGGGCAAGTAAAGTGCGCCGTTGGCGGAGATGCGCCGCGAGTAGCTGGAGAGATTCTCAAAGTAGCTGCCATGCGAAAGCTCGGGCGTGAGTTGGAACGGGCTGTCGCCGTGGGGCTCGTAGCCGTCGTGGAAGCGCACCACGCCCACACCGAAGTCGATCAGCGCACCGTTATGGAAGCTGTGCTGATCGCGCAGGTACGGCAGCCATGCAATGGTGTTGCGCTTGGTCGTGCTCTGCTGCGGAACGAGCGAGGAGATGCCGTCGTAGGGCGAGTGATAGGCGTTGGCCAGCACGCCGGTGGAGAGGATGTTCGCCGGCGTCAGGTTGACCTGAAAGCGAAGCAGGTTGCTGCCGCGCAGCAGGTGGTTGGTGTCGGCTCCGCTGGGCAGCTCTGGAATGTAGTTGTTGTCGTACTCCAGCTCAAGCCCATCAAAGAACCATGCGCGGTTGCGCACCAGAGGACCGGAGAAGGTGACGCGCGGAACGAACTTGTCAAAGCGGATTCCGTTCAGGTCACGAAACGAGGGCACGAAGTTGGTTGCATTAAAACGGAAGGAGTTGTCGCCCATGCCGGTGTAGAAGGCCACAACGCCGCCCGTGGCGCGGCCAAACTCCACGGGATAGCGGGTCGTCTGCTGATCGATGGAGCGAACCGCATCGGCGCTGACGCGCATGGCCAGCTGGCCGCTGATGGGCGAGCGGATATCGAATCCATCGAGCATGTCGAGCGTGGCCCACGTCTCTGACCCTGCCACGTGCACCTGCCCGCTGGCATCCTGCACCACGCCGGGATAGAACGGCAGCAGATTGCGAATGTCGCGTGACGTGGGATACGGAATATTGATGATCTCCGGCATGTTCATCGTGAGCTTGTCCGAGGCCTGCTCGGTATCAATGCCGGGCACAGAGGCCGTTACACTCACGCGCTCGGTGACCATCTGCTCGTGATTAAGCACGACGCGGATCTCGCGCAGCTCCGGGTCGGACTCATTGACGACCGTCTCATAAAATCCGGGCCTGGCGATGCGCAGCCGATACGGCGCTGATCCACGCAAAAGATACCGCGTATGCCCGGAGTAGTCGGTGGCAACACGCAGCACAGGCTGCCCGGTCTCCTCCACCGTCACCTGCGCGCCTTCCACCGCCACGCCCGTCTCATCCACAACCGCGATGAGGACGGGCTCCTGCGCGGGCGGAGCCTGCCCGGCGGCCGCAACGGCAAAGCCAGGCAGCCATGCGGCCGCAAGAAGAACAGTGGTAATGCCCAGTCGCCTGAGAGCCAGCATCCATGGACCGCTGCCAGTGTTCATGATCTGCACCGGAAAAGCATGACACGGTTTTCGCTCGCGACTCAAATAACGCTAGTCCGCGAGATGAACGATCATTTTGCCGATGTTGCTGGCGCCGGAGTGCAGCAGGTCCAGCAGCGCCGCGGGTGCGGCATCAATGCCATGCACCACGGTTTCACGATGGATGAGCTTGCCGGACCTGAGCGCAGGCACCGCCTCTGCCAGAAACGCAGGCAGGTCCTTCAGAAAATCAGAGACGATAAAGCCCTCCAGGCGCAGACGCTTGCCGATCGCCAGCATCAGGTTGCGCGGGCCCGGCACGGGCGTGTTGTAGCCGGAGATGCCGCCGCACAGCGCCACGCGGCCGTGCGTGCGCAGCGCGTAGAGCGCGGCCTCCAGTTGAGGCCCGCCGGTGTTGTCAAAATACACATCGATGCCGTTGGGAGCGCCGGTCTTCAGCTGGTCCAGCGGATTGCCTTCCCGATAGTTGAACGCATACTCCACCTTGAGCACGTCGCGCAGGTAGGCCACCTTCTCCTCTGAGCTGGCGCTGGCCAGCACACGGCAGCCATGCAGCCGGGCCAGCTGGCACACGGCGCTGCCCACGGCTCCCGCGCCGCCAGAGACAAAAACCGTTTCGTCGCGCTTCAGGTTCGCAATGCGAAAAAGCCCAGCCCACGCGGTGAGCCCCGTAATGCCGAGTATGCCCAGGTAGGCGGAAGGCGGAGCCACGCCGACGTCCACAATCTGCAGATTGGCCGCGGGAGCCACGAAGGCCTCACGCCAGCCCAGAAAGCTTTGCACATAAGTGCCCACGGGCAGGCGCTTGTCCTGCGAGGCGACAACGCGACCCACCGCACCGCCCTCCAGCGGATGACCGATCTGAAACGGCGGCACGTAGGACTTGCTGTCATTCATCCGCCCGCGCATGTAAGGGTCCACAGACATGCAGACGTTGCGGACAAGAACTTCTCCTGGCCTGGGATCCGGAACCTCAACGGTGGCAAAAGCAAAGTTGTCGAGGGTTGGTTCTCCCTTGGGACGGCTGGCCAAACGCACTTCGCGGCTATGAGTCGGCATAAGAATCCGCTCAAGCATAGCGCGGGTTGAGCCCAGACCGCAAAAAGGCACCTGCGCCGGCTGCCCCGCATCCGGTCCACGGCGCAAGTTTGGCGCGATGAGCGCAACGTTTTAGCATGAAGGATAGGCCCTTTCGCCGGATGCACCGGCCATGCGGCCCTGCGCGCGGCAGCCAGGTGCCCCGCGGGCGGAAGTGGACGAGGACTGGCCCGGACGCGCCAGCAGACAGGAAGAACGGACGATGGCAAACAACGGAAAACCCGCGGTGGTGCTGCTGAGCGGCGGACTCGACTCCGCCACGGTGCTGGCCATTGCCCGCAGCCAGGGCTTTGCGGTGAGCGCCCTATCGTTCTCCTACGGGCAGCGGCACAGCCTGGAGCTGGAGGCCGCGCGCCGGGTGGCGCAGTCCATCGGAGTGGTAAACCATCGCGTGGCCAGCATTGATCTGCGCGTCTTTGGCGGCTCGGCGCTCACAGACGATATTGCTGTGCCCAAGGGACGCGCCATGGAAGAGATGGCGCACGGCATCCCGATTACCTACGTTCCGGCGCGCAACACGATCTTCCTGTCGTTTGCGCTGGCGTGGGCTGAGGTGCTGCAGTCGAGCGATATTTTTATCGGCGTGAATGCGCTGGATTACAGCGGTTATCCCGACTGCCGGCCAGAGTTTATTCATGCCTTCGAGGCAATGGCCAACCTGGCCACCAAGGCAGGCGTGGAGGGCCGCCAGCGGCTGAAGATTCATACACCCCTGATTGACCTGACCAAGGCGCAGATTATTCGCCGGGGCCTGGAGCTGGGTGTGGACTACAGCCTGACCAGCAGTTGCTACGACCCGGCCCCGGACGGCGCTGCGTGCGGCGAGTGCGACAGTTGCCTGCTGCGCCGGAAGGGCTTCCGGGAGAACGACATCCAGGACCCGCTGCCCTATCGCAGGACCGGCGGCAGGAAGCAGCCATGAGCTACACCGTCAAGGAGATCTTCTACACGCTGCAGGGCGAGGGCGCCCAGGCAGGCCGCGCCGCCGTG
Source organism: Acidobacteriota bacterium (assembly GCA_021781495.1). Classification (GTDB taxonomy): domain Bacteria; phylum Acidobacteriota; class Terriglobia; order Terriglobales; family Acidobacteriaceae; genus Telmatobacter. The sequence continues at coordinate 14,406 of JAJXWS010000034.1, read as the reverse complement.
TTCTGCCGGTTTTCCGGCTGCAACCTGTGGTCCGGCCGCGAGGCCGACCGCTCCTCGGCCAAATGCCAGTTCTGCGACACCGACTTTATGAGCACCGACGGGCCGGGCGGCGGGCGCTTCAACACGTCCGACGACCTGGCCGCCGCGGTCGAAGCCCGCTGGCCCGCGGATACTCCGCCGGGCAGGCGGTTCGTGGTGTGCACGGGCGGCGAACCCCTGCTGCAACTGGACGCCGAACTCATCGCCGCCCTGCATCGCCGTGGCTTTGAGATTGCCGTGGAGACCAACGGGACGGTGAAGGCTCCCGAAGGCGTGGACTGGCTTTGCGTGAGTCCCAAGGCCGGCAACCCGCTGGTGCAGCGGAGCGGCGACGAGCTGAAGCTCGTCTATCCTCAGGCAGGCATCGATCCCGGCGACCTGGAGATGCTGCCCTTCCGGCACTTCTTCCTGCAGCCGATGGATGGCCCCGAAGTGGCCCGGAATACGCAGCTTGCGCTGCAATATTGCATGGCGCATCCGCAATGGCGGCTGAGCCTGCAGACCCACAAACTTTTAGGCATACCGTAAGGACTGGCCATGGAAATCTTCAAGGAGTTCTCAATTGAGTCGGCGCACTGGCTGCCCCACGTGCCGCCGGAGCACAAGTGCAGGCGCATGCACGGGCACAGTTTCCACATCCAGATTCACGTGCGCGGTCCGGTTGACCCGCATCTGGGCTGGGTGGTGGACTTTGCCGACATCCGCACGGCCTTCAAGGCGATTGAAGACCAGATCGACCATCGCTGCCTGAACGACGTGCCCGGGCTGGAGAACCCGACAAGCGAAAATCTGGCCCGCTGGCTGTGGCAAAAACTGCTCCCGGCGCTGCCCGCCCTCAGCAAAGTCGTGGTACGGGAGACCTGCACCAGCGGCTGCGTCTACCGCGGAGAGCTGGCAAGTTGAACGAACGGTAAAAATCCGCCAGCGCCGGCTACCGGCATCTGGCGCAATCGCATCGAAACAATCGATAGACCTTGCGCGCCGCAGTTGATCTCGATCCCCTCAGCCGATAGCATGGTAGGGTGCATATGATAGCGATCTCAGACTCGCAATCGACGGCTGCCCATCTGCCGGCCACTCAGGCGGGGGTAACCCGTCTCCGCGTAGGCCGCGTGTCCCGTCTTCGCCGTTTCATCGCTATTCTGTGTGCGGCTGCCATGCTGGTCCCCGTCTTCGCCTTCGCGGCGGAGGGTGGTGATCGCCGCAGCCGGGCCAACTTCCCTAACTCCGGCGACGGCACAACCTATCGCCCGGACGTGGGCTACGTCCTGCCGCCGTTGCCTGGCGGAACGTTGCGGGTGAGCGTACCGTTTATGGCTTCGGCTCCGCGCCTGGAGGACTTCGCCGCGGATGCGCCAACCTCGCCGCTGGTGCAGCGCATGCTGCGGATCTCCGACTTCATCGAGCGCTATCCCGACGACGGCTCCGCCACCACCGAGCCGACCGTTGCCTATCTCGGCTACACGCATGAGTTCCTCTACATCGCCTTCCGCTGCAAGGACGACGACCCCGGCGGCATTCGCGCCCACATGTTGCAGCGCGACTCGCTGAGCGACGACGACTTTGTAGAGGTGTTTCTGGACACCTTCCACGACAACCGCCGCGCCTTCGTCTTCAAGGTGAATCCGCTGGGGATTCAGGCCGATGCGCTCTACACGGAGCAGACCGGCTCCGACTACTCCTTCGATACCGTGTGGGACTCCTGGGGCCAGCGCACGCCCGACGGCTACGTAGTGCTGATGCGGATTCCCTTCGCCAGCCTGCGGTTTGATGCACAGTCCGACGGCGCGCCACGCACCTGGGGCGTACTGCTGCGACGCACCATCTCGCGCAAGAACGAGTCCGCCTACTGGCCGCAGGTGAAGCACGAGGTGGCCGGGCAGCTCACGCAGGAGGCGGAGGCACAGGGCTTCCAGAACATCGAGCGTGGCAGGAACTGGCAGTTTGAGCCCTACGGACTGGCCCACAACTACCGGCAGCTGAACACCGTGAACCCGGTCAATCCTTTCTTCAACGATAAGAAACTGCAGGGATACACGGGGTTGGACACCAAGGCCGTGCTGCATAACAGCCTTGTGCTCGACATGACCTTCAACCCGGACTTCAGCCAGATTGGCATCAACAATCCCGCGCCGCCCAATCAGCGCTTCCAGTATTACTACCCGGAGCTGCGGCCCTTTTTCATTGAGAATGCCAGCTACTTTCAAACGCCGGTAAATCTCTACTACACGCCCAACATCGTGATGCCGCAGTTTGGCCAGCGGCTGACGGGCAAAGTGGGCGACTACGCCCTGGGCCTGCTCAGCGTGGACGATCGCAACCCCGGCCTGCAGGTTCCTCCCGGCACGGCAGGCTACGGATCGCGCTCGCATTTCTACGTTGCCCGCGTCAACCGCGACATCGGCAGCCAGTCCAACGTGGGCGTGATCTTTGCCGACCACGAGTACCTGAACTCCTTCAACCGCAATGGCGGTGTGGATTACCGCGTGCGGCTGGCCGAGCGTTGGACCATCGCAGGCCAGGGAGTCACATCGGAGACATTCGACACAGGGAACGCGTGGCACAGTGGGCAGGCCTGGAGGCAGAGCGTAAGCTATGCCGATCTGCATAGCTCGTTCTGGTTCAGCTACGGCGACACGGCGGCCGGCTACCAGACGCAGACCGGCTTCTTTACGCGCCCTGATGTACGCGCCCCCCGCGGACGCTTCGCCTATACCTTCCGCCCCGCGCACGGTCCGCTGCTCTCGCATGGGTTCGGCATTTATATGGAGCGGCTCTGGGACCACACATCGCTGCCGCTGGACTTCTACTTCAATCCTTCGTACAGCTTCAACTTCAAGCACCGCACCAGCCTTTCCTTCTGGGCAGACCTTGGACAGGACCGGCTGCGGCCCAGCGACTACTCGACGCTGCCGGGCAATGTGGAGTACCACAGCCACCTTGCCGGAGCCAGCCTGTACACGTCGCCGGATCCCTCCCTCTCGCTCAGCCTCTCCGGATATGCCGGTCAGGTCATCAACTTTGCGCCGGTCAGTGGCGAGGGCCCGTCGCCGATTGACGTGGCATCGAACCACCTGAACCTGGAACTGAAGCCGGTTCAGCCGCTGGACCTGTTCAGCTCCTACGAGTTCGATCGCTTTACCGACCCCTCCACCGGCAACGTGGCCTATGACAACCACCAGTTGGTGGCCCGGTGGAATCTGCAGATGGACAAGGCATGGTCCCTGAACTTCATCGGCGAGTACCTGGCTACGCTGCCGAACAACACCTACACCAGCCTGGCCAACAATCGCGACGTCTACGGCAACGTGCTGCTCACCTATCTGCTGCATCCCGGCACGGCGTTCTACCTGGGCTATACCACGGACTACACCAACCTGAACTCCGACCTGTGCACGCGCGGCGCAGGCGGCACGTGCAATACGGTTGACCCCATCCTGCCCCGTACCAACTCTTCCCTGCTGAACGACCAGCGCATCTTCTACATGAAGATCAATCACCTGTTCCGGTTCTAGCGGCAGGCGGCTCCCGCATCTCCGCGGGAAACAGCGCTTTTCATGTTTCCCGCAGGTCTCTTCCGGCGCACCGCCCGCATATCCGCCGCGTTGCGGCAAATCGCCGTGCTCATCCGTTGCTGCTTGACGTAAAATGAGGCGGCATCCGGAATACGCTTTCACGGGCGCAAAAAACCGCCCGGCACCTTGCGCAGCTCCGGAGAGTCTGATTGCACCCTCAGGGATGGATGGAAATGAAACCACTGTTGAGCGCTCTTGCCGCACTCCCCTTGACTCTGCCGGCTCTTGTGGCGGGTCCGTTGATTGCCACCAGTCACGCCCAGGCCGTAACGGAAATCGGCGGGCAGAAGATTGTTACGCTCAAGCGCGCTGTCACCAGCCAGGCCCGGCCTGAGTTCACCAGCATCACGCTCGCTCCGGGACGCGGCATGGAGCTGATCCAGGTCACCGCCAACTTCCCCGGCAAGGGCAATGTGGACGTGCTCGCCTCGCCCGATCTGGCCGGCGCAAAAGAGATGCTGGACGGGAAGGACGACGCCTTCGGCGACCTGGGCTATCGGCTCGGCGCGGCTTTCCTCGTTCCCTATCCCAATCGCATTCGCGGCAAGCTGTCTGCGGACGGCAAGACGCTGACCACGTCGTGGGAGGGCCACTCCCTCACGCTGCCCGCCAATAACGTGGGCAAGAATCCCGGCGCCGAGCGCCACGCCATGCACGGACTCATTCTGAAGGCGAAGACCGACGACGTGCGCGTGAAGGATATCCCCGGCGGGCAGGAGGTCACCGGCGTGGTTCATGCGGGCGACTTCGGCGGCCACTGGTTCTCCAAGACCGATCTCGACTTCACCATTACGCTGACGGCCGAAGCCGTGGATGCCAGCATCGTGGCGCGCAACGTGGGCCATGCGGCAGAGCCCATCGCCATCGGCTGGCACCCCTACTTCAACCTGCCCTCCGGCGACCGCACCCAGGTGCGCATCCACATCCCCGGGGCCCAGCTGGCCCAGGTGGATAACTACGACAACGTCTTCCCCACGGGCAAGCTGCTGCCTGTCACCGGGCAGTATGATCTGCGCGCGGCGGGCGGCGTGCCGCTGGCCCAGAACTTCTATGACGACAACTGGAGCACGCTGGCCTGGAAGAAGGGCGCGGTCACCGTAAAGGTCATCGACCCGGCGGCGCACTACGGCGTAAAGATTGAGGGCATCTCACCCGAGATCAAGACCATCCAGATGTACGCCCCGCCCACGGCCAAGTTTGTCGCCATCGAAGATCAGTTCAACTTTGCCGACCCATTCGGCAAGGAGTGGGGCAAGATGGACACCGGCATGGTGACCCTGAAGCCGGGCGACAGCACCAAGTGGCACGTCCGTCTCCGCGTCTTCGTCCCGTAGGTCTTCCCACGCAAACGCAAAGCAAAAAGCAGGCCGGGGCACATGCCTCGGCCTGCTCTCTTTGCTCAACCTCTCGATTGCCCTTACTCTTCCGCCAGCTTCGTCAGGCGAATCGTCTTCCCCGTTCGCGCCGACTCTCGCGCCGCGTCCAGAATCTGCATGACGATCACGTTGGTGTCCAGCGCGGTCAGGTCGCCCCGGGGCACAAGCTGGCCGCGCAGCACCGCCGCCAAATAGCTCAGCGAGTTGTTCTGCGCGCCGGCCAGCGGCGCAGCCGTGCTCAGGCGCTCGTCGGTGTCCTGCTGGTGGCGCAGGCGCAACTGGTCCGCTCCCACGGTAATGGCGTATCCGGTCGCTCCGTAGACCTCCATATCCTTGCGGGAGAAGGGCCAGTTCCACGAGCCCATGATCACCGCCTGCGCATGCGGATAGGTCAGCACGATCGTTGCATCGTCGTCCACCCGGGGATAGAGCGCCGGCTTGTCGTGGTTCACCACCGCCGTCACCGTCTGCGGCGTCTCTCCACGCATCAGCCACGTCGTCAGATCAACGCCGTAGCAACCGAAGTCGTAGAGCGCTCCGGCGCCGTTCTGCGCCGGGTCCGTGAGCCAGCCCAGAAACTCCGGCGGCACGCCGATCTCCTGCGGACCCTGGTGGCCGTCGTGCACCACCACGCGCCGCAGTTCGCCCAGGCGGCCGCTCTCCAGCTCGTCGTAAGCAGCGCGATTGCTGGCATACCAGGTGGTCTCGTAGTTCACCAGCACCTGAATATGGTGCTCGCGGGCGGCGCGGCGAATGGCCAGCGCATCGTCCAGCGAGATGGTCAGCGGCTTCTCCACCATCGCTGAGACCCCAAACCGCGCAGCCGTCTCAATCACCTTGCGGTGGTCGGCAATGGAGGTGTACACCAGCACCGCCTGCGGGTGACGCGCCTCGATCAGGCTCGCTGTGTCTGGGAAGAACAGGCTGCGGGGCAGCGAATACTTGCCGCTGTACTTGGCCACCAGCGCTGGGTCAGCCTCGGCTATGCCCACAAGCTGCACATCTTTGTGCTGCGGCAACTGCGCCAGAAATCCTTCCACGTGGCCGTGGACCAACCCCACAATCGCCACCCGCAGCGGTGCAGGCTGGGCCTTGGCAAACGGGGTAAACAAAGCGGCAACCAGCCATGCCGGCAACAGAACGTGGCTCAACTTCAACAGAAAACCGGGACGAACAGAATGGCAGTGCATCAGGAACGGCTCCTCCTCGCGCCGATTCTATCCGGTCAGCCGGCAGTAATCTTTCAGATTCCCGGCGGAAACAGCGCCGGACAACCTGCCGCAGCATGCCACCATCGATTCAGCAAGGCTTGCCGCATCGGCAGCCGGAAGGGAATTTTTTCATGCCAATCCCCCGCCATCTTTCTTATTTCCGTTTTCTTCTGGTTCTTCCGGTTCTGCTCTGCTTGGGGCCCGTCGCCCATGCGCAAATCCCCAAGGGAGACGTGTTTGTGGGCTTCAGCCGCACCGGCTCTGACACCTTCTACCCCAACGTGGGCGGGCTGAACGGCTGGGAGGCGGCCGTGCACTTCAAGACTGGCCATTTCCTGGGATTTGAGGGCGACCTGACCCACTACGGCCTGGGAGCCGACTCCACAGTGCCGCGCACGACCATGGTGCTGGTAGGCCCGCGGATCACCGTCGGCTTTGCCGGGGTGGACATCTTCGGCCACGGGCTGGTGGGCGGTGAGCACTCGTCCAACAGCAACCGCAACCTCCCTATCTCCGGTGGCGCGCTGGCCTATGCTCTGGGCGGCGGACTCGACTTTCCCCTGGCGCCGTTCTTTGCCTGGCGCATCCAGGGCGACCGCATCAGTGCGCCAACGCAGTCGCCGTCCAATGGAACCCATGCCCGCTTTTCCACCGGTATCGTGCTTCGTTTCTAGAGGTTAGCAACACAGTCCCAATATCCGGTCCATGCATGTCATCGCGCTCCGGGAAATTTGCGTCCATCAGGACGTGGAAGCGACAGCAGTCCAAATCCGGTTTCGTTGCCCCTGTTGCGGCTGTAAAACACTGGAGACCCCGGCCTCCATGGGGCTGTGCCCCGTCTGCTGGTGGGAAGACGACGGCCAGGACGACTCCGACGCCCGCGAGGTGCGGCGCACCGTGAACGGCGAGCTGAGCCTGCTGCAGGCTCGCGAGTACTACGCCTGCTACGGCGCCGCTCACCCCCGGTTCCTGCCTTACGTGCGCAAGCCCCGCGTCACTGAGCAGTAACGTGACTCCAACGGTGCATTCCGGCCCCCAAAGGCGGTGCCGCGGTTTGACCCTGCCCCAAATCCCTCTTACCATGAGATGAGATATTTCCCCGGCCCAGCGGCGCTGTTTTCCCAGGAGCAGCAGGCCGTGGTGGCAGTTTGTTTGGCGCCTGGCGCGCCCGGAAGGCAAAACGTTGAGTTCAGTCGATACCCTCGAAAACACCCCCCAACCTGAGACGGCCGGGCAGGCGCACGCGCACGAAGGCCACGACCATGAGCATGACCACGCGCACCCCCACCAGCACGGGCCGGTTCTGAATCCGGAGTGCACCCAGGAACTGGTGCTGGACGTGCCCGCCGAGGAGGTCACCAAGGCCTTCCGCACCGTGGTTCGCAGCTATCAGAAATACGCCCGCATCCCGGGCTTCCGCCCCGGCAAGACGCCGGAGTCGGTCATCCGGCGGCGCTTTGCCACTGAGATCCGCAAGGAAGTAATTGATGGCCTGCTGCCCGAGCGCTTCAACAAGAGCGTCAGCGAGCTGGGCATCCGCCCGGTGGGCCAGCCGCAGGTAACGGAACTGACCGTGGATGACGGCCAGCCCCTGCACGTGAAGGCCGTGTTTGAGTACGTTCCGTCCTTCTCGATTGAGGGCTACCAGAGCGTGACCGTGGAGAAGCTCCCGGTGGAGATCACCGAAGACGAGTTCCAGCACGAGATCGCCGAGCTGCGCGAGTCCCGCGCCACCATTGAGCCGGTAGACGAAGACCGCGCGCTGGTGGATGGCGACTGGGCGCAGATCTCCTACAGCGGCCAGGTGGTGGGCGAGCAGGATGCCGAGCCGGTGGCCGGACAGGATGCCCTGGTTGAGATTGGCGGCAAGGATACGGTGGAGGCATTCTCCACCGTGCTGCGTGGTGCAAAGCCCGGCCAGGAGCTGAAGGCTGAGGTGATCTACCCGGCTGAGTATCCTGAGGCCAAGCTGGCCGGCAAAACGGTGGCCTACGACGTAACCGTGAAGGCCATCAAGAAGCGCATCGTGCCGGAGCTGAACGACGACTTCGCCAAGGAACTCGGCAACTACGAGACGCTGGCCGATCTGGAGAACCGCATCCGCGAGCACATGAGCAACCGCAAGCGCCACAGCGTGGAAGCGGAGACCAAGGACAAGCTCTTTGCCGCGCTCAGTGAGAAGTTCCCCTTCCCGGTTCCGGAGTCGCTGGTGCAGGACCAGATTGACGCCCGCCTGGAGCGCGGACTGCGCGCCCTGGCCGCCCAGGGCATGGACCCCGAGCAGATGCGCAAGCTGGACTTTGCCCGCCTGCGCACCGCCCAGCGCGACGGCGCCATCGCTGAAGTAAAGACCTTCCTGCTCATCGATCGCATCGCCGAGGCCGAGGGCATTACGGTGAGCGAAGAAGAAGTGGAGCGCGAACTGCACATGGCCGCGTTGCAGTCCCGGGAATCAGTTGAGACACTCCGCCAGCGTTTGACGCAGGACGGCGGCCTCGCTAGAATCCGGGAACAACTGAAGCGCGAAAAGACCGCAAATCTGCTGTATGAACGGCTGCCCGCCTAGGGCATACACGGGGTAAGGCGCCGCGTTGTCTCTGGTCACACAGCCCAGGCAGCGCGGCTACCACAAACGGGGATGGAGATCCCCAACCGAAGAGCGAGAAGAACACCCAATGGCATTGGTTCCCATGGTGGTTGAGCAGACGAGTCGGGGCGAGCGCGCCTACGACATCTATTCCCGTCTGCTACGCGACAACATCATCTTTCTTGGCACGCCGATTGACGACCAGGTGGCCAATCTCGTGGTTGCGCAAATGCTCTTCCTCTCCGGCGAGGACCCGGAGAAGGACATTCAGCTTTACATCAACTCGCCGGGCGGTTCCATCACGGCGGGGCTGGCGATCTATGACACCATGCAGTTCATCAAGAACAACGTGGTGACCTACTGCATCGGCCAGGCCGCCAGCATGGGAGCTTTCCTGCTGCTGGCCGGGACCAAGGGCAAGCGGTTTGCGCTGCCCAACTCGCGGATTCTCATTCACCAGCCGTCCATGGGCGGGCTCAGCGGCCAGGCCACGGACATTGACATTCATGCACGCGAAATTCTGCGCATCCGCGAAATCACCAACAACCTGATGGCCAGGCACACGGGACAGTCGCTCGACCGCATCGAGCACGACGTGGAGCGCGACTTCATCATGAACGCGCAGCAGGCCAAGGAATATGGCATCATCGACGAGATCATTGACCGGCCACGCACCTAGCGGCGGGTCAATGCAGCACGTCAGTGGAACAAAGGGCAAGGGGGGTTCGACCAATGAAAACGCGCACGGGGCCTGAAGAAGCGCTGCGCTGCTCGTTCTGCCACAAGTCGCAGGACGCGGTAGCCAAACTGATCTCGTCGCCCAGCGACTATCCTCGCGCATACATCTGCGACGAGTGCGTTGCGGTCTGCAACTCCATCCTCGAAGATGACCGGGGCGAGGCGCACCCAGCCGCCGCCGCGGGCCATCTGCCCAAGCCGCAGGAAGTGAAGAGCTTCCTCGATGACTTTGTCATCGGCCAGGACCAGACCAAAAAGAAGCTGGCCGTCGCGGTCTACAACCACTACAAGCGCATCCAGATGAATCGCATGCGCAACAATGAGGTGGAGCTGGCCAAGAGCAACATCCTGCTCATCGGGCCCACGGGCTCCGGCAAGACGCTGCTGGCGCACACCCTGGCCAAGATGCTCGACGTGCCGTTTGCGATTGTGGACGCCACCACGCTCACGGAAGCCGGCTATGTGGGCGAGGATGTGGAGAACATCATCCTCAAGCTGCTGCAGGCCGCCGACGGCGATGTGGCGCGCGCCCAGCAGGGCATCATCTACATCGACGAGATCGACAAGATAGGCCGCAAGGACGAGAATCCCTCCATCACCCGCGATGTCTCCGGCGAGGGCGTTCAGCAGGCTCTGCTCAAGATTCTTGAGGGTACGGTTGCCAACGTGCCGCCGCAGGGCGGACGCAAGCATCCGCACCAGGAGTTCACCGCCGTCGATACCACCAACATCCTCTTCATCTGCGGCGGCGCATTCGTCGGGCTGGAGCGCGTAGTTGGCCGTCGCATCGGCAAGAAGGCGTTGGGCTTCAAGACCGCGGACGCCGAAGCGGATGCCGCGACGACCCGTTCGCATCGCGATACGGAACTGCTGCGCAAGACCGAGCCGCAGGACCTGATCAAGTACGGTCTGATTCCGGAGTTCGTCGGTCGCCTGCCCGTGATGGGCGTGCTGGACGAGTTGGATGAAGCCGCGCTGATCGAGATTCTCACCAAGCCGCGCAATGCGATTCTGAAGCAGTATCAGCGCCTGCTGGAGTATGAGAATGTTCGCCTGCACTTTACGCAGGAAGCCGTGAGCGCTGTTGCCCGCGAGGCGCTGGCCCGCAAGGTGGGTGCGCGCGGCCTGCGCATGATTCTGGAAGAGCTGATGCTCGACCTGATGTATCACTTGCCGTCGAACAAGCGCGTGCGCGATCTGGAGATTACGCGCGAGATGGTGGAGCGCCGCGACCTTTCGCTGTGCCTGCTTGAGAAGGCTGGCTGATCGATCCTGTTCGTAGACTGAATCTGCTGCTTCCGTTCCGGCTGTCTCCTGAATATGGGCACAGCCGGGGCGCGATGTTCTGCTCTCTTCCCCTTGCGCAGATTCCGTTCGGCTGTACAATCCCAACAATGGTTGCGTAACAGGTGCTGAAGCCGCAGCGCCTCTTGCGCGTCTAATACCTATGGTGGCTTTATGACTGCATCCCGCGAAAAGACCGAGCTTCGCAAACTCCCCATGATGCCCATTCGGGACATGGTGATCTTCCCCTACATGATGACGCCCTTCGTGGTGGGCCGCCAGTCGAGCGTGCGCGCCCTGGAAGAGGCACTCAATGGCGACCGCAAAATCTTTCTTGCCACGCAGCATGACGCCTCCATCGACGAGCCCCGCGCCAAGGACATCTTCCAGGTCGGCTCCATCTGCAACATTGTGCAGAGCGTCAAGATGCCCGACGGCAATATCAAGGTGCTGGTCGAGGGCGTGGAGCGCGCCAAGTCCGTTGAGGTCAGCGACCGTGACGGCTTCTTCGTCGCCAGCGTGCGCACCGGCAAAACCGAGTTTGAGATGACGCCGGCCGTGGAGCAGCTCATGCAACGCGTCACTGGACTCTTTGAGCAGTACGTCAAGCTGCAGCAGTCGCTCAACTACGAGACCATCATCGCCGCCGTGCGCATGGATGAGCCGGCCAAACTGTCTGACACCATCGCCGCCAACCTGCAGCTGGGCATTGAGGAAAAGCAGGAGCTTCTTGCCATCTTCGATCCCGCGGCGCGCCTGGCGCGCATCGCAGACGTGCTCGATATTGAGATTGAAAAGCTCGACCTCGACCGCAGCATCCAGTCGCGCGTCAAGCGCCAGATGGAGCGCGCGCAGAAAGAGTACTACCTCAACGAAAAGATCAAGGCCATCCAGAAGGAGCTGGGCCGCGGCGAGAAGAGCGAGTTCGACGAACTGCGCAAGAAGATTGAGACCGCCGGCATGCCGAAAGAGGTGCTCGACAAGGCGATCCAGGAGCTGAAGAAGCTGGAAGCCATGCCGCCCATGTCGGCCGAGTCCACCGTAAGCCGTAATTACATTGACTGGCTGCTGGCCGTGCCGTGGAAGAAGCGCTCCAAGGAGACCCGCTCCATCGACTACGCCGAGAAGGTGCTCAACGAGGACCACTACGGCCTGGAGAAGATCAAGGAGCGCATCCTGGAGTTCCTCGCTGTTCGCCAGCTCGTCAAGAACCCCAAGGGTTCCATCCTGTGCTTTGTCGGACCTCCGGGCGTGGGCAAAACCTCGCTGGGCATGTCGATTGCCAAGGCCACGGGCCGCAAGTTTGTGCGCCTGTCCCTGGGCGGCGTGCGCGATGAGGCTGAGATTCGCGGCCACAGGCGCACCTACATCGGCGCGCTGCCGGGCCAGATCATCCAGCACATGAAGCGCGCAGGCACCAAGAACCCCGTCTTCCTGCTCGACGAAGTCGACAAGATGGCCTCGGACTTCCGCGGTGACCCGGCCTCGGCACTGCTTGAGGTTCTGGACCCCGAGCAGAACACGACCTTCCAGGATCACTATCTCGACGTGGACTACGACCTCTCGCAGGTGCTCTTTGTCGCCACGGCCAACGTGATGCACACCATTCCCGCGCCTTTGCAGGACCGCATGGAAGTGCTTCGCCTGCAGGGCTACACCGAGATGGAAAAGCTGGAGATCGCACGCCAGTATCTGGTAAAGAAACAGCGCGAGCAAACCGGCCTGGGCGAAAAGAATGTCGTCTTCCAGGACGACGCCATCCTTGCCATCATTCGCAGCTACACCCGCGAGGCCGGCGTTCGCAACCTGGAGCGCGAGATCGGCAACGTATGCCGCAAGGTGGCCCGACGCGTGGTGAAGAAGGGCGCCAAGCATAAGGAAGAGATCACGGCGGCCAACATCCACGAGTTTCTCGGCGTGGTGCGCTTCCGCGACTCCGAGGTGCATGAGAAGAGCGAGGTAGGCCTTGTAACCGGCCTGGCCTGGACCGAGGTGGGTGGCAGCATCCTCACCACGGAGGTGCAGGTCCTGGACGGCAAGGGCAAGCTCACCATCACCGGCCAGCTTGGCGACGTGATGCAGGAGTCCGCACAGGCCGCGCTCAGCTACATCCGAGGCAAGGCGCAGGCGCTTGGGCTCAGCCGCGAGTTCTATCGCAACGTGGATCTGCACCTGCACGTGCCCGAGGGCGCCATTCCCAAGGACGGCCCGTCGGCGGGCATCACCATGGCCACCGCTCTGGCCAGTGCGCTGTCCAGGATTCCCGTGCGCCGCGATATCGCTATGACCGGCGAAATCACCTTGCGCGGCAAGGTGCTGGCCATCGGCGGCTTGAAGGAGAAGCTGCTCGCTGCCTTGCGCGCGGGCATCTTTGAGGCCATCCTGCCCCGCGCCAACGAAAAGGACATTGCAGAGCTGCCCGACAACATCAAGAACTCCATGAAGCTGCACTTTGTGGACACCATGGACGAGGTGCTCGCGCTGGCGCTGGAAGGTCCTCTGCCGACCCCAGTCCCGGCCGAGACCGAGGTGCTGGCCACTGTAGCGCCGGCGGAGGGAGTGAGCGGGCAGGTCGCGCGCCAGTAGCGCCGCCCGCACACACACGCATGCGTTACACGACCCAATTTCTACTCTCGGCCATGGCCGCCGCGCAGTTCCCTGCGCCTGGCGTGCCAGAGGTCGCCTTCCTCGGCCGCTCCAATGTGGGTAAGTCCAGCCTGCTCAACGCCTTGGTCGGCGAAAAGGCGGCCAAGGTCTCGCAGACTCCGGGGCGCACGCGGGCCATCAACTTCTTTGCCCTCCTCGGCCCCGACCAGCGGCAAAAGAAAATCTTTGCCGATCTGCCCGGTTACGGCTACGCCAAGATCTCCAAGTCCATCTCCGCAGGCTGGCCGGCCTTCATTGAGCCGTATCTTGCAGACCGCGAGACACTTGGCTTGTGCATCTGTCTTGTGGATTCGAACGTTCCGCCCCAGGACAAAGACCGCCAGCTCATCGACTGGCTGCGTGCCGCGGGCCGCGAGTTTGCCGTGGTGGCCACCAAAATTGACCGCCTGAGCGGCAATGAGCGCACCCGCAACCTGCTGGCCCTCAAGAAGGGCCTGGAGCTGGAAGAGATTCTGGCCGTCTCCTCCAAGACCGGCCACGGCCTGAAAGAGCTCTGGAGCCGGATTGAGGCTGCCGGAGAGCGCGGTTAACGCGATTCCAGGCTTGCACTACCTCAAACATCGCCCTCAACTCGACGCGACCGTCCGGCAGTCGGCGACTCGGCAGCATCACAAAACCGCTCGCCCATTCTGGAATCGTCCTAGCCGCGCCCGGCCCCGTCTACATCTGAGCCTTGCGGATCCGTCAGGCTGCCATCCGCGCCCAGCAGGCGAATGACGACCCCGCAGCCAATCTCTCCGCTGCGCATCCCCTTCCGCACCCGCTCCGCAAACTGCCCGGCAACCGCCGAGGAGCAACGCAGTAGTCGTGTGCCCTGCGCCAGCCGCCCCACGTAGCGCGGAGCCAGCCTTAGCCATCGCCGCGCCGCGCCAGCCTCCGGGGGCAGGCATTCGGCAGCAAGAGCATCCAGCTTGCGCATCCACAAGGCC
>JAJXWS010000033.1 GCA_021781495.1 Acidobacteriota bacterium | reverse complement strand
TCGACCGCCACAACGACAACCCTAAGCCCTTCATCTGGACCGCCAAGGCTACCGACATCCTGGAAAAAGTAACCCGCGCTCAGGCCGCGCGGAATAAACGCCTATCTGCTTGACGCACTACACTAGGCACCTTTGACGCGGTAATGGCCATTCTACCGGACGGCGAACACGTGGTCCTGATTTGCGACAGAAACCACGAAAAACACTGTGACCGATTTGTGGATGAAAAAAATTCAGCAATAGACAAGAATTGCAGGGACGTTTCAGAGACCATCGTCGCTGGTTCTATGAGATACCTTTGCAGGTACACGATGCGGGGGGCCAGCAGTTTGGGAGTGTTTGATGCCGAGATTGATGGCGATAAAGTCACCATCTGGGGCCCGAATGGGAAGCGTCAGTACGACAAGTCTGGTACTTGGGGTAGTCTGGCGACCTCGAATCAAGCTCTTGCAAATAATCCGGCAACAGCGCAGGCGAAGGTCGGCGATGCAATCGCTCAAACCAACCTCGGTGTGCAATATGACCAAGGATCAGGTGTGCCGGTTGACCATGTCGAGGCGGCTGCCCTGTATCGACAAGCCGCTGAGCAGGGGTACGCGGTTGCACAATACTTCCTCGGTTATGACTACTTTGTTGGTCAAGGTGTACCTCAGGACTATAAAGAGGCGGCAGCTTGGTACCGTAAAGCCGCAGAACAAGGAGATCCCCATGCACAATACAACCTTGGCTCGCTTTACTATGCTGGTCAAGGTATGACGCAGGACTACACCCAAGCGGCTATCTGGGTCCGGAAGGCCGCCGATCAGAATGATGCAGTTGCGGAATGCAGTCTCGGATCGTTCTACGAATTCGGAACCGGCGTTCCGCAGAGCTATGCCGAAGCCTATTTCTGGTTGGATATTGGTGCTGCGGTCGCAAAGGGGGCCGATCATGATACGTGCCTAAAAAGGCGTGATGATTCCGCCTCGAATCTATCACCATCTGACCTGTCGAAAGAGCAGGAAAGAGCAGCTAAATGGTTTGCCGAACATCAGGCGAAGCCATTGCAATAAGGGAAGGTCAACTACTACGCACCAGAACCTTCCCATCCACTTGCTTTAGAACCTCCGTAATCAATTCAGTGACCCGCTCTGCCTGTTCCGTGTCCGGGCAACTCACCGTCACGCCGGACTCTCGGACCCGCCTGTATGCCCACTTCCCATTCCACTTTGTCCATACTTCCGGCTGGAAGCGAATCCGAACGCGGCGGCCTAAGATTTCGCATGTATTCATTACAGCCCGATTCACTGCCCGGTTATGCTCTTGCACCTCGCCCACTTCGACGGCAATCGGTGCGGTTGTATCCTCACGCAAAAGCGGGCGTTTGCGGGCGCGAACGGCGGGCATGTATGAGTCTTGCATACATCGACAGCATACTTCTGAATTTGCGCGTGAACAACATCCTTCTTCCTCGACAAGCGTTTATGATCTTTCCGGGGGTGGCGCAAGTGATAACTGCTTTGTTAAGGGCGGGCAGACTCATCGTGCTCGTTCTGGCGGGAGCAATCTTGTACTGGCTATTTGACCAGTTCTTTCCTCCTGCTCGCACATTGTCCTGGTACCTTGGGTTCTGCGCGGCAATTGCCTTGCCAGTATGGGGATTTCAATGGCTATTGGCAGAGTGGGAAAGAGAACGGGGACGGCGGATTGCTTGGCTCACTATCCGAACATTGGTCCTGAGCAGGCGGGAGGTTGAAGCCTTCAAGGATGCATGGGAAGCCCGCAATCTTGAGGAGGTCGAGAGGGCATCCTTAGCTGTTCAAGCCGCCATCCGAGATCATGAATAAATCAGCCGCTTCCTAGATGTAATTTTCTGCTGGAAAATTTTGCGCGCGGCTTGACGCTGCAATCGCACCCCCACCCTCGTTTTTAGGCCGGAGGTGGTCCGGGGACTGTGTACCAAACTGTGTACCACGGAATGCGCTATTGCGACCAAACACGCGCTAGGAGGATTTTTGGGGCAAAGCAAAGCCCGCTGATTTAGCGGGCTTTAGCGTCAAATCTCTGGTAGCGCTAACGGGAATCGAACCCGTGTTTTAAGATTGAGAATCTCACGTCCTAACCCCTAGACGATAGCGCCACACTATTACGGGGGCGGCCGTTACCGGCCACTTGTTTACTGTAACAAAAATCCGCCTTGCTGCCAAAGGCTGCCGCCGGGTTAGATTCCCAGCTTGCGGACTTCCTCGTTGTAATACTTGCGGTACAGGATCTCCCACTCCTGCGAGCCCTCGAGGATGATCTTCCGCTGCGAGGCAATCTTGGCCCGTGCGGCCTGGTCAATGCCCGCCTCCTGGGTCAGCAGGGTCTCCAGAGCCTTGCGCGCCTCCTGGCGAATCGTGTTGCGATCTTCCAGAAAGCCCACCTGGTCGATCTCCGCCAGCGTGTCGGCCACGGTGTGGGCCAGCTTGTTCAGCTTGTCACGACTGATCCTCATAGCACCGCCTTGTACTTGCGCGCCAGTTCCGTCTTCACCTTCTTGAACATCTCGGCATACTGCGCACCGGTTTTGCGCATCTCGTCCGAATAGGCTTCGAGGATGACGCGAACCTCTTCGTTGATGCGGTCTTCCAGCGACAGCTCATCCACCAACGCGTCGGCCACCCGCGACTCGGTGCCTTTCACGTCGCTGGTGGTGATCATTTTGGCGTCGATGAGGTGCTTGACCGTTCGGCGGGCTAAATACCCAATGTATTCGCGAGAAAAGATCATGGGTTAAGGTTCAGCATAGCGCATTGCGCCTGCCAGTGTACACCTTTCGGTGCAAACACATGCCGGCCGGTTCCGCGGGCGGTAACACCCCATCCGGATGGCGCAGGCCGCGGCCGGCACGGGCTGTCCGGCTACCCGCGATGCGGGCAGCTCTTCGTGTTCAGGCAGGGTTCGGCCACGCGCAGCCGCTCCACGGGCCGGCCGGACACCAGGTGCTCGCTCACAATCTCCGCGGCGTCCTCCGGACGCACGTTGCCGTACCAAACCGCCTCTGGGTAGACCACCATCATGGGCCCGTGCTCGCACTGGTCCAGGCAGCCGGCTTTGTTGATGCGCACCGCTCGTCCCAGCCCGGCGGCCTTGGCGTGCTGCTGCAACTGGGCGTGCAGGTCGCTCTTGCCGTCCGTAGTGCAGGAGGGTCGCGGCGCTCCGGCCGGGCGAGTGTTATGGCAAACAAAAACGTGGCGCTCAAATGAGGGCAAGAAGAAAACCTCCAGTTGGGGATATCTCCAGACTACAGCTTTCGTCTTTCGCGGCGAAGTTTCCACAATTGCGCCCGCGCCCCCGGCCGCATCTGAGAAAATAAGTGTTTGACCATGAGCACGGATAATCTGCATTCGCTGAAAGACGATATGGTGGCCTTCATCGAGGGGCACGGCATGCGCCGCCTCCCCGGATACGTCACCGAAGACATTCCCTCCGTTGTGTGGGAGGACCTGGCAAACCCGGACGCCTGGAAAGACTTTGTGGAGATGGCCAAGCACGTCGGCGCTCCCTTCATCACCTTCAGCGAGATGGCGCTGGATCGCGACGAGTTGGAAGCCCTCATCGAAGAAGCCGGCGAAATGAACTTCCCCGACGAGGAGGCCACCGAACTGGTCGAAGCGCAGTGGCTGCGCAAGTACGCCGGCATGGTCGGCTACATCCAGCTTGGCTTCGTCTACCAGGGCATCGCCTTTCTGCATGAGACCACCACCGAGTGGTACGAGCGCTTCCAGTCGCTGCTCGACGACATCGACAGCTTCAACGACATCGTGATCGACGACGCCCACGAGCAGGACGACAGCGAGGACAACTAGGCAAAGTGGCCGCAGCAGACTTGCCCGGCACGCCCTCCCGCCGCCCGTTTCGCCCGCGCCAGCGCTGGGTGCTGGCAGAGCCGCATCCGCAGCAGGCAGAGAATCTGGCCCGCACCGCGCATCTTCCGCAGGTGCTGGCCGAGCTGCTCATCGCCCGCGGCATCCACAGCGCGCCGCAGGCCGTGGCTTTTCTCCATCCTGAAGTCGAGCACCTGCACGATCCCTTCCGCATGCTGGGCATGCAGGCCGCCGTCGAGCGCCTGGAGCGCGCCATCACCCTGCGCGAGCCCATCCTGCTCTACGGCGACTACGACGTGGATGGCACCACCGCCGTGGTGCTGCTCAAAACCGCCATCGAGATGCTCGGCGGCGTGGTCCGCTTCCACGTGCCGCATCGCCTGCGCGAGGGCTACGGCCTGCAGTCCAGCGTGCTGCAGGCCGCCCATGCCGAGGGCGTCCGCCTCGTCATCACGGTGGACACCGGCATGCGCGCCTTTGCCGAGGCGGAGACGGCCCGCGACCTCGGCCTCGACCTCATCGTCACCGATCACCACCTGGCCGAGGCGCACGATACCCTGCCCCACGCGCTGGCCATCCTCAATCCCAACCAGCCCGGCTGCGCCTACCCGGAGAAGTCCCTCTGCGGCGCGGCCATTGCCATGAAGCTGGCCCTGGCCCTGCTCGAGCGTCGCGACCCCGTGCGTACCCGCGAGAAGACGCTGCCCAGCTTCCTCAAGATGGCGGCTATCGCAACCATTGCGGATGCGGTGCCGCTGCACGGCGAGAACCGCGTCATCGCTGCCCTGGGCCTGCGCGAGCTGCGCCGCCCCGTGGGCGCCGGCCTGCGCGAGCTCTTCGCCGTGGCCGCGCTGGACCCTGCCGCCAAGGCCATCACCGGCTTCGACGTCGCCTTTCGCCTTGCCCCGCGCATCAACGCCGCCGGCCGCATGGACGTGGCCTCCGACGTTATCGAGCTCTTCACCACGCGCAGCGCGGCGCGCGCCCAGGAGCTGGCCGCCAAGCTGGAGCGGCTCAACCGCGAGCGGCGCGACACCGAGGCCTTTGCCCTCGGCGTGATTGAGGAGCGGCTGGCCACGGACGAAGCTCTGGCCGCCGAACGCCTCCTCGTCGTCGAGGGCGACGGCTGGCATCGCGGCGTCATCGGCATCCTGGCCTCGCGCGTAGTGGACCGCACCGCCAAGCCCGCCATCGTCGTCAGCGTGGAAGAGGGCGTGGCGCACGGCTCCGGCCGCTCCGTGGACGGCTTTCCCCTGCTGGACGCCCTTGAGAGCTGCGCCGATCTCTTCACCCGCTTCGGCGGCCATGCCTTCGCCGTGGGCTTTGCCCTGCCCGCCGAGCGCCTGCCGGAGCTCAAGCGCCGCCTCGGCCTGCACGCCGCCGAGCACCTTGCCCAGCGCGAACCTGAGCGGCTGCTGCGCATCCACGCCGAGCTGCCCCTGGACCGCATCACTCCCGTGCTCGCCGGCTGGCTGCGCAAGCTGGAACCGCTCGGCCACAGCAATCCCGAGCCCATCTTCGTCGCCCGCAACGCGCGCATGCTCGCCCCGGTGCGGGTGATGAAGGAGCGCCACATCCGCCTGGAGCTGGCGCAGGACCACGACGGCGAACCGCACCTTACCGGCACCCGCGGAGCCATTCGCGCCGTCGGCTGGGACATGGCCTTCCGCGCCGCCGAGCTGGGCCTCGCCGAGGGCAGCCGCATCGACGTCGCCTACCGCATCCGCGAGAATGACCACCCCGAGTACGGCGGCCTCGAGATCGAGATCGCCGGCATCGAGCCCGCCGCCGCCTGACGCAACAAGGCCCACGGCGTACCGTGGGCCATGCTGGTCAGCAGGGGGAGGCCGCTATCTATCGTCCGCGATGCGGATTCCAGTCCTGGCGGGGTTGATTCTCACGCGGTGCGGGCCGCGACTCGTATCCCTGGTTGCCGCGCTGTTGATACTGGGGCTGCGCGCGCTGCTCGTACTGCTGAGGATTGCTTCGCTGTTGATACTGCGGTTGCTGCCGCTGCTGGTACTGCGGCTGCGAACGCTGCTCATACTGCTGAGGATAATTCCTCTGCTGGTACTGCGGCTGTGGCCGTTGTTCATACTGCTGCGGAGCGCTCCGCTGTTGATACTGAGGCTGAGCCCTCTGCTGGTACTGCGGCTGCTGATACTGCGGTTGCGGACGCTGCTGATTCCACCCGCCGTTCGGCTGCTGCACCTGCCGGTTGGCATTATCCGGTGCCTGACGATACTGAGGCTGCTGACGATTCTGATTCCAGCTGTTATTCGGCTGTTGCATCTGCCGGTTCTGGTTCCAGCTGTTATTCGGCTGCTGTACCTGGCGGTTCTGGTTCCAGCTGTTATTCGGCTGCTGCACCTGGCGGTTCTGGTTCCAGCTGTTGTTCGGCTGCTGCACCTGACGATTCTGGTTCCAGCTGTTCTGCTGGCCGTTCCGCTGGTTGGCGCGGTTCTGGTTCCAGCCGTTCTGCTGGTTCGGCATGCCCTGGCCGCGCTGCTGCATCGCCGGGGCCGGGTGCGTCTCTGCCGGCAGGGGCCGCGTAGACACCAGATGCTGCGGCCGTCCGCCATTGTTCCGGAAGTAGGAGTTCCGGTCCTGCATGGCCGCCTGCTGATGCTGCTGCTGGAACGATGTCCGCTCCAGGTGCTGGTCGCGCATCGCCAGCCGCTCCTGCGGCGTGGGGTCATGGCGAATGCCGCCCGGCCCGCCGCTGTACGCGATGTGGTTGTTGTTGATAATCGTCGTGTTGTTCACGATGGTCTGGTTGATATACGTGTTGTGGATGACTGTCCGGTTCACGTTCATCACCGCGGTGTTGTAGGCAAAGTCGCGCCCGCGCCACTCACCGCCCACAAAGCCCACGCCCATGTAGCCAAAGCCGTAGTTCACGCCGCCGTAGTAGCCCACGTGCGGACCCCAGTAGCCCGGATGCCACATATAGAAGCCTTCTGACCAGCCCCAGTAGCCCGGCGTCCACAGCGCGCCCATATACGGAGCCGGCACCCACGCACCGGGCACCCAGTAGTAGCCGTCATCGCCATACGCCCAGTAGCCGGGCACCCACATCAGCCCGGGCTCCGGGCACGGCGGCTGCATGTACACGGGCAGCGGTGGAGGAGCAATTCCCACGCTGATGAACACACCCGCAAAAGAAGAAGCGGGAATCAATGCCACCATCAGCGCCAGCAAAAACCATCGCGCAGTGCGGAGTCGAAACATGGTTAAACCTCCTCAGCCTTTCCTGCCTGGCCGCCTTCCCGAGTTGCCGGCAGCGCCAGGGTCTTGCGCATCCTCAACGAACCGCATTGCAGCGTCGGCCGCCTTGCTTTTCGTCTTCGCCCGGCACAAGGCCGGGCTTTCTCGTGTCCCAAACTGCGCCATCTGGTCACGTTGATCTACTCCCTACCAACCCCGGCCGCGGCCGGAAGTTGCAGGAAAACACGCGCGCCCCGGCAACCGCCGCCGGGGCGCATCACAACGTATTGTAAAGAAAGCTAATAGCGCAGGCTCAGCCCCACGCCCACCACGCTCCGCGCCTTCAGGTCCACCGGCACCAGGACGTATGGCGGCGAAGGCACTCCCGTCGGTACAGCCGTCTCCCCGATCGTACCCGCCACCTGCCCCACGCCGATATCAAACGCAAAGTGCGGATTGTCCTTCTGCGTCACGCGCACGGCGTAGTCCATGGTCGTCGGGATGTGCGCCTTGCCGCCCACCAGGATCGCGCCCAGGTTCTCCACCTGCGGCGGCTCCTGCGTAAAGCCCGCCGCCGGCACAATCGCCGTGTGGAACGGCCCCGGCAGCGGAATCCCCAGTCCGCCGAACAGCCTGCCGCCGAACCGCGTCGCCTGGCCGCCCAGCCCGTAAATCTCCGCATTGGTCGCCTTCCAGCCAAAGTTCAGCAGGAACGGCACCGGCGGCTTCAGCCGCATCTTGGTCATGGCCACATACACGTCGCCGTTGGTGTATGTCTTCAGTTGCCCGGTCAGCTTCTGGTTCAGCGCCCCGCTCACAAAGCGGTCCTGCGTGCGCACCACAAAGCCCACGCCCACGCCCGGCACCCATCCCGCGCCGGTATTCTCCTTCAGCGCCACCACCTTGCCGCTGAAGATGTTCATTCCCGCGTAGTGCCACAGGCTGCTGAACATCGGGCTGTCGCCCTTCACGTGCACGCTGCGCGTGTAGCCCACCTCGGCGCGGTTGGCAAAGCCCTCCGCAATGCTGAAGGTATGCACCGCTCCAATTACCTTTGAGGCGTTGACAAAGTGGTAGCCAAGGGCGGGATGCGAAAAGAACTTGCCCGGCTCCGAGTACACCACAAAGGCCGTCGGCGTAATAAATCCGCCCGTCTGCCCTTCCAGCGTCAGGTTCTGGGCAGGTAGCTGGCGGACCGCAAGCAGGGCAGCCGCAAGGCCGCACCACAGGGCGAAATGGCGAATGGCAGAGAGGTTCACGGTCAATCAACTCCAATGGAGCACGATTACCCGCGCTCCGTAACGTTCGTTGGTGCAGCTCAAACGTTCAAAGCGGAACCGCGATCGCCGCCTGGAATTATCGCCCCGTTCGCGCAGCCTGCAACGGGAAATCCCGTCGCCCTGCGCACCAGAGTAATGTCCCGCGCGCGCCCGTGGCGCCGCTGTTCACAGCTCTGACCTCTCTGGGGAATATCCGTTTGTAACACAACCGGTGCAACATCGTCTCTATCTGGTTTGCGGTGATAGACTCTCGCCATGCCGCGCGGTCTATTTATCACGCTCGAAGGTCTCGACGGTTCCGGCAAAACCACACAAATCAAGCGCTTGGCAGCATGGATGCAAAAGCGCGGCCTCAGCCCTGTCGTCACCCGCCAGCCCGGCGGCACCGCCACCGGCGACCGCATCCGCGCCCTGCTGCTGGACTCCAGCTCGTCTCACGTGGCGCCCATGGCAGAGATGGCCCTCATGTTCGCCGACCGTGCCCAGTCCATCGCCGAGATCATCGCCCCCGCCCTCGCCGACGGCCGCATCGTCCTCTGCGACCGCTTCACGGATTCCACTGAGGCCTACCAGGGCGGCGGCCGCCAACTCGGCTCGCAGGTCGTGCTGGACCTGCACCGTCTCATCTGCGGCAACCTGCAGCCGGACCTCACCCTGCTCCTGCTGCCCTCACTGGATATCTGCCTCGACCGCGCCCGCCGCCGTAACCACCGCGCCACCCAGCAGACCGGGCAGGACGAAAGCCGCTTCGAGCAGGAGCAGGACGCCTTCTACCAGCGCGTCTGGCAAAAGTATCGCGAGATCGCCATCCGCGATGCCGATCGCGTCGTCCTCGTCGAGGGCAACCTCGGCATCGACGAGGTCCACGAGCAGATCGTCGAAGCCGTCAGCGAGCGCGTGCTCTTCGCCGGCCACTAGCGACGGCCCGCCCTTCGCGCCGGCCTACTTCCACGCCCCCAGCAGCCGCCGCAGCAGCACCAGCTCGCCCACGTGATAGGCATTGTGGTCCGCCGTCAGCAGCGCCTCGCGCAGAATCGTCTGCCCCGTCCCATGCGGAATCCGTGCAAACAGGTCGGTCGACTCATTCGCCACCAGCTCGCACATCGCCTTCAGGTCGCGGCGAAACGCCCGCACGCTCTTATCCCATGCCTTTTCATCGGCGGGCGCCTTGGTCGCGGGCCAGTACCCCTCGGGCCACTTCGGCGACACGTGCGCCGGGTTCCGCGAGAACTCCAGGATGTCCCGCTGCGCAATCCGCATATGCTCCAGCACCTCCCACGCCGAGTGCTCCGCGCCCCGCGGCCGCTTGCCGCGCAGCTCCGCCGGCAGATTCCTCACCGCGGCGTCAAACGTCGCGTGCGCCTGCCCGCCCTTCAGCAGGTTCAGCACATGCTCCCGCAGTGCCGCCGTCTCTTCTGTAGCCATCTTTTGTTCCTCCCCGGCTTCTTCGCGCCGCCCGCGACAGCCGCCGCGAACCCGCCCGCAAGGAAGCATACGACGGTTCCGCCCAACTTGCCGGAAATCCATGAAAATTCACGTCTCTTCCTCCCCCGTCCCAGGCGCCGCACCCCGCTCCATTTACACTGGTATACGGAGATTTCTGCATTGTTCGATAAAGTTCTCACCAAAGTGTTTGGCACCGCCAACGAGCGCGCCATCAAGCGCATGCTGCCGCTGGTTGCCGCCATCAACGCGCTTGAGCCGGAGATGGAAAAGCTCTCCGACGAAGAGCTGCGCGCCAAGACCGCGGAGTTCAAGGCTCGCGTCGCCGCGCGCGTCCAGGGTCTCACTGACCCTGAAGAGATCAAGACCGCCGAGCGCGCCGCCCTCGACGAGATTCTGCCCGAGGCCTTCGCCGTAGTCCGCGAGGCCGGCTGGCGCTCCGTGCAGATGCGCCACTTTGACGTGCAGCTCATCGGCGGCATGGTGCTCCACCAGGGCAAGATCGCTGAAATGAAGACCGGCGAAGGCAAAACCCTCGTCGCCACCCTTGCCTGCTATCTCAACGCCCTCGCCGGCAAAGGCGTCCACGTCGTCACCGTCAATGACTACCTGGCCAAGCGCGACGCCGAATGGATGGGCAAGATCTACGAGTTCCTCGGCCTCTCCGTCGGCGTCATCGTCCACGACCTCTCGGATGACGAGCGCCGCGCCGCCTACGCCGCCGACATCACCTACGGCACCAACAACGAGTTCGGCTTCGACTATCTGCGCGACAACATGAAGTTCGAGCTGAAGGACTGCGTGCAGCGCGGCCACTACCACGCCATCGTCGACGAAGTTGACTCCATCCTCATCGACGAGGCGCGCACCCCGCTCATCATCTCCGGGCCCACTGACCAGACCACCGACAAGTACGCCCGCGTCCGCCAGATCATCCCCAAGCTCGAGCTGGGCGAAGAGGTTGAATCCACTGACCACAAGCGCCAGGCGGAGCTCGGCATCCGGCTCGGCGAAGGCGAGAAGTTCTTCTCCGGGGACTACGTCGTCGATGAAAAGCACAAGACCATCGGCGTTACTGACCAGGGCTGGGAAACCATTGAAAATCTCCTCGGCATCGGCAACATCGCCGACGCGGAAAACTGGGACCTCAAGCACTACGTCGAGACCGCCATCAAGGCCCACGCCCTCTACAAGCGCGACGTGGACTACGTGGTCAAGGACGGCGAAGTCATCATCGTGGACACCTTCACCGGCCGCCTGATGCCCGGCCGCCGCTGGAGCGATGGCCTGCACCAATCCATCGAGGCCAAGGAAGGCGTCAGCATCCGCAAGGAAGACCAGACCCTTGCCACCATCACCTTCCAGAACTACTTCCGCCTCTACCAGAAGCTCAGCGGCATGACCGGCACCGCCGAAACCGAGGCCGCCGAGTTCGAGAAGATCTACAAGCTCGAAATCGTCGTCATCCCCACCAACCGGCCCCTGCTGCGCATTGAAAACTCCGACGTCGTCTTCCGCACGGCCAAGGAAAAGTACAAGGCCGTGGCCGACGAAATCGCCGAGCTGCACGCCAAAAACCAGCCCGTCCTCGTCGGCACCACGTCGATTGAGAAGAGCGAGCTGCTCTCCGGCATCCTGGCGCGCAAAGGCGTGCGCCACACCGTGCTCAACGCCAAGTTCCACGAGAAGGAAGCCGAGATCGTGGCCCAGGCCGGCCGCTCCGGCATGGTCACCATCGCCACCAACATGGCGGGTCGCGGTACTGACATTCTGCTCGGCGGCAACGCCGAGTTCATGTCCCGCCAGGAACTCGTCAAAAAGAACCGCGCCCGCGCCATCAGCGTGGCCGAAGGGGCCATCAATCCCATGGCGCCCGCCGGCTTCCAGCGCTTCTACTACCAGGGTCAGGAGTTCGAGGTAGCCGAGACCGACTGGGCTGAGGTCTTCGCCGTTCACTCCGAAGCCGCAAAGCAGGAGCACGCCAGGGTCATCGAAGCCGGCGGCCTCTTCATCCTCGGCACCGAGCGCCACGAGTCCCGCCGCATCGACAACCAGTTGCGCGGACGCGCCGGCCGCCAGGGCGACCCCGGCGCCTCGCGCTTCTACCTCTCGCTGGAAGATGACCTGATGCGCATCTTCGCCAAGCAGTGGGTCAGCACGCTGCTGGAGCGCCTCGGCATGGAAGAGGGCGTCCCCATCGAGTCCAAGATGATCTCCAAGCGCATCGAGGGCGCGCAGAAGGCCGTCGAAGCGCAGAACTTCGAGTCGCGCAAACACCTGCTGGAGTACGACGACGTGATGAACAAGCAGCGCGAGGCCGTCTATGGCCTCCGCCGCCAGCTCCTCGAAGGCGTCGAGCAGCGCGAGCTCATCCTCGAGGACTACGTCACCAGCATCCTCAGCGGCCAGCTCGACGAGTTTGCCGGTGAAAACCTGCACCCCGAGCAGTGGAACATCAAGGGCCTCGACGACAAGCTGATGGGCCAGTTCGGCGTCGACCTCGCCGCCGCCGGCATCCAGCCGCTCGAGCTCTCGCGCCACGAGCTCGGCGACGCCATCTTTGAACAGCTCAAGCACCACTACGAAACCAAGGAGCAGATTCTCGGCGCGGAAACCATGCGCTACCACGAGCGCATGGTCATGCTCAGCGTCATCGACGGCCTGTGGAAGGATCATCTCCTCTCCATGGACCACCTCAAGGAGGGCATCGGCCTGCGCGGCTACGCGCAGCAGGACCCCCTGGTGGCCTACAAGCGGGAGAGCTTCGACATGTTCGAAGCCATGATGACGAAGTTCCAGGAAGACACCGTCCGCTTCCTCTTCCGCATGCAGATCCTCGGGCCCGATGGCCAGCCCGTCACCGTCACCCCGGAGCCGCGCCGCGCCGTTCCGCCCGCGCCGCCCGTGGCCAGCGCTGACAGCGCCCTGCTGGAGTTGGCTCCCGTCGCGGCCGCGCCGCGCGAGATCCCCATCCCCGTGCGCCAGCCCTCCACCACCATCGACGCGCTGGAGAAGGAGTTCCACCGCAAGAAGCAGCGCGAGTTGGAAGCCGCCCAGCGCGCCGGAGCCGGAGAAGCCTCGCAGCCCTCGCAGCGTCGCGCCGGCGACAAGGTGGGCCGCAATGATCCCTGCCCCTGCGGCTCAGGCAAGAAGTACAAGAAGTGCCACGGCGCCGAGTCCTAGTCCGGCGCAAAAACACAACGGCCACGGCTGCGGAGCCTATCCTCCCGCCGTGGCCTTTTTCTTTTCGTCGAAACTCCCCTCAGCCATTCCCGCACGCCGCGGCCACCGCGGCAAAGGTCAGGTGCTCCGCATCGCACCGGTGCTCCTGCCGCCACAGGTCAAACAGCCGCCCATAGCTCAGTGTCATGTATTCGGCGTGCGCAACCCCCAGCCGCGCGGCTGCCCGGTCAATCCACTCCGCCGTGCCTTCCAGCTCGGCGTAGTTGCCGATCGGCGTCTCGTCCAGCACGCAATGGCCCTCGCCGTCCGTCCACTCGGTGCGCCACTTTTCATAGCGAAAGGCCGCCACCAGCCCCAGCGACACGAACACCTCGGCCAGCGCCTCTCCATCGGCCACCTCGGTCTCCGTCTCCACGCGATGCTTGTGCCGGTCCTCGCCCACGCCGCTGTCGGGAATGCGCTTGTGGGTCAGCGTCCACCGCCCGGCATACCGGCGAATGCGCAGGATCTCTGTGCGCGCCCGCATCCGGCGATCCGGCGTGTCATACAGCACGTTGCTTTCAAACTCCCGCGGGGTCTGCATGCGGAAGCCCGCCAGTCGCAGCCGTTCCGCAAAGCCGGCCAGGTCGTCCACGCGAAACTTGATCTCGGTCTCAATCGCCATCGTAAGCAGTGAGTATACGGCAGGTGGCTTTGCCGGCTGCAAACAGCGACAATAGAGACGTGAAGACCCTGCGCCTTACCGTGGATCCGGCTCACCTGGACGCGCCCTCAGCCCGCGAAGCCCTGGCTCGCGCCGCCCGCATTCTGCGCGAGGGCGGCCTCGTCGCGCTGCCCACGGAGACGGTCTACGGCCTGGGCGCCAACGCCCTCGACGCCGCCGCCGTGGCCCGCATCTTCGCCGCCAAGCAGCGGCCCTCCTGGGACCCCGTCATCGTGCATATCGCCGGGCCCGTGGCGCAGAATCCCATGCTGCAGCCGCTCGTAACCAGCCTGCCGCCTGCGGCGGAAAAGCTGATGGCCGCCTTCTGGCCCGGCCCGCTTACCCTCCTCGTGCCGCGCTCCTCCGCCGTGCCAGACGCCGTCACCGCCGGCCGCCCGCTCGTCGGCATCCGCATGCCCGCGCACCCCGTGGCCTTTGAGCTGATCCGCCTGGCGGGCGTGCCCGTGGCCGCGCCCAGCGCCAACACCTTCGGCCACATCAGCCCCACCACCGCCGGCCACGTCCTGGAGGACCTCGACGGCCGCATCGATGCCATTCTCGACGCCGGCCCGGCCCAGCACGGCGTCGAATCCACCGTCCTCGACCCCTGCCAGTCGCCCATGGTCATCTACCGCCCCGGCGCCATCACCGCCGACCAGATCCGCGCCGTCGCCGGTCCCGTCGAGCTCTTCCGCTCCACCGAGCCCCTGCGCACCACGCCCCGCGAAGCCCTGCCCTCGCCCGGCGTCGGCCTGCGCCACTACGCCCCGCGCGCCCGCCTGGTCCTGCTGGAGGCTCCGCTCGACAGCCTGCCCGCGCGCATGGCCGAGGCCGCCACGCGCTACGCCGGCCTGCGCATCGGCCTCATGCTGCCCGCCGAGCTGGCCGACACTCCGCTGGACCCCGTCCTGCGCGCCGCCGCCGTCTTTCCCTGGGGACATCTCGCTGCTCCACAGGAGCTGGCGCAGACCCTCTACGCCGGCCTCCGCTCGCTCGACGCCCAGGGCTGCGCCGTCATCATCTGCCCGCTGCCGCCCTCCAGCGGCGTGGGTACGGCCGTGCGCGACCGCCTGCGCAAGGCAGCGCATCCTGACTGAGCCTCGCGCAGCGCGCTACTGCCCGCCCTCAATCAACTTGTACATGTACTTGATCGCGGATTTGTAGATGAGCATCCGGTCCCGGCCCCGCACCTTCAGCGCGCACCGGTCGTACCACTCAATGCAGCCCTCCACGCGCTCGCCGTCCTTCAGCACAATCACCATCGGCGTCTGCGTCTGGATCTGCTTCTGCAGGTAGAACAGCTCCGCCTGGTGATGGCTGCCCTCTTCCGCAACCGCGTGCGCCGTCAGCCGAACCGGCGCATCCGCCGCAGCCCGGCGGCCCTGCCCCGGATTGATCTGCCGGTTCATCGGTCGCCGCTCCCGCTCCGTATCCGGTATCGATGGAAGAATGCTCATAATGGCTCTGACCTCTTTCCAGGCAAGTGAGGCGTCCCAGCACTCCATCGGCAGAGCATCGGCCGCCACAGGCAGGCGTTTGAAGACAGCCCAAGGCGCACCCGGAATCAGAGACACCTCGCCTCTTGTTCCCGTTGCCTGTTCTCTCTGCAATCGATGGGTGTGCTGAATTGTATTGGAAGAGATGCCCCCGCGCAGAGCGGGGTTGCTTTCCCCGTGCTGGCCCGGCCTCAGCGGTCGCCCAGGCTCACCGCCATCGCATCCAGCGACAGCGAGCGCAGCAGGTTGCGCCGCATTCCCTGCTCGGTCTGCGCCAGCGCCCGCGCCGCGCCGTCAATCCAGTCCACCGTGAGCCCCTGCGCCAGCCGCTCCAGCTCCGCCGTCATGTCCACGTTGCGCACCAGCTGCGGAGTCCCCGCCACCATCAGCAGCAGGTCCTCCACCAGGCTGCCCAGTGCGCGCAGCAGGTGCACCGTCTTCTCCTGCCCGTCCGCCCCGGCGCGATACGTCTCCGTCGCGCGGAACAGTTGCGAGTAGTCCGGCTCGCGCAGCGCCGTCTTCAGAATCACCAGCGCGTCCTGCCGGCTCGTCACGTAGGCGCCCAGGTCCAGGCCCAGCGCGCGGCCCACGGCCCCCTCCGCCAGCCTGGCCACCAGCGCCCGCTCCTGCGGCCGCAGCTCCGGACGCCGCTTTGCCAGCAGCGTCTCCAGCTCCGCCGCGGGCAGAGCCCCCAGCCGGTGCAGAATCGCCCGCGAGCGAATCGTCGGCAGCAGCTCCTGCGGATTCTCCGCCAGCAGAATCAGCGATGTGTGCTCCGGCGGCTCCTCCAGCACCTTCAGCAGGCTGTTGGCCGCCTCCTTCATAAACGCAGACGACGTAAAGATCGTGAACGAGCGCCGCGCCTCCGCCGGAGGCCGGTAGTAGGCCGCATGGATCACCTGCCGCACCTGCCCCATCTTGATCATCAGCTGCGGCGGGTCCGGCGGCACAATCAGCACATCCGGATGCGTCTGGATCAGGATGCGCGTGTCGCGCTTGTCCGCCTCGCGCATATCCTCGCGCGCCGCCACGGCCTCGGCCACGCGGTCTTCCAGGCTGGCGGCCTCGCCAATGCGCTCGCAGTTCCGGCAGCGGCCGCAGTAGTCCGGCAGCCCGTCGCTCTCCGTCGGCTCCAGGCAGTTCACCGCGCGCGCCAGCATCAGCGCCAGCGTGTACTTGCCCGCGCCCTTCGGCCCCGCCAGAATCATCGCCTGCGGAAACCGGTCCGCCCGCACGCTCTCGCGCAGCCGCGTTACCGTCGCCGCATTGCCCAGAAACTCCTGAAAGCCCACGTTTCGAGTCTAGAGCATCCCGGCCCGCCGTGCAGCCCGCAGCTAGCCGCGCGCAATCGCCACCACGCGAATGCCGTGCTTCGGCCGCAGCGTGATCTTCGGCTGCGGCTCAAAGCTCTGCCCCGGCACCAGTGCCAGCCGCCACCGCTGCGCAATCGTCGCCAGCGCCAGCGTCGCCTCCATCCAGGCAAACGACTCGCCAATACACTGCCGCCCGCCGCCGCCAAACGGAAAGTAGGCAAACCGTGGCCGCTCCGCCTTGGCCTCCGCCGTAAACCGCTCCGGCCGGAACCGTTCCGGCTGCGGATACCAACGCGGATCCCGCTGCACAATGTATTGGCTGAAGAACACCATCGTGCCCTTCTCCAGCCGGTATGGCCCAATCTGCACATCCTCCAGCGCCTCGCGCCCCATCGCCCACGCCGGCGGATACAGCCGCATCGACTCCGACAGCACCATCGCCGTGTACTCCAGCCGCGGAATATCCGCCAGCGTCGGCAGCCGCCCGCCCAGCACCGCGTCCAGCTCCGCATGCAGCCGCGCCTCCGCGTCGGGATTCTGGCCCAGCAGCAGCCATGTCCACGCCAGCGCGTTGGCCACCGTCTCATATCCCGCCAGAAACAGCGTCAGCACCTGGTCGCGCAACTCCTTCGACGTCAGATGAAGCCCATCGCCGCCCGCCTCATCGTCCTTGGCCGCCAGCAGCATCGACAGCAGATCTCCTCGCTCCTCCAGCCCGCCCGGCGTGGCCTCCGCCTCCGCGCGCCGCGCTTCGATCATCCCGTTCACCACCGCATCCAGCTTCGCCTTCGCCCGCCGAAAACGCCGCATCCCCGGCAGCGGCGTGTTCAGCAGCAGCTCCGCACGCGGAAGCGCAACCAGGTAGTTGTACAGGTCCATGATCGCGTTCACCTGGTCGTTGATTACGTGAATCTCCGGCGTCACCGCTGTGTCAAACAGCGTGCGTGCCGTCACCTGCAGCGCCAGCCGCATCATCTCCGCAGACGCGTCAAAGGCATCGCCGGGCTTCCACTCCGCGCTCACGCCCTCGGCCATCTCCACAATCTGGTCGGCATACCGCTGGATGCGCTGCCGATGAAAGGCAGGCGCGGCAATGCGGCGTCCGCGTTTATGCGTCTCGCCGTCTGCCGTAATCAGGCCCTCGCCCAGCAGGATCTTCATCCGCTTCTGCGTGCGGTCCTTGCCAAAGCTGGCCGCCTTGTCGATCAGCACTTCGCGAATATCCGCCGGGTCATGGAAGAGCACCACATCTCGCCAGAAGATACGGTAATGCGCAGCCCGCTCATAGCGCCGCAGGTGCTCAAACAGCAGAATCGGATTGGCCGGCTTGAAGAACTTATGGAACAGGTAGAACGGCAGGTTCATGCGCAGGCCGGGCGGATATGCATAGCGCCCGCGCTGCACAATCGCCAACTCTTCCTTCCCGGCCTGCTCGTTTCCCGTTGGATTCGACGTACCCACACTGGCAGTCTAGAGCATCCCCTCTGGGTCATGCCCGCCCCGCGCCACACGACAAAAAGCGCGCTCGACGCCACCTGCAACCACGCTAGGAAAACACACCACGCCATCCAGACCGGCCTGCACCAGACCGGCCTTCCGCTTGCCCTCAGGCCAGCCCGCGCATCTGCGGGTCAACATCGAGCCATTCACGAGCCTGAAACGCCAGCGCGGCGCAGGGTTGCCCCACGCCGCGCCGCTGCCTTTCGGTCCCCGTCTCTGCTTCAGGGATGCATCACCAGCGTCTGCTGCACCTGGAACGTCAGCGTCGACTCCGCCGGCACCGTCACCTGCTTGCCGCGCGTCACGTACTGTGTCACCGCGCCCAGCGCGCCGCCGGCCAGCGTGCCAATGCCCGCGCCGCGCCCGCCGCCAAAGACCGCACCCATCAGCGCACCCAGGCCCGCGCCGCCGCCCGTGTACTCGGCCGTCCGGCGATTCATGCCAAACCCGGCGCCGCCGTTCTCCGCCACCGACGACGTATCCACCCGGTAGTCCCGCCCGTTCAGGTTCACCGAATACAGATCCAGCGCCAGGTTCTTCGCCGTCGCGCTGGTTCCCTTGTTCAGGTCCACCACCTGCAGTTGCGCCGCGGTCCCCGCCGGAATCCCCACCGCGCCCGTGCTGTCCATCACGTCCTGCTGAATCCGCGCCGAATACAGATGGCCCAGCGTGTCCTTCGTGCTGTCAATCGTCGTATCCGTGCGCACCGTGATCTGCGTTCCCGACGGAATCACCAGCGACGGCGTCATCGAGCCGCTGCTCCCCTGCCCTACGGCAAACCGCGACGGCACCCGCCCGTAGTTCGACTGCGCCGCAGCCGGGCCGCCGTAGTTGTTGCCCTGCGCCATGCCGGGATTTCCGGGCCCGCTGTTCATGGCCCCGTTGTTCATGGGATAGCCCGGCTGCTGCTGCATCCCCGCCTGCGCCGCGCCCGTAAACACCAGCGACGAAACATCCGTCAGCGGAAACACGTAGGAGATGCCGTTCGCGCCCTGGAACGACACCCGCGTCGCCCCCAGCAGGTGTCCCGAATACGACTGCCCGCCCCGCAGCGAGATGTGGTCCTCCAGGTTCGAGAACACCAGCGACTGCACGTCGTTCACCGGGAACGTATACTCAATCCCCGCCGCGTCCTTGAACCGCAGCGTGCCATTCGGCGCGCCCGTGTAGTTGCCGGAGTAGCTCTTGCCGTCCCGCAGAATCACAAAATCCGCCCGGGCCGCCAACGCCCCGAAGCTCAGCATTACCAGTGACGCAATCACTGCTCGTTTCATCCTTTTCCATCCTTGTCTGTTTGAGTCGGATCACCGGCGGGTGACCACCGCACACACGGATTAGATGGAAGATTGCGCCGTCAGGCTGGCCCGCCCTCGCCGATTTCTCAAAACTTTTGCCCATCCCCGGCGGCAGCGCAACCCGCGAACGCGCATTCTCCTGAGCCCTTGCGCTCGCGGCCGCATCCAAAGTGGGTGCCTGCCCTGCCCGTACAATAGACTTGAGAGTCATCCCCAACCCATGCCGGAAGAAGCGCAAAACTCCAACCCGAGCCAAGTCGCCAGCCGCAAGCCGGAGCCCCCCAAGCCCGCCGCGCGCAAAAGCGACGACGACTCTGTCGGCAAGGTTTACGACTCGCGCCTCATCCGGCGTCTCGGCGCCTATCTGCGCCCCTACTGGTGGCAGGCGCTCATCTCCGCCGTCTCCGTCTCGCTCAAATCCCTCAGTGACGTTGCCGGCCCCTACCTCGTCAAGGTGGCCCTCGACCGCTACCTGATCGGCAAGCCCGGCCCGGCTACCACATGGCTCACCCGCCGCCTGCCCACTGACCCCATGCACGGCGTCACCGCGCTGGCTGGCATTTACGTCGTCACCCTCTGCGCGTCCTATTTCTTTGAGTTTGTGCAGACCTACCTGATGCAGTGGACCGGCCAGAAAATCATGTTCGACCTGCGCCGCGACATCTTCCGCCACATGCAGCGCATGCACATCGGCTTCTTTGACCAGCACGCCGTCGGCCGCCTCGTCACCCGCATCACCTCCGACGTGGACGCCATCAACGACATGTTCACCGGCGGCATTCTCGCCATCGTCGACGACTTCTTCACCCTCACCATCATGGCCGTCGTCATGCTCAGCATCAACTGGTGGCTGGCCCTGCTGGCCTTCGCCGTCCTGCCGCTCATCCTCATCGTCACGCGCCTCTTCCGCAACCACGTCCGCGAAAGCTACCGCCGCGTCCGCGCCGCCATCGCCCGCATCAACAGCTTCACCCAGGAGCACGTCAGCGGCATGAGCGTCGTCCAGCTCTTCAACCGCGAGCAGCGCGCCTACCGCGACTTCGAAGCCGTCAACCGCCTGCACATGATCGCGTTCAAAGACACCATCTTTGCCTACGCGCTCTACTACCCCGCCGTCGAGCTGCTCTCTGCCATCGCCATCGCGCTCGTCATCTGGCGCGGCGGCTTCGGCGTCATCTCCGGCTCCGTCACCATCGGCGTGCTGGCCATGTTCAACATGTACTCCCAGCGCTTCTGGCGGCCCATCCAGGACCTCAGCGACAAATACAACATCCTCCAGGCGGCCATGGCGGCCTGCGAGCGCATCTTCAAGCTGCTGGACACCGCACCGGAGATCGTCAGCCCCGCCACCCCCGTCCCCGGCGACGCCTCCAACCGCATCGAGTTCCGCCACGTCTGGTTCACCTACCAGAAGCTCACCCCCGAGCAGCAGGCCGCCATCCATGCTGCGTGTGCTGACGGCGCTGATCCAAAACTGAAAACCGCGGAGCGGCTCGCTGCCATCCCCGGCATCGAGTGGATCCTCAAGGATGTCTCCTTCACCATCGAGCCCGGCCAGACCGTCGCCATCGTCGGCCACACCGGCGCCGGCAAAACCACCCTCACCAGCCTCATGATGCGCTTCTACGACGTCACCGCCGGCCAGATCCTCGTCGATGGCGTCGACCTCCGCCAGCAGGACCTGACCGAGCTGCGCCGCCACTTCGCCGTCGTCCTCCAGGACCCCTTCCTCTTCACCGGCACGCTGGCAGAGAACATCCGCCTCGGCAACGAAGAGATCACCGAAGAAGCCCTCCGCCGCGCCGCCCGCGACGTCAACGTCCTCGACTTCATTGAGAGCCTGCCCGGCGGCTTCGACGAGCCCGTCCGCGAGCGCGGCAGCTCCCTCTCCACCGGCCAGAAGCAGCTCGTCAACTTCGCCCGCGCCCTCGCCTACAACCCCCGCATCCTCATCCTCGACGAGGCCACCTCCAGCGTCGATACCGACACCGAGCTGCGCATCCGCTCCGCCCTGGAGCGCATGGTCGAAGGCCGCACCAGCGTCCTCATCGCCCACCGCCTCTCCACCGTCCAGCGCGCTGACGTCATCCTCGTCATGCACAAGGGCCAGCTCCGCGAGATGGGCTCCCACCAGGAACTCCTCGCCCAGCGCGGCCTCTACTGGAAGCTCTACCAGCTCCAGTACAAGGACCAGGAACTCCCCGCGCCCCCCACCGCCGAACCCTCCATCGCCCCGGCAATCTAGTGAGTCTCAGGCCCAGCGCCGGGTGCCGGGTGCCGGGTGCCCCAGGTCTCGCTTCTGAGACCTGGGAAAGCAGGAATCAGACTCGGATGCCGGGTGCCCCATCCATGGCGTCCGCCGGGTGCCCCAGGTCTCGCTTCTGAGACCTGGGAGAGAACAAACTCCGGGCTTCCCATCCCACCCCCTGTCATCCTGAGCGACCCAAGGGAGTCGAAGGATCCGCGGTTGCTGTTCACACACTCCGCAGCGGGTTGCCCCACCCTTTTCCGCGCTCTCTGCGGAAAGGGTGGGCTCGCAGGGTGCCGGGTGCCCCAGGTCTCGCTTCTGAGACCTGGGAGTAGTGTGCCGGGTGCCTGGGAAAGCAGGAATCAGACTCGGATGCCGGGTGCCCCATCCATGGCGTCCGCGACGCGGGCGGCATGGGTGGGAAACCACAAACCCCACCCCGAGTAACCCAGCCCCGGCAACCAACCCCTCCGCCAGACAAACCCACCCAACCCCTGTCCTCTTGAGCGAGCGCAGCGAGCCGAAAGATCTGCGGTTGCTGTTCACACACTCCGCAGCGGGTTGCCCCACCCTTTTCCGCGCTCTCTGCGGAAAGGGTGGGCTCGCCGGGTGCCCCAGGTCTCGCATCTGAGATCTGGGAGTAGTGTGCCGGGTGCCTGGGAAAGCAGGAATCAGACTCGGATGCCGGGTGCCCCATCCATGCCGCGTCTTTTGCGTCATGGGTGGGAAACCACAAACCCCATCCCCGCGCCACCCTGTCAACACCCCGAGGCCCCCAGCTCTCCCGTAACCCATTGAAAACAAGTCGAAAATTCCTGCAACGCGTTGTGCGAAGTATTTCCGGCCATTTCGCTAACCTTGAAGTATGCCGAATCGCGCGGCCACACCTGCACAGTGGCCCGCGTATCGCCGGGAGCAAAAGACAAGGGGGGGTACCCCACCCCCCCCTGAAAATTTTGTTTTCCACAGAAAATCGTGCGAAAAATTACGCGTTCGGATTTTCCATCTCTTCGCCTTTTGCCGGGTGCCATCTCAGATGCGGAGGAAGATACGTTTGCGATACATCCAGTACAGGCACAGCCAGTACACCACCATCACCGCAATGCCCAGCATCAGCGGCTCCAGCCCCGGCCCCAAGACCTGGAAGATCCGGTATCCCAGGTTGATGTGCAGGTTGCGCAGGATGAACTCCTCCCACAGGTGCGCCATCAGGTAGGCCGCAATCGAGTTCATGCCCACCACCACCAGTGGAAACGACCACTTGCGGAATCCCTTCACGTCGATAATCCACGAGAAGGCCGCCAGAAACAGGAAGCACACGCCGCCGCTGAACAGCGTCCAGCTCGGCGTCCAGATGCGCTTCACAATCGGGCAGATGTGCGCCGCGTGCAGCAGCAGGCCGCCCGCCATCAGCAGCACACCGGCCACGAAAAACCGCTTCACCGGAATCTTCGGCGCCGCCGCGCGGAACCACTCGCCCGCGCGCAGTCCCAGCAGCATGGTTCCCAGCGTTGGGATAAAGCTCAGTGTCAGGTATCCGCCATCGTTGTACGCAAACCGCGACGCCCGCGGAAACAGGTTCAGGAACCACACGTCAAACGCCTGGCCCAGGTTGCTGTTCTTGTTCCAGTGCGCCATAAAGCCGGTAAAGTTGTACGGCCAGTTCGGCGCAACGCCCACCGCGGCCCAGTCAAAGCCTGGCCCCGGCGCCGGATACAGCGCCCACGCCAGCCAGTAGCCAAACAGGATCGTGCCCAGCGCCGTCCACTGCCACTTCGGCTTGCAGAAGGCCAGCAGAAACGCAAACGTGTATCCCATGCCGATCTGCGTCAGCGTGTCTTCAAACGTAAAGTAGGTCTGCGTGCCGTTCAGCGACCGCAGCCAGATGCCCAGCGCAATCAGCAGCAGGCTGCGCCACAGCGTATGCGCCAGCATCCGTGCAAAGCTCTGTCCCTTGTTCACGCGGCTAGCCAGCGAGTAGGGCAGCGCCACGCCCACCAGGAACGTAAATCCCGGCTGGATCGTGTCGTGCAGTCCCATGCCCGACCACTCCACGTGCGTCTGGTTATACGCCAGGATGTGCCAGAACAAGCTCTGCGGAAAGGCCTTGGCCACGCGGGCAAAGCTCATCACCTCGCCCATCATCAGCAGCATCACCAGTCCGCGATACGCATCCACAGCAACGTTGCGCTGCGGCATCGCCACCGTCTTCCCACCCGCGTCCGCGCCGGCTTTCGCGCGGGGCTCGTCCACGGCCATTGTCATGGGCACGTTGTTCCACCTCACTGTTCAGGCTTGTTTGCTTCCCGCGACGCAGCCGCGCGTGGGCAAGCAGAGTGCATTGACCCTGTACGTTAGCACACGCAATTCGCCACTGGCCATCGCAATTCTTAGCCACCCCCGGGTTGACGGAACCCGTTCGCCGCCCTAGACTCATCCCGAAATTCCATAGACTTACGGCTTCCGCGGCAAGTGCTCCGCGCACGCCTCGCCATGCGCGCCAGCTTGCTTCGGTCGGAACCATTCTTTCGAGGAGCGTTATGAACAACGAAATTCCGGCTTCCCTTCACGATCTATCGCGCAGAGACTTCCTTCGCCTCGGGAGCGTCACCGCCGTCGGCATCAGCCTTCCCCAGCTGCACGCGGAAGCCCCATCGCCGCATGCCACCAGCATGATCGGCGTGCCCTTCACGCCCGTTGAGCCGCGCATCGGCATCATCGGCACCGGAGGCCGCGGCACCAGCCTGCTGCGCAATCTGCTCGCGGCCGACGTCAAAGTGCACGCGCTCTGCGACATCGTGCGCTCCAAAGCCGAGCACGCGCAATCTCTCGTCGTTGCCGCCGGACAAAAAGCGCCCGAGCTCTACACCAGCGGAGATCGCGCATTCGAGTCGCTCGTTGCCCGCGACGACCTCGACCTCGTCATCATCGCCACTCCATGGAACTGGCACGTCGAGATGGCCGTCGCCACCATGACCCACGGCAAGCACGCCGCCGTTGAGGTCCCCGCAGCCACGTCGCTTGAGGACTGCTGGAAGCTCGTCAACACCTCCGAGCGCACCCGTCGTCACTGCATCATGCTGGAGAACTGCTGCTACGGATACAACGAGACCCTCATCCTGCGCATGATTCATCAGGGACTCTTCGGGGATCTGCTCTACGGCGAGGGCGCCTACCTCCACGACCTCCGCGATGAGCTTTTCTCCAATCAGGGCGAAGGGCTCTGGCGCCGCACCGTGCATACACAACTCGGCGGCAATCTCTATCCCACCCACGGTCTGGGCCCCGTCGCCAACTACATGGGCATCCAGCGCGGCGACCGTTTCGACTACATCGTCTCCATGAGCACGCCGCAGCACGGCCTCGACGCCTATCGCAAAGAGCATCTGCCCGCATCGGACCCGCGCTGGACAGAGCTATACATCACCGGCGACATGAATACCTCGCTCATCAAGACCGCCGGCGGCCTCACCATCACGCTCAAGTTCGACACCGTCAACCCGCATCCCTACGACCGGATCAACATCATCGCCGGCACCAAAGGCGTCTTCGCCGACTATCCGCCGCGCATCTATTTTGACGGCCAACCCGGCGGCGAACAGTGGGGCAGCATCGACGCCTACAAGGAACATCAGCATCCGCTCTGGAAGCGCGAAGGCGAGATCGCGCAAAAGCTGGGCGGACACGGCGGCATGGACTACATCATGCTCTACCGCCTCATGGAGTGCATGCGCCAGGGCCTCGTCCCGGACATGGACGTCTACGATGCGGCGGCTTGGTCCGCGCCCGGCCCGCTCAGCCGCGCCTCCATTGCCAGCGGCAGCGCGCCCGCTCACTTCCCGGACTTCACCCGCGGACGCTGGCAGGAGCGCAAGGCCTCGCAAATTGCCACGCAGAGTTAAAGCCGGCTCGCCCGCTGGAAACACAAAAGGCCACCCCGCATCCGCCGGGTGGCCTTTCTCTTTGCGCGCAGAACGCGTCAGCTATCCTTGCGATACAGCAGGTTGCGGATGGCCTTGCGCCGCTCCGCGTTCATCTCGCTCTCTGACCTGCGCTCGGTCTCATCCATCGCGCGCCCGCCCGTGGAGCCGGTCTCCTCCGGCTCGCTGCACGCGGGGCAGCGGTTGGCAAAGCCCGGCTTGTCCGGCCGCAGCTCAAACTCTTCCTGGCAAACAACACACACTCGAATTGGAAAACCCATCCCTCTCGTCCCTGTCAGCGCGGAGGCTTCTTTGCCGCCGTCCTCGCTGCGCCCTTATGATGCTCTCGCGCTGATTGTCGTTGCCCGCCCGACGCATCCCCATCGCGGGCAAGTAAGAGGGCCGCCCCGCATCGGCGGAGCGACCCTGTTGGAACGCCGTCTTCGGCTCAGTTTACTTCGAGGCCACCAGCGGACGCGTGCTCAGCGAGCCGTCCTTGTAGCCCTTGGCAATGTCGGCAATCGACACCGGCTTGTAGTCGCCGCTGTGTCCGGCCTGGCCGAACTCGCGCATGCGCTGCGCCACAACCTTCTTCATCGCCTCGCGCGCCGGCTTCATGTAGTCGCGCGGATCGAACTTCTCCGGGCTCTCCCACAGAACCTTGCGGATGGCGCCCGTGATGGCCAGGCGGTTGTCCGTGTCCACGTTGATCTTGCGCACGCCGTTGCGGATGCCCAGCTGAATCTCCTCCACGGGAACGCCCCATGTCTCCTTCAGCTTGCCGCCGTACTGGTTCACAACGTCCTGCAGATCCTTCGGCACCGACGAGCTGCCGTGCATCACCAGGTGCGTGTTGGGCAGGCGCTTGTGAATCGCGATCAGCACGTCCATCTTCAGCACGCTGCCGTCCGGCTTCTTGGTGAACTTGTACGCGCCGTGGCTGGTGCCAATGGCAATCGCCAGCGCGTCCACGCCGGTGCGCTCGGCAAACTCCACCGCCTGGTCTGGATCGGTGATGTGCTCCAGGCCGGAGCCGCCCGCACCGTGGCCGTCTTCCACGCCGCCCAGCACGCCAATCTCGCCCTCCACGGTGATGCCACGCTCATGGGCGTAGTCCACCACGCGCTTGGTCACTTCCACGTTCTCTTCAAACGTGGTGGGCGTCTTGCCGTCTTCCTTCAGCGAGCCGTCCATCATCACGCTGGTAAAGCCCAGCTCGATGGCGCTCTTGCAGGTCTCAAAGCTGTTGCCGTGGTCCTGGTGCATGGCAATCGGAATCTCAGGGTAAAGCTCGCTGGCGGCCAGAATCAGGTGATAGAGGTAGCGGTCCTGCGCAAACTGGCGCGCGCCGCGGCTGGCCTGGATGATGACCGGCGAACTGGTTTCCTTCGCGGCCTCCATAATGGCCTGAATCTGTTCCATATCGTTGACGTTGAATGCGCCGACGCCGTATCCGCCCTTGGCGGCCTCGTCGAGGAGCTGCCGCATGGAGACTAGAGGCATAGGAATTCTCCTTCTGGGGTTGGCTCCGGCCGCCTGTTCGCTTGGGCCCTGAGGGACAGAAAATCAGCCTGTCGGGCGGCGGGAACTGCAATCATCCTTATGGTAGCAGACGCTCGCAAGTCCAAAACGTGTTCGCCGCCACACCCGCGGAATCCGTGAGGAATTGCCTCTCTTTGCCTGCAGCTGAGGGCGCGGCTCAGCCTGCTTCCGGCCCTGACGGCAGCGGCTCCCCCACCGCGCGTTCGCGCCAGATCTGCAGCAGCACACCGGCAATCGTAAACACCACCGGCCCCAGAATCAGCCCGCTGACCCCGAAGTACCACACCCCGCCCAGCATCGCGATAAAGATGGGCACCGTGTGCAGCCGCAGGTGCGAGCCCACCAGGATCGGATAGAGAATGTTGTCCAGCGTGCTGATGACCAGCGACCCGACACCCAGCAGAATGAAGGCCTGCACCCAGTGGTGCATGATGGCGAGATAAATCACAATCGGCAGCCAGATGACGACCGCGCCCACCGCCGGAACCAGCGCGGTGATCATCGTGGCCACGCCCAGCAGCAGGGCTCCGCCCACGCCCAGCAGAAAGTAGGTTATCCCTGCAACGAACCCCTGCACCGCCGCAACCACAAACCGCCCCAGAACCAGCGCCCGCACGGCGTTGTGGACCCGCGTGAGCAGGTAATCCTTCTCGTTCTCCTCCAGCGGAATCAGCCTGCGGACGATGCCCACCACCTCGGCCGAGTCACGCAGCAGAAAGAAGAGAACAAACATCATCACAATCAGCTGCACCAGCCCTGAGATGGAGCGTCCCAGCAGCGCGGCCGCCTTGCCCGTGGCCGCCCCGGCGGTCTTCTGCAGGGTCTGCGCCAGGTCCCAGTTGTCTGAAAGGTACTGCAGCATGCCGGCCACCCGGTCATGCCGCTGCAGGAACTCCCGGAAACCCTGCTGCGCCGCGCCGTTCTGCAGACCGCGCACCGCGTCCAGAATGTGATGCCCCGCGCTGGTCAGGATCAGGATCACCGGCACCACGATGCTGAGCACAACCAGAATCAGGGTGACCGTTGCCGCCAGCGACGGGTTCGGCAGCCGGGCACGCAGCCAGCGATGCGGACGCTGGGCCACAATCGCCAGCACT
This sequence comes from Acidobacteriota bacterium, assembly GCA_021781495.1. GTDB lineage: Bacteria > Acidobacteriota > Terriglobia > Terriglobales > Acidobacteriaceae > Telmatobacter. Next base: position 7,143 of record JAJXWS010000033.1, on the reverse strand, counting down.
ACCGCCCACGTCAGCCCCGGAAGAAAGGGCCACGCAATCAGGCCGCACAGAAAAATCGCCCCAATCGAGATGAGAAACAGCGTCAGGCCGCTCCAGTCGAACGCGCCATGTACAGGTTGCGGCCTATCCTGCTCCATCCCTCTCCCCTTGCGCTGCTCCCTGGAGCCACCCGGGCAGCCACCAGAAACTTTACGCCGAATCTACCGTCTTTGGACGCAGACCGGCGCAAATTCGCGAGAAGAAAAAAGAGAAGGGTGCCTCCCGGCGAACATCCGACCGAGGAAACGAGTCTTCGAGCAGCTCTACTGACCCAGCAATGCGCGCTGGACAGCGAAGATCTCCTTGAGCCCCGCCTCGGCCAGGTCGACGAGCGTGTTGAGCTGGGCGCGCGTGTAGCTGCCCTTCTCCGCCGTGGCCTGGGTTTCCACCAGTCCGCCGTCGGCCGTCATCACCACGTTCATGTCCACCTCCGCCTGCGAGTCCTCCTCGTAGCAGAGGTCCAGCAGCGGCGTGCCGCCAACGATTCCCACCGACGTGGCCGCCACCAGTTGCTTCATCGGCGACCGCTTCAGGGTTCCCGCCGCCACCAGCGCATTCAGCGCCAGCCCCAGCGCCACCGCCGCTCCCGTGATGGCCGCGGTGCGGGTTCCGCCGTCCGCCTGAATCACGTCGCAGTCCAGAATCACCGTGCGCTCGCCCAGAGCCTGCATATCCACCACCGAGCGCAAACTGCGGCCAATCAGCCGCTGAATCTCGTGCGTGCGCCCCCCGATTTTTCCCCGCTCGCTCTCGCGCGGCGTGCGCGTCACCGTGGAGCGCGGCAGCATGGAGTACTCCGCCGTAACCCACCCGCGGCCGGAGTTGCGCAGCCACCCCGGCACGCCCTGTTCAATGGTGGCGTTGGTCAACACACACGTATTGCCGAGCCGGACCAGTACCGACCCCTCGGCCGTCTGCACAAACCCGGGCGTAAGCGACAACGGCCGCAACTGGTCAGCGGCCCGCCCCCCGGAACGAAAAACACTGAACGAAGCAGGAACTTGCATAGGGCGATTGTATGGGAATCCCCCGGAACTCGCCGCCCGGCTGCCGCTCCAGTTCAAAACGGGAATGGCCCAGATCGGGAATCGACCCGGGATTCCCCCGCAACAGCCTGAGAACAAGCCTCTTGCAGACTATTTACTTCTCTCACCTTTCCCGTTTCGGGACTGCGCCCTTCTTGTCGACGCCCCTCATCCCCGCCCGGCTTTCTGCTTAAGTGCATGAAATAGCGCGAGTTCTCGCCGCAGTGCAAGTTTGGCACGCCACGTGTATCAGAAGACGACAGCAAGCCCGATACGGGACCCGGATACGAGACAAGGACAAGGGTGGCGAAGATGACCGAAACAGGACCAAGCAACCCAGCGCAACGAAAGTCGACAGCGGCGCTCTCAATGCCGGCAGGCGGAATCGCCGCGGCGCGAAGCTCCTCCCGGGACGCTCAGCGGGGGCACCCCTGAGGCGCGTGCCGGAATGCACACGGCTCGTTGCAGACCATTGAATTGATTTCACCATGCATGAGGCGAATACAATGCTCGAAACAGTTTTTTCCAACCGGATCATGGAACCTGTCCTCCAAGCCGCTGAGCCCGCACCGAAGCTGCACCTGCTGGTGGTGGATGCGGACGCAACGGTGCGCTCTGCCTGCGCCGAGATTGCGGAGGGATTGGGGTTTGCCGTGGAGGGAACGGGCGACATGGCGCAGGCGCGCAGCCTGCTGCACGGTCGCGCTGCCGACATCCTGCTGCTGAACCTGACGGCTGGCAACGGCCGCGGCCTGGAGCTGATCTCCGAGGTCAAGCTGCTGTATCCCCAGCTTGCCGTAATTGCCATGACCGGGGCCGCTACGGTGAACGTAGCCGTGGAGGCCATGCGCTGCGGTGCCTCGGACTACCTGATGAAGCCCTTCGCCATGGACGAGCTCTCCACCGTGCTGGAACGGGCCTCCGCCAGCCGCACAACAGACATGGCCAGCCGCCAGCTGCGGGAACGAATGCGCCTTTCGCAGGGGCTGGGCGCTATGATTGGCCGCTCGCTGGAGATGGAGAAGCTGTATCGCATCCTGTCGAAGGTCAGCCAGAGCACCCACCCGGTGCTGGTGCTGGGCGAGAGCGGCACCGGCAAGGAGCTGGTGGCGCGCACCATTCATGCCAGCGGCCCCAACGCGCACAGGCCCTTTCTGCCGGTGGACTGCGGCTCGCTGGTGCCAAGCCTGATTGAATGCGAACTCTTTGGCTACGTGAAGGGCGCCTTTACGGGCGCCAATCGCTCCAAGGACGGCCTGCTGGTGGCGGCCGAGGATGGCACCGTCTTTCTGGATGAGATTGGCGAGCTCTCGCTGGACCTGCAATCGAAGCTGCTGCGGGCGCTGCAGGAGAAGGAAGTCCGCCCGGTGGGCGCCACGCACCGGGTGCCGATGAAAGCCCGCATTGTGGCCGCGACCAATCGGGACCTGGCGGCGATGGTGGACAAGGGAACCTTTCGCAAGGACCTCTTCTACCGCCTGAACGTGGTGAATCTGCGGTTGCCCGCCCTGCGGAATCGCCGGGAAGACATTCCGCTGCTGGCGGCGCACTTTTTGGATCGCATCAGCCGGGAGCATGGCACCAAGTACACGCTGAGCGACGAGGCGCTGCGCACGATGATGCGGCACGACTGGCCCGGCAATGTGCGCGAGCTGGAGAATGCCGTGGAGCGCGCCTGCGCGCTGTCGTCCGGGCCGGTGCTGCACCTGGGGGACCTGCCGACACAACTGCAGCAGCAGGGGCTGGCGGCGCACCGGGAGGCCGCCGCGACCGCCGGACCGGAGTCGCCGGAAGCAGCGGCACAGGTTACTCCGCTGGCCGAGATGGAAAAGCAGGCGATTCTAGGCGCCATTCGCATGCTGAACGGCGACAAACTGCAGGCAGCCAGGCTGCTCGGCATCGGCAAGACCACCCTCTATCGCAAGCTGAAGGAATACGGCATCGACGATCCGCTGCAGGAAGAATAGCGAACGCCGCGGTAAAGCACTGCTCGCGTCAGCCGATCTATAGAGAAGAGCTGCGTGCGCACGGGAACAACATCCGGCATGGTGGAGGCCGGTTTGCAAGGAAGGGATTGGATATGAGCATTCTGATGGTCACCGGGATGGAGGAAGCGAAAACCTGCGCCGCGGCTCTGGCCGCGCAACTGGAGATGGAAGTGGAGGTGGCGGAAAACCGCCGTGCGGCGGTAGCCCTGCTGCGCAAGCGCGAGTTTGCCGTGATGGTGGTGGACGAGACCATGACGCGGTGCGATCCAGCCGCAGCAGATGCCGTGTGGGAGCAGGCCGGGCTGGCGATTCCGTTGCAGATTAACTTTGCGCTGTGCAGTGCCGAGCGGATGGCACGCGAGATTCGTGCGGCGCTGCAGCGGCGGCGGCGCGAGCAGGCACTGGCGCATCGCGCGGCGGCGGCGGCACTGGAGTCCGGGCTGATGTCCACGGTCTCCGGCCTGCTGTTGCACGCACAGCTCGCGCTCAAAGGCGAGGTTCCGGCTGCGGTGGCTGCCCGGCTGCGCGTGGTGGCGGAGCTGGCCGGCGACCTGCGGCAACAGTTGAGCGCCTGTAGTTGAGATTTTCCGGCACTTTGCGGAGAGGAAGGTTGCATCAGGTTTCCATGCGTTGCACGCGCATCGCCGGGGCGAACTTGCCCCGGCGTCTTTTTTGCCACGAGGCCAGAGGCCATCCCCATCGCTTAATCTGAAAGAAGGATGAAAGACTCGGCTGTTCTGCTTATTGATTGTCCGGATCGCAAAGGGCTCGTGGCCCGCGTCTCGGGGTTGCTGTTTGAGCGCGGCGCCAACATTCTGCACGCCGATCAGCACCAGGACCATGACCTGGGGCTCTTTTTCATGCGCGTGGAGTTTGCGCTGAACGGGACGGATGGCGCCCCTGCCTTTGACCTGAAGGGCTTCACCGATGCGTTTGCACCGCTGGCCGCGGAGCTGAACATGCGCTGGCAGTTGAGCGTCGCTGCACGACGCCCGCGCGCGGCGCTGTTCTGCTCGCAGTATCTGCACTGCATGGCAGACCTGCTGTACCGCTGGCGGGCCGGAGAGATGGACTGCGAGATTCCGCTGATTGTCTCCAACCATCGCGCGGTGGAGACATTGGCCGCGTTCTACTGCATTCCGTTCGAGCATATTCCCGTAACGGCGGCAACGCGCGGCGAGGCGGAGGCACGCCAGCTGGAGCTGCTGGCCAGGCACGAGATTGATCTGGTGGTACTGGCGCGCTACATGCAGATTCTTTCTCCGGGATTTGTGGAGCGGTATCCGGCGCGCATCATCAACGTGCACCACTCGTTTCTGCCGGCGTTCACGGGAGCGCGGCCGTATCACGCAGCCCACGCCCGTGGTGTAAAGCTGATTGGCGCCACAAGCCACTACGTGACCGAGGTGCTGGATGACGGGCCCATTATCGAACAGGATGTGGCGCGCATCTCGCACCGCGACCAGGTGGAAGACCTGATTGCGCGCGGCCGGGACCTGGAGCGGCTGGTGCTCTCGCGCGCGGTGCGCTGGCACCTTGACCGGCGCATCCTGTGCTACGGAAACAAGACGGTGGTCTTCGACTAGGACCGCGTCGCGGCCTCGCCGCAATCGCGCCGCGTTCCGCGCTGGCTCGTGTTTCTGTTGGGCAGGATACATGCGAAATTTCTCCTGAAAAAGAACAGCCCCCGGCGATGCCGAGGGCTGTGATTCTATTGCGGACTGGTGCAGATTTAGTTGCTGTATAGCAGGATGCCTGCCGGCTTTTCTTCTCCCGTGCCTTCATCCGCGCTGACCGGGCGATAGTAGAGCTGGTTGCCTTCGAGGTAGACCTCAAGGAAGGCAGGCCGCGCGGTGATTTGACCGGCGATGAGCGCCTCCGACAAGGGGTCTTCAACGTAGCGCTGCAGGGCGCGGCGCAGAGGACGCGCCCCGTAGCTGCGATCGACGAGGGTCTTCTCGAGGATCCACTTCTTAGCCTCTTCCGTGACGGAGATGGTGATGGCCTTCTGCGCCAGATTGGCGTTGAGCTGCTGCACGAGCAATTCGACGATCTGGATCAGGTCGGCATCCGACAGCGACTGGAAGAGGATGACCTCATCGAGGCGGTTGAGGAACTCGGGGTTGAAGGTCTTCTTCACCTCGTTCTTCACCAGCTCCTCGACCTTTTCCGTGACCAGGTCTTCGCGCTCGCTCTGGAAGCCCAGCCCCTGCTTTTTCTGCAGGTGGCGGGCGCCGATGTTCGAGGTCATGATGAGGATGGTGTTCTTGAAGTCGACGGTATTGCCAAGGCCGTCGGTCAGTTGACCATCTTCAAAGACCTGGAGCAGCAGGTTGAAGACATCCGGATGCGCCTTCTCGATTTCGTCGAGCAGGACCACGGAGTAGGGCGAACGCTTGACGCGCTCAGTGAGCTGGCCGCCCTCCTCGTAGCCCACGTATCCCGGAGGCGAACCGATGAGCTTGGAGACGGAGTGCTTCTCCATGAACTCCGACATATCGAAGCGGATCAGCGACTTGTCTGACCCGAAGAGGAACTGGGCCAGGGTGCGGGCCATCTCCGTTTTGCCCACGCCGGTTGGGCCCAGAAACAGGAAGCTGCCGATGGGCCGGTTGGGTGACTTGAGGCCGGCGCGGGAGCGGCGAATAGCTCGCGCCAGCGCGCTGATGGCCTTGTCCTGCGAGATGACGCGCTTGTGGAGCTCTTCTTCCACGCGCAACAGCTTTTGCGTCTCCTCTTCCTTGATGCTGGTGACGGGAACGCCGGTCCAGCGGCTGACCACATCTTCGATATCCTCGCGGCCGACGATGCCCGCGGCGGAGTCGTCGAGGTGGTACTTGTCGCGCAGGGCGCGCAGGTTTTCGCGCTCCTTGCGCTCTTCATCGGAGTAGAAGCGCGCCTTCTCAAACTCGTGGTTGGCGATGGCCGAGTCCATGCGGTGCACGATGAACTTGATGCGCTTCTGGACCTCGGTAATCTCCTCGGGCAGCGAGGTCTGGCGCAGCTTGACGCGGGCGCCGGCCTCGTCGATGAGATCGATGGCCTTGTCGGGCAGGAAGCGGTCAGGGATGTAGCGATTCGAGTGAGAGACAGCGAACTCGACCGCGTCGTCGGTGTAGCTGACGGCGTGGAATTTCTCGTAGCGGTCCTTGATGCCCATGATGATTTTGATCGCGTCCGTCTCATTGGGCGGCGGCACCTTGACGGCCTGGAAGCGGCGCTCCAGGGAGCGATCCTTCTCAATCGACTTGCGGTACTCGGCCGGGGTGGTGGCGCCGATGCACTGGATTTCGCCGCGCGAGAGAGCGGGCTTGAGGATGTTGGCCGCGTCGAGCGAGCCCTCGGCCGAGCCTGCTCCGACGAGTGTATGCAGCTCATCAATGAAGATGATGGAATTCTGATTTTCCATCAGCTCCTTCATGATGGTCTTGAGCCGCTCTTCAAACTGGCCGCGATACTTGGTGCCGGCCACGATGAGCGACAGGTCGAGCGCGAGGACGCGCTTGTCCGCGAGGAAGCTGGGCACCTCGCCGTCGGCGATGCGCTGCGCCAGCCCTTCGACGATGGCGGTCTTGCCCACGCCAGGCTCACCGATGAGCACCGGGTTGTTCTTGGTGCGGCGGCAGAGGATCTGCACCACGCGTTCGAGTTCGCCGTCGCGGCCGACGAGCGGATCGAGTTGTCCGTCCATGGCGGCCTGGGTCAGGTCGCGGCTGAACTCGGCGAGCAGGCTGGACTCGCGCTGACGCTGTTGCTGGGGAGCCTTCTCCTGCGTGACGCGGGCCAGCTCGTCGCGAATCTGGGCGAGCTTGAGGCCGCGCTCCTGCAGGATCTCTGCGGCGAAGCATTTTTCTTCGCGCAGCAGGCCAAGGAGCAGGTGTTCGGTGCCGATATGCTTGTGGCCCAGACGCTCGGCTTCTTCCGCAGCGTAGGCCAGGACGCGCTTGCACTCATTGGATAGCGGAAGATCCACACTGGTGGAGACCTTCTCGCGGATGGTGGTGTGCGCCTCAATCTGTTTGCGAATCGACTCCACCGAGGCATGGGAGCGCAGGAAACGGTTGGTTAACGCCTTGTCCTCGCGCAACAGG
>JAJXWS010000108.1 GCA_021781495.1 Acidobacteriota bacterium | reverse complement strand
TGCTGAGCCTTTGCCGTGAGGGTGTAGCGCTCTGACTTGACTGGCACATTCAGTGACTGCGCATCGGTTTCGCTCGCATTAATGGCCAGCAACGCAACGCCGCCGGGATGGTTGCGCAGACACTGGGCATACAGGTGAAGGCTTGCTGCCGGCGAGGCGCCTGCTTCAAGCACGGTGGTTCCCATCAGCTTGCGCCACAGCAGTGCCGACCAGTAGTTGGGGCGCGGCTCAAAGGTGTACTCCTGCAGCAGGCCGTAGTCGCTGGCAGCCAGCGTGTTGTGTGCCTGCACCTGCACGCCGCGCTTGGCCAGGTCGCCAAGCTGGTTCAGATAACGGAAGCTGTCCACAAAGGTGGAGGCCCAGCGGTCACCGCCGCAGGCTGTCTGCGCTGTCTCTGTATTCCACATGGGCTTGCCGGGCATAAAGCGGTCGCGGAGTGCGCCATAGTATTGCTCGCCCTTATCGCCGCGCGCGAGCCAGTCCTCTGTGAGCGCAGCGTCCAGCGTGGTGTTGGCTGCGCGGCCCATGCTGGAGCAGCGGCTGGAAACGGCGCCGTAGGTGTGGTAGCTGAATGCATCAAAATACTGAGCCGCTCCGGCCAGAATATCCTTAGCCCTCATGATGTTTGAGACGGGAGGGATGACCATGCCCTCTTCGCCGACGCTGCCGGGGCCGAGGATGATGATCTTCGGATCAGCCTGTTTGAGAAATGCATGGAACACGGCAAGGTCTTTGCTGTAGTCGGCCGCGCTGTAGCCTTTGGGTGAGCCGCCCATCTCCGGCATGGTGGGCTCGTTCATCAGCTCAGCTGCGGCAATCACGCCGTGGTTGGCCTGGGTGAAGTCGAGAATTTCTTTGGCCTGCGCGGGAGTCCAGATGCCCGATGCATCGCGCGTGCCCGCACTGATGGCGAAGGATGTGACGATCGGCGCGTCAACCGCGTTGGAGAAGTCGATCACGCCCTTCCACGCCTTGCGCGTCAGAATGGCCTTGTAGCCGTCGGGAACCTTGTCCGATGCGGTCGCGCCTGCATCCTGGAAGAAGGTGGTGTTTGCCCAGGTTCCGCTTACGCGAACATACGCAGGCCCGAGCGCTGCGGCCAGTTTGCGAAGCCGGGGATTGTAGAGATCAATTGGCTTGCGAAACTCGTACAGCGAAGCCGACATTCCGGTGGGCTGATTGCCGCCACTTGGGTTTGCCGTTTGTGTGCTGGCATACGGCTTCCAGAAGCGTCCTCCGGTGATCTCCACCATCTCTATGTTGTAGGACTGAAAACGCTCATCCACTGTGCCGACGCGCGCCATGTGGGCCGGAGCGATAGACGATGGCTTGGCGCCTGGCTCACCGGCGATGGCCGGCACAACGCTAAGAGCGGCGAAGATGCCGCCAGCAATAAAACCTGCAAAGCTACGCTTTCTCATACAAACAATTCCTTTCAGTGCTGTTGGATCTGTGCCGTTCCCCGGCGGTTGAATTGAGTTGTCATTGGCGTGCAGCGTGTTACGGGCTACTGGTTGACGCCGCTTGCCAGGAACCCTCCATCGACAACGAGAGTCTGGCCGCAAACAAACGATGCTGCTTCAGAGGCGAGGAAGATGGCTGCGCCGACCAGCTCGATCGTTTTTCCGAATCGGCCCATCGGAGTGCGCATCAGAAGCTCCTGTCCGCGCGGAGTGCTGTCGAGCAACTGGGCATTCAGATCGGTGCGGAAGACGCCCGGAGCGATGGCATTCACCGTCACGCCCTTGCTTGCCCACTCCACTGCAAGCGAGCGCGTCAGCGAGACCACGCCCGCCTTGCTGGCGGCATAGGCGGCAACTTCACTCAATGCGACAAAGCTGTTGAGAGACGCAATATTGATGATTCGTCCATAGCCGCGGTCGAGCATGTGCCTGCCAAACACCTGGCACGCGCGCAGCGTTCCCGTGAGATTGGTGTCAAGAATGTCAGTCCACTCTGTCTCTGGAAAATCAATCGTGGGCTTGCGCGAGATTTTGCCCGCGCAGTTGATGAGGATATCCACCTTGCCAAATGCCTTGAGTGTCTCTTCGCAGAGCCGCTCCAGCGACGATCGACTGCAGACATCGGACGGCACGCGCAGTGACCGGCGGCCCAGTTGCTCGATCTCCGCGGCAACCTCTTCCACCTGCTGAGCGCGGCGGCCCGTGGGCACCACGTCCGCGCCTGCCTGCGCCAGTCCCAGCGCCATGGCGCGCCCAATGCCGGACGTGCCGCCTGTTACCACTGCCACTTTGCCTTGCAGGCTCAATAGTTCGCTTGCCATCTCGTTCTCCCTGGCTGCGGTCAGCAGCCCCTCGTTCTTCAAATGCTGCATGATCGCGTCCACCGCCTCTTCGGGCCTTCCCGCCACGGAGATGGACCACGCCTGCGCGGGCTTTTCAAACGTCTCAATCTGGCTCTCAAGCAGCTGCGTGCTCATGAATTCGTGCCGGCGCGCGCGTAGCCGCGTGCGCAGCACTTCCACCGGCGCTACAAGGTCGATCAAGCGAAACTCGTGGCTGCCAAAGCCGTCCACAAGGCGCTGCCTGTATTTCTTCTTCAGTGCAGAGCAGGCAAAGATCGCGCTGCGGTTCTCCTGGAAGTACCGCGACATGCGGTCATGCAGAATGCTCAACCACGGCAGGCGATCATCGTCCGTGAGCGGTATGCCCGCCGCCATCTTCCGCTTGTTATCGGCGGGGTGATAATCGTCGGCGTCTTCAAAGCGCCAGCCTGTGCGCGCGGCCAGCAGCTTGCCTATCGTCGTTTTTCCAATTCCGCTCACGCCCATCAGGATGAGGATCATAACGGCAGCTCCACTTTGCGAAGTCCCGGCGCCAGAGCCACCAGCACGAGGAGCGCCAGCAGGTACGCGCTTGCGGCAATGGCAAACAGGCTTGCGTAGCTGTGCGTGAGCTGAAGAATGTGCCCGGCGTAAGCGGCCAGCAAAGCGCCACCCGCGGATCCTGCCATTCCTCCAATGCCGGTCACTGACCCGATGGTTGTGCGCGGGAACATGTCCGAGGGCGTGGTGAGCAGGTTTGCCGACCATCCCTGATGAGCCGCGGCAGCAAGGCTCAGCAGGGCCACGGCGGTCCATTCTGAGACAACCCGGGTCGCCATGAAGATGGGCACAACCGCGAGCGCGCATAGAAGCATGGCGGCAAGCCGCGCGGAGTTTTGCGACAGATGCAGGCGCCGAAAGATCTGTGGCAGCCATCCGCCGCCGATGCTGCCTACGGCGGAAGCGTTGTAGACGATCACCAGAGGAAGCCCCAGATGGGAGAGGTCGAGATGAAACTTTGCGCTGAAGTAGGAGGGCATCCAGAAGAGATAGAACCACCAGATCGGGTCTGTGAGAAATTTGGCGAGCGCAAATCCCCATGTCTGGCGGACGACGAGCAAACGACGCCATGGCATGGCGCGGCCGAGCTGGGCTGCCGATTCCTGGTAGATGTGGCGAAGCTCCGCACCCGTCAGCGTGGGATGGTCAGCGGGTTTGCGGTATTTGCTGAACCACCACAGAATCCAGATGGCGCTGAGAATGCCCGTGGCGAGAAACGCCGCATGCCAGCCGAAACGGATTGTCACCCACGGCACGAGGATGGGCGCAAGGATGGCGCCCAGATTTGCACCCGAGTTGAATATCCCCGTAGCCAGGGCGCGCTCCCGCTGCGGAAACCACTCGGCCACGGTCTTGATGGCTGCGGGAAAGTTGCCGGATTCTCCCACGCCCAGCGAGAATCGCGCCACGCCGAACTCCAGCACGGAGTTGGCCAGCGCGTGTCCCATGGCGGAGAGGCTCCAGACCGCCATGATGACCATATAGCCAATGCGCGTGCCGACCTTGTCGACGAATCGCCCGGCGGCAATCAATCCGATGGCATAGGCAATCTGGAAGGCATCCACGATATAGCCATATCCGATCTCCGTCATGCCGATGCTGTGTTCAAGCGTCGGTTTCAGGATCGAGATGACCTGCCTGTCCATGTAATTGATTGAAGTTGCGACGAAGAGCATGGCGCAGATCGTCCATCGCACGCGACCGATCCGCGCCGCGGGCTCCGCGCTTGCATCGCAATGTTCAACCAGTGGGATTGAGTTAGGCATCAACTAGCTCCGTGCGACGAGAAAGGCTTGCCGGAACCTCTTCCCGCAGGACATTCCTCATGGCCTGAAACTGCCGCGCACTGTGAGGCGCAATGCGCGGCGGGTCTGCTAAAAGAAGACCATCAGCATGGTGTTGTAAATGAGTGTGTTGCGATATTTGGCGCCGGGCACGGGTCCCTGCGTGTACCCCAGCGCGTTTACCCAGTACGCCGTCCGGTAGAGCTTGTAGTTGTAGGTCGGCGTCAGCGACCACGAACCCTTGGAAAACGTGCCGGGCGCCTTGGTCCTGGTCAGGTCCGGGCTGTATTCGCTGTGAGCGCCCACCAGCGAGAAGAAATCGCCGGGCCGCTTTGCAAACGGGCCCGAATAGTAGGCGCGGGCTTCGTAGTACTGGTAGTAGGTATTGACGGCCGGGGGCGAATACATCGCCGATCCGCCGATAAACAAGCCGTGCCGCTGGTTGGCGGGATTCGGCTGCGTGGCCTGCTTGTCGGCCGCCACGTAGTAGGCGTAGTTGGGCGTGTCGTACTGGTTGGTGTTGTAGTTCCGGTACTTCGTCCTGTTATTCATGTAGCCGGCGCGGACCCACAGTGCCGTCGGGTTCTTGTACTGGGACTTCTGGTAATCCACTTCCATGATCGACAGCAGACCGTCGCCTTTGGTCCACACGCCGTGCCTGGCGTCGTAAGCGGGCCCGGGGGCAAAGCGGAATCCCACCTTGTCCTGTTCCTGTTCGCCAACGCTGTTCATCGGCGAGTAGCTGCGCTGGAAGCCCACCTTGGCGTAGAAGTGATTCGGCAGGTTTTGCCGTACGTTGAACGACGGAGCCTGCTGCGGCTTGTTGGACAAGCCGACGTTGTAGGGGAGCACTCCCAGCACGCCGGCCGCTCCGTTGTTGGCAAGGCCGCCGACACGCATCTGGATGAACTCTTCGGCGTTCGACATGTAGCCGCCCTTGAGCTGCAGATTGTCTTTGAAGAAGCCCTTGTAGAAGCTGGCCTCGTCGAAATCCAGCGTCTCCGGGCCGCCCGGATACCAGCTCACCTTCTGGATGCCGGCATCCAGCACCAGCTGCGCGTCCTTCAAATGGAAGGCGCGCATGTCGTAGGCCAGCGTCAGGTAGCTCGACGACTGGTAGAAGTTGTCCTGGCCCGGGTAGGAGATCTTGTCGTAGGGGACCTCAGGGCTCAAGGTGTTTCGCGCGAAGAGCGTCTGGTTGATGGCATACACGCCGATGCCGTACTTCTCTTCCAGCTCCTTGCGGAAATTGTTGAAAGGGATAAAGGTCCGGGCCGAGTCCGGCGGCATCAGAAGAATCTGACCCTTGAGGATACCGCCCAACTGCTCCGGCGTTGGTTCGGGTTTGGACTGGGGCGCGGCTGGCTTGGCCGAATCGGACTGGGCGTATACGGTAGCTGCCGCCATGAACACTGCCAGAATGAAATATAAAGACTTGCATATCCCGTTGGCGCGGCGGGCATTTGCCCGTTTGCAAGAGGTTGTGGAGGGGTTTTCGGAACGAATGGTATACTCCGCAACCAGAAAAGAGCTCTGCGCTCCGCTTACAAGGGGCGCAATCTTTGGACTCATGGCCTGTTATCCTTAAGCGTATTTGGGAACCACCGATGCACCGAGGCTTGGATTACCGGCTCGGTTCGGGACTCGAATTCAGAGTAGGGGCGCGGCAGTCGGAGCTCAAGATTGCTACCGTAGTGCAGGGGGATTGCTCCGAGACGTATCAAGCGCGCGAAGGGGTGGATTCCTCAGGCTTAAGCGCAGTTCTGCCGGGCGTATCAAGCGCCTTGCTACGTGGCTTGTTACGCGCGCTGCGGCAGGGTCGCCGGGGAGAAGGGGAAGAGCACGTATGGAGTCGGAGGCATCGACCTGGCGCCCACGAACTGAACTCGAGCGGCAACTGGTCCTCGATCAGCTCGGCCGCGTGCTGGCCAGCCCCGGCTTTTCCAGCAGCCAGCGTTACCCCGGTTTGCTCAAATTTGTGGTTGAGCAGACACTTGCCGGCCATGAGGACACCCTGAAAGAGCGCCTGCTCGGCATGGAGGTCTTCCACCGCGCCCCGGACTACGACACCAATCAGGATCCTGTTGTGCGGCTCAGCGCTGCCGAAGTGCGGAAGCGGCTGGCGCTCTACTATCAAAATCCTGACCATCAGCACGAGCTGGTCATCGGCCTTAATCCCGGATCGTATGTCCCGCTGTTCCGCCCGGTCGAATCGCCTTTGCCGTCTTCGGCGCCTGAAGCCGCCGGGGAACCGACGGAACGCCCATTCATAGCGAAACGCGCTGCGTGGTGGCTCTGGGCGGGGGCGCTTGCCGTGGTTCTCGGAATGGTCTTCGCCTGGTATGGGCTGTTTCAGCCGTCGATCAGCGAGCAGTTCTGGTGGCCCATCCTCAATTCGCCGGCGCGCGTGACTCTCTGCATAGGGTCGCCTGAGGCGGTCAATCCTGCCGCAACGACCTCTGAGCCTTCTTCTACTGTTTACGACAAGACCCGTCATGCAGGCCATCTGAGTATGGAGAGCGTCTCCACGCTTATCCCCGTGGGAGCCGTGCTCGAGCAGTCTCATCACCCCTTCCGGCTGGGTTTGGCGCATGAGATGGGCTTTGCGGAACTTCGCGAGGGGCCAGCGGTGCTCATCGGCGCGCTGGACAATCCGTGGACCATGCGGCTGACCGAGCCCCTTCGCTACGGGTTCGCGATGGACAACACGGCGATGTGGATCGTTGATCACAAGAATCCGGCGGCAAAGAACTGGTCGGTCCTGCTCAATCAGTCCGCCTCATCCCAGCCGAGCGACTACGCCATCATCGCTCGCTATCGCGATGCAACGCTGGGCCAGCCTGTGGTGCTGGTGGCGGGCCTGTCCAGTGAGGGCACCGCGGCGATGAGCGAGCTGCTCGCGGACCCCGGATTCCTGCGCCAGTTGCTCCAGAAGGCTCCGGGCAATTGGAAGACCGCGAACCTTGAGGCGGTAATCCAGACCCAGGTGGTGGAAGGCGCCCCGGGACCTTCGCGGGTTCTTGCGGTTGAATACTGGTAGCCCCGTCGCTTCCAATGCAGGACCTTGCTCCATGCAAGCTGCGCATGCACCGAGCGTGGCACGGAACAGCAGGATTCTCTTCCGAACCAATGCCCGGAGCGAGAAGCCGAGGAGCAGCCGATATACTCATGAATGGATCGTTCGATTCGCTGAAGCTGGCAACGAGATCCTCTGCAGTTGATTGTCGCAAGGCAGACGAATGGCGCGAAGCCACCGCCGCCAGAGCCGCTATCCGGCGAGAGCAGACGCGCCAAAGCAGGTGCCGATGCTCCGGCCAGCAGAGGATATAGACTGAGATACTGAAAAAGCGGGCCTGTAGCTCAACGGTTAGAGCAGGGGACTCATAATCCCTTGGTTGGGGGTTCAAATCCCTCCGGGCCCACCATTCTGCAGTTCAGCAATCTTACC
>JAJXWS010000107.1 GCA_021781495.1 Acidobacteriota bacterium | reverse complement strand
AAGCAAACTCCATCACCACACCCCTAGGGTTTCCCATTCATGCCGCGCTCTTTGCGGCATGGATGGGAAACCACAACCCCCACCCAACCTCTGTCATCCTGAGCGACCGAAGGGAGTCGAAGGATCCGCGGTTGTCCCCCCAACATCAGGTGGGCACCAAACACAATCACCGGGTGCCCCAGGTCTCGCTTCTGAGACCTGGGTAAGCAAACTCCATCACCACAACCCCCACCCGACCTCTGTCATCCTGAGCGACCGAAGGGAGTCGAAGGATCCGCGGTTGCTTTCCGCACCTCCAACACCAGCCGGGCACCCCATATCTCGCCTTGTAGACTGGAAAAAGCCCCGGGCCCTTCAAATCATCTCCACGCCCCACAGGTCGTGCAGGTGCACCACACCTTCCACGCGCTCGTCGGCATCCACCACAATCAGCGAGGTAATCTTCCTCTCCTCCAGCAGCGCCAGAGCCTTTGCCGCCAGTTCGTTTACGCCAATCGTCCGGGGATGCGCATTCATCGCCTCGCCTGCCGTCTTGCTCAGCGCGGCGCCGCCTTCGCGTTCCAGCAGCCGCCGCAGGTCGCCGTCGCTGATCACGCCGCGCAGTCTGCCATTCTCCTGCACTGTCGTAATGCCCAGCTTCTTTGACGACATCTCGTAGATCACGTCGGTCATCGGCGTCTCCGGCTTCACCACCGGCACGTCCTCACCCGCGTGCATCAGGTCGCGCACCCGCGCCAGCTGCTTGCCCAGCTTGCCGCCGGGGTGCAGCTCGGCAAAGTCCTCGGCCCGGAAGCCCTTGCGCAAACTCACCGCAATCGCCAGCGCATCGCCCAGCGCCAGCATCGCTGTCGTGCTCGCCGTGGGAGCCAGGTTCAGCCCGCAGGCCTCGCGCTCCACCCCGCAGTCCAGCGCCACGTCGCTTGCCGTGGCCAGCGTCGATTGCAGATTGCAGCAGAAGCTCACCAGCGCGTCGCCCTTGCGCTTCAGCGTGGCCAGCAGCCGCAGAATCTCCTCCGTCTCGCCGCTGGCAGACAGGGCAATCACCACGTCGCCCGGCATCAGCACGCCCAGGTCGCCGTGCACCGCCTCTGCCGGATGCAGAAACAGCGCCGGGCTGCCGGTCGAGCTCAGCGTTGCAGCAATCTTCTGCGCAATAATGCCGCTCTTGCCCATGCCGGTAACCACCACGCGCCCGTTGCCTGCGCCGCAGCGCAACACCAGCTCCACGGCGCGGTCAAAGTCCGCGGCCATCGGGCCGTCCAGCCGTGCCGCCAGCGCCTCCAGCGCTGCGGCTTCCGTTCGCACCAGTTCCGCCGGTTTCAAGCAGCCTTCCTCGTTCGTGCCAGCCATCGGTCTCTGATGGTATCAGCTTCCGCCCTTGCGCCCATGTTTCGCGCCAACGCGCCCGCGCTCGTACAATAAAGAGCAGAGAGGTCCATCCCCGTGAAGCGCAACACCGTCGTTCTCTCCGTAGTTCTGCTGCTGCTCGCAGCCTTTGCCTGGGCAGGCTGGGCCAACTGGGAGTATCGCAAGCAGGCCGCCGAACTGCGCGCCGCTGCCGTCGCCCGCGGCGAGCTGGTCGCCACCTCATCCGATGCGCCGCAGTTCCTGTCGCCGCTGATGAACAAGCCCGCGCCGGACTTTACGCTGCAGGACCTCAGCGGCAAAAAAGTCTCCCTCTCCAGCTACAAGGGCAAGGCCGTGCTCATCAATTTCTGGGCCACCTGGTGCGCTCCCTGCAAGATTGAAACCCCGTGGATCATCGATCTGCGCAACCAGTACGCCGCGCAGGGCTTTGAGGTGCTCGGCATCTCCGCCGACGACCTGGACCTGAACGACAAGCAGAAGCTCGCCGAAGAAAAGCAGCAGATCGCCGCCACCGTGCAGCAGATGCACATCCCCTATCCCGTGCTCCTCAACGGGGACTCGCTCAGCCAGTCCTACGGCGGCCTCGACGAGCTGCCCACGTCCTTCTTCCTCGATCGCAACGGCACCGTGGTCGCCACCCAGATCGGCCTCACCTCCAAAGACGAGCTGGAAGGCAACATCCGCAAGGCATTGGGAGCTGGAAAGTGAAGACCATCCTCGCCACTGTTTTCGCAGCCTGCCTCGCGCCGGTCCTCGTCGCGCAGCAGCAGTTGCCGCTGTTCAACGACGCGCCCAACCGCTCCCTCACGCGCACCAACGCCGTCCAGTATCTCTTTCCGGAGCAGGTCAGCGTGCCCGCCGGCAAGCCCAGCGCCGTGGAGCTGCACTTCCGCGTGGCGCAGGGCCTGCACATCAACTCGCACACGCCCCGGGACAGCTATCTCATCCCCACCGCGCTGTCCATCCCCACGGCCTCCGGCGTGCGTCTTGAGAACGCCACCTACCCGCCCGGCGAAGATTTCACCCTGCCGCTCGATCCCAAAACGCGGCTCAGCGTATATACCGGCGAGTTCGTCATTCAGGCGCGCATCGTGGCCCAGCGCGGCAACCACCTCGTCGAGGCGCAGTTGCGCTACCAGGCCTGCGACAACAACGAGTGCATGCCGCCCAAGTCCGTCACCGTCCCCATCGACGTCATCGGCAAGTAGCGCCAGCGCGCCGCTCTACGCGCCCGCCTTCTTCTCAATCTTCGCCCACGAGTCCTTCAGCGGCAGCGTGCGGTTGAACACCAGCTTCTCCGGCGTCGAGTCGAGATCGACGCAGAAGTAGCCCACGCGCTCAAACTGGTACCGCTCTCCCGCCTTCGCGCCGGCCAGCGACGGCTCCAGCCGTGCGTCCGTCACAATCTCAAGCGAGTCGGGGTTCAGGTTGCTCAGGAAGCTCTCGCCTTCCTCGAAGTCGCCGGGGTCCGCCTTGGTGAACAGCTTGTCGTACAGCCGGATCTCCGCGCCAATGGCGTGCGCGGCCGATACCCAGTGAATGGTTGACTTCACCTTGCGGCCATCCGGAGAGTTGCCGCCGCGGCTGGCCGGATCGTAGGTGCAGTGCACCTCCACCACGTTGCCGCCCGCATCCTTCACCACGCTCTGCGCTGTCACAAAGTATGCGCCGCGCAGGCGCACCTCCTTGCCCGGCGACAGGCGGAAGTACTTTGGCGGAGGCACCTCGCGAAAGTCGTCCTGCTCAATGTAGAGCTCGCGGGTGAACGGCACCTGCCGCATCCCGGCCTCGGCGTCCTCCGGATTGTTCGCCACCTCGAAGAACTCTTCCTGCCCCTCGGGATAGTTTTCGATCACCAGCTTCAGCGGGCGCAGCACGGCCATGGCGCGCCGCGCGCGGCGGTTCAGGTCGTCGCGCTGGAAGTGCTCCAGCATTTCAATGTCTGTCGTCCCGTTCGTGCGCGAGGCGCCGATCGCCGCGCAGAAAGCGCGAATCGCCTCCGGCGTAAAGCCCCGGCGGCGAATGCCGGAGATGGTAGGCATGCGCGGATCGTCCCACCCGCTCACGCGCTTCTCCTGCACCAGTTGCAGCAGCTTGCGCTTGCTCAGCAGCGTGTAAGTCAGGTTCAGCCGGTCAAACTCAATCTGCTGCGAAGGAAATATGCCGAGCTGCTCAATGTACCAGCGATACAGCGGCTGATGGTCCGCAAACTCAAGCGTGCACATCGAGTGCGTCACGCGCTCGATCGAGTCCGACTGCCCGTGCGCAAAGTCGTACATCGGGTAGATGCACCAGTCGTCGCCCGTGCGGTGATGCGTCGCATGCAATATCCGGTACATCACCGGGTCGCGCATGTTCAGGTTCGGCGAGGCCATGTCGATCCTGGCGCGCAGCACGCGGCTCCCGTCCGGGAACTCGCCGTTCTTCATGCGCACAAACAGGTCGAGGTTCTCCTCCACCGTGCGATTGCGATACGGGCTGTCCTTGCCCGGCTCGGTCAGCGTGCCGCGATGCTGGCGAATCTCCTCGGCCGTCAGGTCGTCCACGTACGCCTTGCCCGCTTTGATCAGTTGCAAAGCCCACTCGTAGAGCTGGCCAAAATAGTCTGAGGCATAGCACAGCCGGTCCCACTCAAAGCCCAGCCAGCGCACGTCCGCCTGGATGGAATCCACATATTCCTGCTCTTCCTTCTCGGGATTCGTGTCATCAAAGCGCAGGTTGGTCTTGCCGCCAAACTCGTCGGCAAGACCAAAGTCAATGCAGATGGCCTTGGCATGGCCAATGTGGAGATAGCCGTTCGGCTCCGGAGGAAAGCGCGTCTGCACCTGGGCGTCGCCGTACTTCTGGGTGCGCACATCCTCGGCAATCTGATCGCGAAGAAAGTTGGAGAGTGTGCGTGTGTCCTGGCTTTCCGGATTTGCGTTCGTCATCGTTGCGATTCCTGACTCCACGGTCTCTGCGCTCAACCAAGCGATGAAAGACTCTCTTCGGCCCTCTGTATGCGGGCAACACACACCTCGCGGCCAAGGATAGCCATGCTCTCAAACAGCGGCGGCGCGTTCTTGCGTCCGCACACGGCCACGCGGATCGGCTGAAACATCGGCCCCGTCTTCACGCCCAGCGTTGTCGCGGCCTCGCGCAGCGCCTGCTCCAGCACGGCGTGGTCAAATTCGCACGTCGCCAGCAGCTCCCGCGTGTGCCGCAGAATGCGCAGGGCCAGCGCCGCGTCGCCCTTTTGCGGAATCAAATCCGCCGGGTCATACGGGGCAAGCTCCTCCACAAAAAAGAAGTCGGCAGCCGCCACGGCCTCGCGCAGTGTCTTGATGCGCTCGCGAATCAGCGGCGTCACCGCCAGCAGCTTCTCCGCCGAGGCGTTCAAACCGGCCTCGTCAAAGTACGGCTGAATGCTGCGGCTCAGCTCCTCCACCGGCAGCGCGCGAATATACTCCGCGTTGAACCACGCCAGCTTGTCGTTATCGAACACCGCGTTCGACTTCGAGATCCCATCCAGCGTAAACAGCTGGATCAGTTCCTCAGACGAGAACAGCTCGCGGTCCTTGCCGTTTGCGTCCTTGATGCCGCCCGGCGTCCATCCCAGCAGCGACAGAAAGTTTCGGAACGCCTCCGGCACAATGCCCATCTGCTTGTAGGCCATCACGCTCGTCGCGCCGTGCCGCTTGCTCAGCCGCGTCTTGTCCGGTCCCAGAATCAGCGGCACATGCGCAAACACCGGCAGCTCCGCGCCCAGCGCGCGATACTGCAACACCTGCTTCGGCGTGTTGGAGATATGGTCGGCCCCGCGAATAATGTGCGTCAGCCGCATGTCGATGTCGTCCGCCACCACGCTCAGGTGGTACGTGGGAATGCCGTCCGAGCGCAGCAGCACAAAGTCCTCAATCTCCGCGTTGGCAAACTCCACCCTGCCGAACACCGCGTCGTCAAAGCTCGTCGAGCCATCCTCCGGCACGGCAAAGCGAAGCGCAGCCGCCTCGCCCGCAGCCATGCGCCGCTCGGCTTCTTCCCGCGGAATCCGCCGGCAGCGCCGGTCATACATCAGTGAGCGGCCATCTTCGGCGGCCTTGTTGCGGCGCTGTTCCAGCTCTTCCTTCGTGCAGAAGCACGGATACGCATTTCCGCTGGCCAGAATCTTCTCTGCCGTGGCCTTGTAGAGGTCCAGCCGCTTCGACTGGTAGAACGGTCCCTCGTCCCAGTTCAGGCCCAGCCAGCGCATTCCTTCCAGAATGCCCTCGACCATCTCGTCGGACGAGCGCTCAAAGTCCGTGTCTTCAATACGCAGGATCAGCGTGCCGCCCGTGTGCCGGGCAAACAGCCAGTTAAACAAAGCAGTGCGCGCCCCGCCCACATGCAGATAGCCTGTGGGAGAAGGAGCAAAGCGAACACGAGGAGTTTTGGCTTGCAGCAGAGTTTCTTCCAGCATCGCTGAGGTCGTTTTCCTCTTACGATGCTATCAGTTTCGCCGCTATCCCTGCGGCGGCTGCGGTGGAAACGGCCAGCCCATCTGCTCCGCCGTTGCCGCCGGGCGCACCTTCCACTCCGCAAACGCCAGCACGTAAATCAGCACCAGGTTGCCGAACGGAATGATGTTCAGCAGCGAGAGCCACGGCGAAAAACCCGCCTTCTTGCAGATAAACCAGAAAGGCACAATCACAACCGCCAGCCCCACCAGGATGACCAGCGGCAGGATGGTCATCATCGCAACGGCCAGCTTGTGAACCTGCTCCGGGTTCGGCGGATTCTGCATCAGGTAGAACGCGAGATGCATCGAGCACACTCCGCAATTTGAGATGGAGATTCCCCGCAACGTTAAGGCGAATCCCAAAAAACTGCAACCGGAATCTTGTTGAAAATCACGCGACCGGGGCTCAGGCCTCCGCCGCCTGCGTGCTCAGGCGCAAGGCCTCCGCCTGCTTGTCTCCCTCCGCCTCGCGGCTGATGGCAAGCACGGTGATGTCGTCGTCCTGGCCGAAAATCTGCGCCGACCGCGCAATAAACGACGCGGGCAAATGGCTGATGGCGCGCGCATGATTAAAGCCGAACAGATCGCCGTTCGGGCTTTTCGCCTCCACCACGCCGTCGGTCAGCACCGTGATGCGGTCTCCCGGCTGCAGCGTCAGTTTCATCTGTTCAAACTGCACGTGCTCGGTCATGCCCAGCGGCAGGTTGCCTTCCATCGCAATCTCTTTACGATTCAGGTAGGGCGCCAGGTGTCCGGCATTGGCAATGGTCGTCTCGCCATTCACATCCACGTGCAGCGCCACGCAGGTGGCATAGGCCTGGCTGCGGCCGCATAGCTGGCGGTTCAGCGCCTCCAGCACAAACACCGGCTCGTAGCTTGTCTCCACAATTGCACGGATTGCCCCCACGATCAGCGCCACCAGCATGCCCGCCTGCAGACCCTTGCCCGTTACGTCGCCAAGCACAATCAGCACGCCGCCCGCGTCGTCCGGCAGAATCTGGAAGAAGTCTCCGCCCACCTGCAGCGCCGGCCGGTACTCGCTCTCCAGCCTGAATCCGGGAATCGTCGGTATCGCGTCCGGAATCAGCACCTGCTGCACCTCGCGCGCCTGCTGAATCTCAATCTGCAAGTGCTCGCGCTGCTGTTGCGACTTCAGGAAGCGACGCATCAGCAGCATCGTGATGATATTCAGCGAAAGCACCACCGCAATCTGCGCAATGCCCACCTGGTAGCCGAACGGGAAGTAATTCATCGCTACATGCAGCAGTTGCAGGTCCTGCTGGTACAGCGCCACAAACACCAGCACCACGGCTGTCAGTCCCAGCCAGCCGCCCGTCATGTCGCGCTTAGTTCCTTCCCACGCCACCCACACCAGCAGACTGCCGAGCAGCAGCTTCATCAGCAGCGATACAGGCATCAGCCACAGATCGGCATTGGCCGGAACCACATGGCCGTACAGCGGCTCGCGCAGCAGGGCAACACTCAGGCACAGCATCGCCGTCATGCTGAAGACCATCCACCGCAGCCGTCCCATGTGGCCCAGCCGGAACCACGACGCCCAGAACATCACCCACAGCCCGATCTGGATCGGCCGCAGAAATGCATCCAGCAGCAATAGCGCTGGCGTCGCCGGAATCCACGTCGTGTAATTGGTCACGATGGTTACGACCGCCTGCACCAGGGCTGCCAGCAGCGTCAGTTCCAGCCACACATACGAGCGCTCGCGGCGGTCCAGCAGGAAC
>JAJXWS010000106.1 GCA_021781495.1 Acidobacteriota bacterium | reverse complement strand
GGGCGCAGCGGCGTGAGTCACGGGGAAGTCCCTTTCAGTGCCATCTTACAACTGCGCCGCGGTGCGCTGCGGCACAGGTTGCCAACCTCGCCGCGGCGTACAATCATGCTTTCATGCACGAGCTTTCGATCGCCTCCAGCATCGTCGACTCCGTTACGGCGTCGCTCGTCGCCTATCCCGGCGCGCGGGTTGTGGAGGTGCGCCTGCGTCTCGGCGCACTCGCCGCAGTCGTCGAAGACTCATTGCAGTTCTGCTACGGCATTGCGACGGAAGGCACGCCACTGGCTGGCTCCCGTCTGCGCGTGCATGTGCAGCCGGTGGTCATTCATTGCACCCATTGCGGTCGCGACGGCTCATTGCCGGGTGTGCAGAGCTTTCGCTGCCCCAGTTGCGGCGAGCCCGCGCATGACGTGAGGCAGGGGCGCGAGCTGGAGATTGAAGCCATCGAACTTGAAGAGCCGGAGATACAGGCATGACCACACGCATTGTCGAACTGAGACAGGGAATCCTGAAGAAGAATGACGAGCTGGCACGCGCGCTGCGCGAACGATTCTCCTCGGCCGGCGTCCTGGCGCTCAACCTCGTCTCCAGTCCCGGCACCGGCAAGACCACCTTTCTGGAGCGCACTCTGCGCACTCTGCGCGAAGGCGGTGCACGCGTGGCTGCGCTGGTGGGCGATCTGGAAACCGACAACGACGCCCGCCGCCTCGCCGCCAGTGGCGCGCCCGTCCGCCAGATCAATACCCATGGCATCTGCCATCTTGAAGCCGAGATGGTCGGCAGGTATCTCGACGGCTGGGATCTTGACGTGCTCGACTACCTCTTTATCGAGAACGTCGGCAACCTCGTTTGCCCCTCCAGCTATGACCTCGGCGAGCGCATCCGTGTGGCGCTGCTTTCCGTGACAGAGGGGGAAGACAAGCCGCTCAAGTACCCCACGCTCTTCAACTCTGCCGATACCGCTGTGATTACCAAGATGGATCTCGCCGGCCCCTGCGGCTTTGACCGCGAAGCCGCGCTCCGCAATCTCAACGAGATTCGCCCCGGCATCCGCATCATTGAAACCTCTGCGAAGACCGGAGCAGGTATGGCCGAGTGGCTCGACTACCTGGAAAGCCAGCGAACCAGGCAGCCGGCCGGATAACAGCCAACGGGCCCGGGATTGGGAGGTCGACGATGAAACCTGCGAAGAAGGGAAGCACTCGCCCGGAAGATGGCGCAGCTGCCGTGGAGGCCTATCTGGCCCGCGTGCCGGAGCCAGCGCAGGCGACTCTGCGCACTCTGCGCGACCGAATCCGCGCCGCCGCACCCAGGGCCGCCACCGAGTGCATCAGCTATGGCATGCCCGCCTTCCGCTACCACGGCGCGCTGGTGGCCTACGCAGCCTTTAAGAGTCACTGTAGTTTCTTCCCCATGCAGGCCTCGCTCACGGACGCCATGCAGGACGAGCTCGCTGGTTACCGCACCTCCAAGGGCACGCTGCAGTTTCCGGTCGACAAGCCCCTGCCCGCGGCGCTGGTCAGGAAGATGGTCAAGGCTCGGGTCGTCGAAAACGAGAGCAGGGAAGTCGCCAAAGGCTCTCGATGAAGTGATGCAAATCACATCTTGCCTTTTCCTGCTCACGGTATAAGGTGGTTGCCATGTGCCTTGCGATACCCGGCAAAGTAGAGGAAATTGTCACCGAAGGCGGCCTGCGAGTTGGGCGTGTCAACTTCGGCGGTGTGGTGAAGCGCGTCTGTATGGACTACGTACCTGAAGTTGAGGTCGGCGACTATACCCTTGTCCATGTAGGCTTTGCCATCTCCAAGATTGACCAGCAGACGGCCGAGGAGACGCTGGACGCCTTCCGCCAGATGGGCGTCCTCGACGAGGAATTGGCCGGCGAAGAAGAGCAGCTTGCCCGTGCGGCCAGCGCGCCGCAGTCCAATTGCCCGGACGGGAGCTGCGATTCCCAATGAAGTACCTCACCGAGTTTCGCAACGGCGAAATTGCCCAGCGCATCGCGCGGGAGATTCACGCCGTCACCACGCGCCCCTGGAAGATTATGGAGGTCTGCGGCGGCCAGACTCACTCCATCATTAAAAACGGCATCGACCAGATGCTGCCCGCCGGCGTTGAGATGGTGCATGGTCCCGGCTGCCCGGTCTGCGTCACGCCGCTGGAGCTGATTGACAAGGCGCTCGCTATCGCCGCCCAGCCTGGCGTCCTCTTCTGCAGTTTTGGAGACATGCTCCGCGTGCCCGGCACAGAAGGCGACCTCTTCCAGGTCAAGGGCCGTGGCGGCGATGTCCGCATCGTTTACTCGCCTCTCGACGCTGTCGAACTCGCTGCGAAGAATCCGGACAAGCAGGTTGTCTTCTTCGGAGTCGGCTTTGAAACCACGGCCCCGGCCAACGCCATGAGCGTGCACGTGGCCAAACGGCGCGGACTGCGCAACTTCTCGCTCCTCGTGTCCCATGTACTCGTGCCGCCTGCGATTGAGGCCATCATGAGTGCACCCGGCAATCAGATCCAGGCCTTCCTTGCTGCCGGTCACGTCTGCAGCGTGATGGGCTACTGGGAATACCCACCGCTGGCTGAGAGGTTTCGCATCCCCATCGTCGTCACCGGCTTTGAGCCACTGGACCTGCTCGACGGCATCCGCCGCGCCGTGTTGCAGCTTGAGTCCGGCCGTCATGAGGTCGAGAACGCCTACGAGCGCGTCGTGCACTACGAGGGCAATCAGGCCGCGCAGGCGCTTTTGCGCGAGGTCTTTGAAGTCACGGACCGCAGTTGGCGCGGCATCGGTGTCATCCCGCGCAGCGGCTGGCGGCTCAGCGCGGCCTATCGCGACTTTGACGCTGAGGAGCGTTTCCATCTTTCCGGCATCCGCACGGTCGAGTCGCCGCTCTGCCGCTCGGGCGACGTGCTGCGCGGCGCCATCCGGCCTGCAGCGTGCCAGGCCTTCGGCAAGGAGTGCACGCCCCGCCATCCGCTCGGCGCAACCATGGTTTCCAGTGAAGGCGCCTGCGCGGCCTATTACAACTACGGCCGTTTCCTCAGTGCCGAGCAGTTGGCCGCAGCCGGGACCGGGCTTACCGGTAACTCAGCCGCAGGAGCTGCCCATGACTGAGTCGCTCGACACGCCCGACTTCGCCAGCTGGACCTGCCCCTTGCCGCTCCGCGACTACCCCACCATCGTCATGGGCCACGGCGGCGGCGGCAAGCTGGGCAATGAGCTGGTTGAGCATCTGTTTCTGCCCGCCTTTCGCAATCCAGAGCTTGAAAACCTGGGCGATGCCGCGGTCTTCGATCTCAAGCCCGGATTCGGCCCGGCGCGCATCGCCATGAGCACCGACTCCTTTGTCGTGCAGCCTCTGTTTTTTCCCGGCGGCTCCATCGGCGCGCTGGCCGTGAATGGCACGGTCAACGACCTAGCCGTCTCCGGCGCGGAGCCGAAATTTCTCAGCGCCAGCTTCATCCTCGAAGAAGGCTTTCCGTTGGCGCAGCTTGCCGCAATCGTCGATGCCATGGCTGAGGCCGCGCGCGTCGCGCACGTCCACATCGTCACCGGAGACACCAAGGTCGTTGAGCGCGGCCACGGCGACGGCTGCTTCATCAGCACGGCCGGCGTGGGCATTCAGCGCCCCGGCATCCTGGTCGGACCCGATCGCGCCCGCCCCGGCGATGTCGTGCTCGTTTCAGGCACACTCGGAGACCACGGCATGGCCATCATGAGCGTGCGCGAGGGGCTGGAATTTGAAAGCCCCATTCGTTCCGACTGCGCTGCGCTCAATGGCCTGATTGCTGACGCACTCGGCGCCGGTGGCCGCAGCGTGCACGCAATGCGCGATCCCACCCGCGGCGGTCTCGCCTCCACGTTGAACGAGATCGCTTCCGCATCGCGTGCAGGCATGGAGATCGACGAAGCTGCCCTGCCGGTGCGCCCGGAGGTGCAGTCCGCCTGCGAACTGCTTGGCCTCGATCCGGTCTATGTTGCCAACGAGGGCAAGGCCGTCTTCTTCGTCGCGCCAGAGGCTGCGGACCGCGTACTCGCCGCGCTGCGTGCCCATCCGCTCGGCCAGGACGCCGCGCGCATCGGCCACGTCACCGCTGAGCATCCGGGCATGCTGGTGGCGCGCACGGCCATGGGAGCCAACCGCGTCATCGCCACGCAGATTGGCGAGCAGTTGCCGCGCATCTGTTGAGTTCGACGGGGCTCAACTCAAGGCTCCGTCCGATTTTCTAGCCAAACACGGGAGGCCCCCCGCCTCTGGCGGGGTGGCAGTAGAAGTTTGACATTTGCGGGAGTCCATCCAAGAAACTCCAGAACGTGAGCCGCCAAGCACACGAGGAGGAGATCCCGGATGGACGAGTATGAGAGTTTAAGCCACAGCAAGTGGGAGTGCAAATACCATGTGATTTTCATTCCCAAATGCCGCCGCAAGACGCTTTACGCAGGCTTGCGCCAGCACCTTGGCGAGGTATTCCGGCGCCTCGCCGAGCAGAAGCAAAGCCGGATTGAAGAGGGTCATCTGATGCCGGACCACGTGCACATGATGATCTCGATTCCACCCAAGTACGCCGTGTCGGAAGTCATTGGTTTCATGAAAGGCAAGAGTGCGATTCACCTTGCGCGAGTGTACGGAGAACGCAAGCAGAATTTTGTGGGCCAGCATTTCTGGGCGCGGGGGTACATGGTTTCCACGGTGGGCCGTGACGAAGCGGTGATCCGTGAGTACATTCGCAACCAGGAGAAGGAAGACCAGCGGCTGGACCAACTCAACCTGTGGAAGTGACCAGCCACCGTTAAGGTGGCCCAACGTAATCGGGGCCGCGTTAGCGACCCCGCTCAAGCCGCTTTGAGCGGCTCACACCGTAAGGCCCCCGGCTCTGCCGGGGGATACTTACCTGAGTTTCTCGAATGCTTCCCGGATGCGCTCCTCCAACCCATGGTGCGGCTCGCCAAACCGGCTGTCCAATTCCAGCACCAGTGCAGGAGGATTCTTGAGCGCCTTCAGCCCGCTCAGCGTGGCGGGCCAGTCAATGGTGCCCTCACCCGGCCACAGGTGCTCATCCTTCAGGCCGTGATTGTCATGCGCATGCACGGAGGCGATGCGCGGCCCCATCGTCGTCATTGCCTGCGCCACGCCCTCCGTCATGTGTGCATGGCCCAGGTCAAGGCACAAACCCGCCTGATTCAGATGGCCCATCTCCAGGATCAGCATCAGGTGTTCGGGCGTCGTCGGCTCGTTCAGCAGGTTCTCCACCAGCATGCGCACGCCCAGCGGCCGCGCAAACGCACCCAGATGTTCCAGCGCCGTCTCCGCATACTCCAGCGCGCGCGGCGACCACGTATCCGTCTTTTCGCCAAGGTGCACAACGAGGTTTTTGAAGTGGAGGTGCTCGGCCGTCTCCAGCGCCCGCTTAATCTCGTCCATCCCGTCAATGCGCCGGGATTTTTCCGGGTGCAGCACATTCACGGCCGGCGCGCCGGCACGGCCCATCTCGCGGTCCGGAAAGAGCGGAGCATGCATCGAAAACGGCTCCAGCTCGTTTTCATCAAACCACTCGGCTAGTTCGCTGACGTGTTCGCGGCTTGTGTAATCAAAGTGTTGGCGTGCGGCAAAGATCTCTACCGCCTGCGCCCCTGCCCGGCTGGCCAGCTCCAGCAGCCCTGGATGCAGCCGCTGATTTAGGAACAGGTGAGTCGAAAGCACGCGCAGCATAGCCATGGCCCCCCGCATCGGGCTGCTGATCCAGACAATCCGATGCTGTTCCTATTGTCGCATTTTTGCAACAATTTGCTGCTTTTCGCGTATTGAGGAGATTGATGCCGCGTACCGGATGTCAGTAGCCTGCCACTTTTCCAAAATGGCTGCGATGGTCCTGTCCGCCTTCCAGTTCGCCGGTCCCTGGATCGACGGCTATGCACTCGCCGTTGGACCAGTGTCGCGCAGAAACTGCAAGGTCATAGCCCATCGAGCGCAACCCGGCCATCGCTTCATCGCTGAATCCCGGCTCCAGATACAGCTTGTCGGGCAGGTACTGGTGATGAAAGCGCGGCGCATCCACCGCCTCTTGAATGTTCAGGCCTCCATCTGCCGTGGAGAGAAAAATGTTGGCCACGGTCGTGATGATCCGCGCCCCGCCCGGAGAACCCAGCACATAGCGAAGCTTGTTGTTTTCAAGAATGATCGTCGGCGTCATCGAACTCAGCGGCCGCTTGCCCGGCGCAATGGCATTGGCCGGCCCCTGGATGAGTCCGAACATATTCGGGACGCCCATCTTTGAAGCAAAATCGTCCATTTCGTCGTTCAGCAGGAATCCCAGGGTACCCGAGCTCACATCCGATCCAAACGCATTGTTCAGCGTCGTGGTGACAGAAACGGCATTTCCTTCGTCATCAACGACCGAGTAGTGGGTCGTGTCCTGAGACTCGGCGCGATGCCCCGCCGTCTTCGGCGCCGGCGGCAGAAAGCCAGCAGGCCGTTCCAGTTTTGAACTGGGTGAGGCTGCATCGGCCAGGATGCTGCGTCGCCATGCCGCTGCATACTTTTTGCTGGTTAGCTCCGCCACCGGAATCCTGTTGTAGTCCGGATCGCCCAGATAGTCGCTTCGGTCCATGTACGCGCGTCTGTATGCCTCCGCAATCAAGTGGATCCACGCCGCCGAACGATCTTGCAGCCGGCTCAGGTCATACGCCTCCAGAATGTTCAGCGCACTCACCAGCACCACGCCCCCCGACGACGGAGGTGGCGAACTGATGATCGTGTAGTTGTGAAAGGTGCCGACCACGGGCCTGCGCTCCGCCACGGTGTACTGCGCCAGGTCCTTGGCTGTGAGCAGCGCGCCGCCCTTCTGAAGATCGCGGATCAGCTCTCCTGCCATCCTGCCGTGGTAAAAGTCATCGGGGTTCAGTGCAATTCGCTTCAGCGTCTGCGCCAGCAGTGGCTGCCGAAAAACTTCGCCCTCGCGATACAGGTACCCATCGCGCTGAAAAAGATGCTTCGACTCGGGAAAGCGCGCCAGGTCCGGATCGCTCAGGTTTTTGGCCTCTTCTGCCGTCACCGCAAAGCCCACGCTCGCCAGCCGGATGGCAGGAGCCATCACCTTGCGCAACCCCAGCTTGCCATACTTGCGCTCGGCGTAAGTCAGCCCAGCCACTGAGCCCGGTGTGGCAATCGATTTGTACCCTACGATGCTTGCGCCGGGAATCACATTGCCTTTCGCATCCTGATACATCGTCTCGGATGCAGCCAGCGGCGCCTTTTCCCGGAAGTCGATGAACGTGGCCTGTCCCGCGTGGGTCCGCAGCAGCATGAACCCGCCGCCGCCCAGGTTTCCGGCGACTGGGTACACCACCGCCAGGGCAAAGCCCGTTGCGACTGCCGCGTCCACCGCATTGCCGCCTTCGCGCAGCACTTCCAGCCCTGCATCCGAGGCCAGATGATGGACGCTGACGACCATGCCATGCTCGGCGCGGACGGGTTTCTCTCCCTTGTAGGCCAGCGCGATCGATGGGCCATCCTGCCCCTTTATCGGGCTCAACGCGAGACCCAACGCAAAAATTCCACAAACGGAGAAACGGAAATAGGGTGGTTGCATCATAGCGGGCCCACACAGCATAACCCGGAACGTATAAAGACGGCCTGTTGGAAGGATGGGGTCGCCATGTATCCTTATCTTTCCA